>DATITN010000220.1:0-3939 GCA_035467795.1 Arachnia sp. | reverse complement strand
GGTGTCGTCGACCGACGGCTCGCCCACGTAGACCTGCTGGAAGCGTCGCTCCAGGGCCGGGTCCTTCTCGATCCGCTCGCGGTACTCGTCCAGCGTGGTGGCGCCGATCATCCGCAGCTCGCCGCGGGCCAGCATGGGCTTCAGCATGTTGCCCGCATCCATCGCGCCCTCACCCGAGGCCCCGGCGCCGACGACGGTGTGGAGCTCGTCGATGAAGGTGACGATCTGCCCCTCAGCCTCGCGGATCTCGGAGAGGACGGCCTTCAGCCGCTCCTCGAACTCGCCGCGGTACTTGGCGCCGGCCACCATCGACGCCAGGTCCAGCGAGACCAGGCGTCGGCCCTTGAGCGAATCCGGCACGTCTCCGGCCACGAGGCGCTGCGCGAGGCCCTCGACGACGGCGGTCTTGCCCACGCCGGGCTCGCCGATCAGGACGGGGTTGTTCTTCGTGCGGCGGGCGAGCACCTGGACGACGCGTCGGATCTCCGAATCGCGGCCGATGACCGGGTCCAGCTTGCCGGAGCGGGCGCGCTCTGTGAGGTCGATCGAGTACTTGTCCAGCGCGGACTCGCCGCCCTCGGACTCCGCCGAGGTGACCCGCTTGCCGCCGCGCATCTCCGCGAACTTCGCCTTCAGCGCGTCCGTGGTGACGCCGGCGCGGTCAAGGATGGTCTTGGCGTCCGAGGCCACCATCGCCAGCCCGATCAAAAGGTGTTCGGTGGCGACGAAGTCGTCGCCGAGGCTGTCGGCGAGGGTCTCGGCCGAGGCGAGGACGCGCGCGAACGGGCCGGACAGCGCCGGCTGGGAGACGGAGGACCCGCTGGTGGAGGGCATCTTCGCGATGGCGGCGGTGGCGGCCGCGTCGACCTGCGCGGGGTCGGCTCCTGCCGCTTCAAGCAGCGCGCCGACGGTGTTGTCAGGGGTGAGCAGGAGTCCGTGCAGCAGGTGCACGGGCTCGGTGTTCGGGTTGCCGTGGGTGAGTGCCTGTCGGACCGCCGCCGTGACGGCGTCGCGGGACTTCGTCGTGAGCTTTTCGGTGTTCATCAGGGTGTCTCCTAGCAGCAGTTTCAGGGTTGAGTCTACTACACTCAACCCTGATTTCCGGATTCCGTGGCGTGCCCACGGGCCGCGCACGAAACGCCGCCCCGATCGAGGTCCGGGCACGCCTGGGCGCCCGAGGCCGGGAAGCGACGGCGTGTCGTGCCCGCTCATCCGGGCCCTAGGGGGCATCCGCAACGGGCCGGGCCGGGGAGCGACGGAGGCGAAACCCCGCGGTACCGCGGCGCGGGCCGGTAGCCTCGGACAAGTGATCAAGCGCACCGACGAAGCCCCCGAGAAGACCGCCGCCCCGGAGCCCGACCGTGTCGTCGAGCCACATGAGGATGAGATGCCGGAGATCACCTTCGACGAGGCCCGCTTCGCCGCGCGGCCGGCGCGGCTGCGCCCCCGCGCACGCCGTCGTCAAGGCGATGAGAGCCCCATCACCCCGCCCTTCGAGCCGTCGGGCACGAACCGCGCCTACGTCGAGTGGCTCGAGGAGCAGTCGATGCTCCACGACGCGGAGAAGGTGGCCCGGCAGCTCGCCGGCAGTCACACCATGTGGTCCAACCCCTACGCCCACCCGGACCCGCGGGCCGCCCTTCAGCGCGCGTCGGTCTGGTACACCGCCTACCCCCTGTCGCACATCACCGCGCCCGGCCAGTCGTTCCTCGGCGCTCTCGGCTCGGCCGAGCTGTGGGAGGCGTTCGCCGCCGTGGGCATCGATGCGCTGCACACGGGCCCGGTCAAGCTGGCCGGCGGGCTCGACGGATGGGAGGTGACCCCCAGCGTGGACGGGCACTTCGACCGCATGTCCATGGCCATCGACCCGCTGTTCGGCACCGAGGACGAGTTCCGCGAGATGGGCGAGATGGCCACTCGTCACAACGGCACCATCATCGACGACATCGTCCCTGGCCACACCGGCAAGGGCGCCGACTTCCGGCTCGCGGAGCTCAACTACCGGGACTACCCGGGCATCTACCACATGGTCGACATCCCCGAGCCGGCGTGGCACCTGCTGCCGGACGTCCCGGAGGGACGCGACTCTGTCAACCTCACGCCGGAGGTGGAGCGGGCTCTGGCCGACGAGGGCTACATCATCGGCGCGCTGCAGCGCGTCATCTTCTATGAGCCCGGCGTCAAGGAGACCAACTGGTCCGTCACGCCGCCGATCCGCGACACCAAGGGAACGCTGCGCCGCTGGGTCTACCTGCACTACTTCAAGGAGGGGCAGCCCACCATCAACTGGCTGGACCCCACCTGCGCCGGCATGCGCCTGGTGATGGGTGACGCCCTGCACTCGCTGCTGGATCTGGGCTCGGGCGGACTGCGGCTGGACGCCAACGGCTTCCTGGGCGTGGAGCGCGCCGTCGACGCCCCCGCCTGGTCCGAGGGCCATCCCCTGTCCCAGGCCGCCAACCAACTGATCGGCTCCCTGGTGCGCAAGGTGGGCGGCTTCACCTTCCAGGAACTCAACCTGGCGATGGACGACATCCAGCGCACGGGCGCCGTCGGGCCGGACCTGTCCTACGACTTCGTCACCCGACCCGCCGCCCAGGTGGCGCTGGCCACCGGCGACACCGAGTTCCTGCGGCTGGTGCTGCGTGAGGCGATGGACATCGGCATCGACCAGGCCTCTCTGGTCCACGCCATGCAGAACCACGACGAGCTCACCTACGAACTGGTCCACTTCGCGGCCGCGCACCGCGACGACCTGTACACCCTCGGCGGGGTCGACTACCGCGGCCACGACCTGGCCGAACACATCCGCCAGACCATGCGCGAGACGCTCACAGGCGACGCCGCGCCCTACAACGCGATCTTCACGCAGAACGGCATCGCGAGCACCACCGCATCGATCGTCACCGCCTCGCTCGGCATCTCGGACCTGAACACCATCTCCGACGCCGACGTCCGGCGGATCTCCGCCGCCCACCTCCTGCTCTGCATGTACAACGCGTGGCAGCCGGGCGTGTTCGCGCTCTCCGGCTGGGACCTTGTCGGGGCCCTGCCGTTGGAGCGCGACGCGGTGAAGAGCCTCATCAGCAGCGGCGACACCCGCTGGATCGAGCGCGGCGCCTACGACATCCTCGGGGTAGCACCCGAGGTGAAGAAGTCCGCCTCGGGGATGCCCAGGGCCCGCACGCTGTATGGCCCGCTGCCCGAGCAGCTCAAGCGCGACACCTCCTTCGCCTCCCGCCTGGCGGCCGTCCTCAAGGTCCGCAAGCGCAACGGCCTGGCGTCGGGTCGCCTGATGGACGTGCCGGAGGTGGGCAACAAGGCGCTGCTGGTGCTGGTCAACGAGCTGGAGGTCGGCGCCACGCAGATCACCGCCCTCAACTTCGGGGCCGAGAAGATCGAGGCGCGTATCCAGTCCGAGGCGCTGCCGTCGGGGAGGGTGTTCGACCTGAGCACCCGGCGGAAGGTGGGAACCGTCGACGATCTGGGCGGGTTCAGCGTCGAGCTGCCGGCCTTCGGCGGGTTGGCCATGATCATCCGGGATTGACCTCCTCCCCTGGCCTGGCCTTCCCGCGGTTGGCCGGCTCCAGATGGGCCAGCTGGAAGCCGAAGGTGGTTCGTCGATGGGATCTGGCCTGAATCCCGAACCACAACTCGCGTAATAGGATTCAGCATGCCCTCCGACGACTGGACCTTCCTGACCAACTATGGGCACGTGCTCGTGGCGCTGTCCAAAGACCCGACGGCACGCATGCGCGACATTGCGGAGCAGGTGGGCATCACGGAGCGGGCGGTCCAACAGATCGTGGGCGAGCTGGTGTCGCACGGCTATGTAGTGAGAGAGAAGTCCGGCCGTCGGAACAGATACAGCCTCGCGGACAACACCTACATGCGGCACCCACTTGAGGGGAGTGTCAGCATCGCGGACTTCATCGCGAC
>DATITN010000219.1:0-10453 GCA_035467795.1 Arachnia sp. | reverse complement strand
GGCGAGACGGTGGACCTGCGCCGGGCGCACCTCGGCTGGGACCTCCCCGGCGCCGCTGCCGACGGCTGGACGCCGGTGCGGGTTGAGGACGTCGGCCTGGTCCCCGAGCCCAAACTCGCCCCGCCGGTCCGCTGCACCCGGGAGCTGCCGGTGCTGGAGGTGCTCACGACGCCGTCGGGGGCGACCGTGCTGGACTTCGGGCAGAACCTCGTCGGCCGGCTACGGCTCACGGCCGACCTCCCCGCGGGCACCATTCTGACGCTTCGCCACGCCGAGGTGCTCGAGGATGGCGAACTCGGTGTCCGCCCACTGCGCGACGCCGTGCAGACCGACACCTTCACGCTCCCCGGCGGACCCGTCGTGCTCGAGCCGCGCTTCACCTTCCACGGCTTCCGTTATGCGGAGATCTCCGGCTGGCCCGGCGAGGTGGACTCTTCGGCCGTCACTGCCCGCGTTATGCACAGCGATATGCGCCCCACCGCGACCTTCGAGTGCTCGGACCCGCTGGTCAACCGCCTCCACGAGAACGTGGTCTGGGGCATGCGCGGCAACTTCCTGTCCGTGCCCACAGACTGCCCGCAGCGCGACGAGCGGCTGGGCTGGACCGGTGACCTCCAGGTGTTCTCGCCCACCGCGACCACACTGTTCGACTGCAGCGGCTTCCTGGCCGACTGGCTGCGCGACCTCGCCGTCGAGCAGGCCGCCCACGGCGGGCTGGTGCCGTTCGTGATCCCCGACGCGCTCGCCGACGAGGTCAAGCCGACGGCGGCCTGGGGCGATGCGGCCACCCTCGTGCCGTGGGCGTTGTGGGAGCGCTACGGCGACCCGCAGATCCTCGCCGACCAGTTCGACTCGATGCGCACCTGGGCCGACCGGATGCTGGAGCAGGCCGACGACGACCTCCTGTGGGAGGGGTCCATGCAGTTCGGCGACTGGCTGGACCCGACGTCGCCCCCGGACGCGCCTGGGGAGTCGAAGGTGTCGCGGGACGTCGTCGCCACGGCGTATGTCGCGCGGTCCTGCCGGGTGGTCGCGGAGGCGGCGGAGGTGCTCGGGCGGGCGGCCGAAGCCGCTCACTACGCCGAACGCGCGGACGCCGTCGCAGCGGCCTTCCGTGCGGCGTACGTCACTCCCGCTGGGCGGATGATGTCCGATGCGCCCACCGCTTACGCGCTGGCCATCGGGTTCGACCTGGTGGCCGAGCCGACGCTGAGGCAGGCGCTGGGGGACCGGCTCGCCGAGCGGGTCCGGGCCGCGGGCTACACGATCGCGACCGGGTTCGTCGGCACGCCGCTCATCCTGGGGGCCCTCACGGATACCGGCCACGCCGAGGCCGCGGGCAGGCTGCTGCTGCAGACGCAGTGCCCGTCCTGGCTCTACCCGGTGACCATGGGAGCGACCACCATCTGGGAGCGGTGGGACTCGATGCTCCCTGACGGCTCCATCAACCCCGGCGAGATGACGTCGTTCAACCACTACGCGTTCGGGGCGGTGGCCGACTGGCTGCACCGCTCGTTGGTGGGGTTGTCGCCGCTGACGCCCGGCGGGTCGCTGCTGCTCGTGAAGCCGACGCCGGTGCCCGGCATCGAGTGGGCCCGCGCCGAGCACGACACGACTCACGGCACGGCGTCGGTGCTCTGGCGGCGTGAGGGGGAGGGACTCGTGGTCGACGTGGTGGTGCCGCCGAACTCGACGGCGGAGGTGCGGCTCCCCGGCCTCGACCCCGTCGAGGTTGGCTCGGGTGCGCACCGTTTCGAGTCGCAGTATCCGCGGTTCCGTGAGGCGGCGGGGTCGCTGTCGGTGCGCTCGACGCTGGCAGAGCTGGTGGACCGGCCGGCTGCGGTCGCGGCCATCCGTGAGGAGCTGACCGAGTTCTCGGCGGGCTATGCCGACGGCTTCTTCGCGCGGACTGCCTGGACCGAGGGGTGCCGGTTGGGAGACGTGCTCTTCGGGGTCCCGCCGCACGTCCGGACCCGGCTCGACGAGCGGTTGTCGGCCCTCTGACCGCCAGCCCTCGCGGAGCCCAGGTTCGGCGGAGCACTCACGTGGGTTTCGACACCGCAGCGGGCGCTTCGCGCCGCGGCGGGCTCAACCAGCGGAGGGGGTCGCGGCTCCTCAGCCAGCGGAAGACGGCTCAGGGGCAGGTGGCCTCAAAGCTCCCCGGGACCGATTCCATGAGGTCGCTCTCGTAGTCGACGAACCCCACCTCCCCGCTGGCCTCCTTGCCGCTGACGGTGATGAACCCGTCGGCGCTCATGTCGGAATCCCAGCTGACGGTCGGATCCTCGAAGTTCTGGACGTCGTGGATGCTGGCGGAGTGCCCGAACTCGTCGATGGACAGGTAGAACTGGACGCCGTCGGCGATTGCGGACAGCACGAACTCGGCCCCCTCCTGGCCGATCTCGTCCGGGCCGAACGCGCACAGGACACCGTCGAAGTCCCAGGTCTCATCCCCGACGGTGAGGGATGCGGAGCCGCCGGTCTGCTGCCCCTCGAGATTGTCGGCCATGTCGGAGAAGTCCTCCGCCATCTCCGAGGCGTTCTCCTCCAGGTCCTCGCGGGAGATCGGGGCTGATGGGTCTGCGGCGGCGCTGGCCTGGGACGCGATGTCCTCGGCGGTGGTTGCGGCGTCGTCACCTGCGCCTCCACACGCAGTGAGCCCGAGCGCGAGGGCCGCTGTCAGTGCGAGCAATCTGGGCCGTGATCCGATGGGCATGGCTGAACCTCCGGTCGATGAGTGCCGACCAGGCTAGACCGTCTGATCCCGTCGGGACAGGGGCCGTCGAGCCAGAAGTCCACAGCAGGCGTCCGCGTCCCAGCGCAAATGTTGCGTGCTGGGGCGAACCCCGCCAACGTCAGCAGCCGCAGGACTGGCGCAGAATCAGTTCGGGCTGGAGGACCACGCCCTTGCGACTGGGGTCCAGGAGCCCGTCCACCGCGGCCTTCGCCATGGCCGCCATCGGGACGCTGGCCGTGGTCAGCGGCGGGATGGTGAACTCCGCCTCTGGCGAGCCGTCGAACGACGCGATGGCCACGTCTCCCGGGATGGAGCGTCCTGCGGCGGCCAGGCCGGAGATGAGCCCGATGGCCTGCTGGTCCGACATAGTGAACACGGCCGTGCAGTCCGGGAAATCGTCAACCATCCGCGCCGCAGCCTCACGCCCGGCGGCCAGCGACCAGTTGACGCGGATCAGCGCGTCGGTGGGCAGTCCTGCAGAGGCCAGCACGTCGCGCCACGCCCGCTCGCGGTCGTCCAACACCCGGTGGTCGGTGGGCGTGTCTGAACCCGCGACCAGCGCGATCCGACGATGCCCGTGCACCTCGACGAGGTGGCGCACCGCTTCGCGGGCGCCGCCGTAGAAGTCTGGCAGCACCGAGGTGTCGTCGATGTCCGGCGGCACGAGGGAGAGCCGCACCATGGTGATCTTGTTGCGCAGGATCACCTCGAGTGCGGCCTTCTCCGGCACGGCGGCCGTGATGATCCCGGCCACCAGGTGCCCGCTGAGCGACTCGATGAGCGCCGCCAGGTGCCCCGTCGCCCCCTGCGCCAACACCAGGTTGACCCCCTTGGCTCGGGCCTCCACCTCGACGGCCTGCGCGAGCGCCGCGAAGTAGGGGTTCCGGACGTCGGGGACGATCAGCCCCACCAGGTCTGAGCGACCCATGATCAACGAGCGCGCGGCCGCGTTGGGGCGGTATCCGAGCTTGTCGATGGCGTCAAGGACCCGCGTCCGGGTGGCGGCGGCCACCGGACGCGGACCGTTGTTGACCACGTAGCTCACGACGGCGGAGCTCACACCCGCGAGGCGCGCGACATCGTCGCGGGTTGCGCCACGTGCTGGCTTCCCGTTCTCGCTGGTCATCGTCTCCCCTGATGGTGTGTGTGATCAGAGCCTATTGGCCGCCGGCCCCGCCCGGAAACCGCTCAGTCGACGGCCTCCACCAGGTAGATGAGCGCGTGATCGGGATGGACGGAGGCCTCCATCAGCCCAGCCGAGGACAGCACGCTGCCAGGCAGCACGACGCCGGCCTCGTCGGCCACGGGCACCAGCTTCGGCGGACGGCCGTGGGTGAGGTCCACGGTCTCGGTGGTCATGTCGCGCTTCACGCCCCACCACGACGGCGGACGCAGCCCCGACGGAAGCCGACCCACCAGCGCCGGCGACACCCGGTATCGGCGCCTCGGATCCAGCCCCGGCATCCGCAGCCGCCCGCGGAGGCTCGTGACGTGGGTGGAGACCGCCGCGTAGGAGTAGATGGCCCGAGACCGATCCGGCGCGACGACGCCAGTGGCGGTCAGCGACTCGTCCGGGAAGTCCAGCCGCACCAGGTCGCCGCCGTGCAGCAGCGAGCGGTGCTCCTTGTGGAAGGCCACCCAGTCGGTGAGCTCCTCCAACTCGGACTCCGACGCCTGGCGCAGGTCCCACTCGATCCCCAGGTGCCCGAAGATCGCGGTGGCGGCCCGGAAGTTGAGCTCGTGCGTGCGGCCGGTGGTGTGCGAGGTGCCAGAGGCGATGTGCGAGCCCAGCATCTCGGGCGGCAGGAGTTGTTGGGTCCAGCGCATCATCTGCTGGCGTTCCAGCGGGTCGATGCAGTCCGAGACCCACACGCGGTCCGTGCGCTGCAGGATGCCGAGGTCCACGCGTGCGCCGCCGGAGGAGCAGGACTCGATCTCCAGGCCGGGGTGGGCGGCCTTCAGCTCGTCGATCAGCCGGTAGACGGCCTGCGTCTGGGCGTGCACGCCCGCCTGTCCGAGTGGGTGGGTGCCGGCGTCGATGAGGTCGCGGTTGTGGTCCCACTTGATGTAGCTGATGTCGTACTCGGCGAGGATGGCAAACATCTGGTCGCGCAGGTAGGCGTAGCACTCGGGGATGCCGAGGTTGATCACCTGCTGGAAGCGGGTCTCGATCGGCATCCGCGCGCCGGTGGCCATGATCCACTCGGGGTGAGAGCGGGCCACGTCGGAGTCCTCGTTGACCATCTCAGGCTCGAACCAGAGCCCGAACTGCATGCCGAGCTCCTTGACGCGGTTGACCAGCGGGTGGAGGCCGTCGGGCCAGATGTCGGTGGACACCACCCAGTCCCCGAGGCCGGCGTGGTCGTCGCGGCGGCCGCCGAACCAGCCGTCGTCAAGCACGTAGCGCTCCACGCCGACCGCGGCCGCCTTCTCCGCGAGGTCCAGGAGCGGTTGGAGGGAGTGGTCGAAGTAGACCGCCTCCCACACGTTGATGGTGACCGGGCGCGTTGACGACGGGTGCTGCGGCCGCGATCTCAGGTACCGGTGGAACCGGCGGGCCACCTCGTCGAGGCCGACGCCGTGGGAGCCGTACAGCCAGGGGGACTCGTACGCGGCGCCTGGCGCGAGGGTGACCTCGCCGGGGAGCAGGAGCTCACCGCCGCCGATGAACTGCTCTCCCGTGAAGCCGCGCTCGGCGATGTGGGTGTGGTTGCCCGACCAGCCCACGTGCACGCCCCACACCTCGCCCTCGGCGAAACTGAAACCGGGGACGCCGGCGTGGAGGACCGTGGCGGCGTCGGCGCCGGTGCGGCCCTTGCGGCCTTCGCGGACGTGCGCGCCGACGGTGAAGGCGCGGCGCTGCGGCACCCGCTCCTTGGCCCAGCGGCCCGCCTGGTCCTGCAGCTCCGAGGCGACGGTGGGGACGGGGTAGGCGAGGATCAGGTCGTCGACGCGGTAGTCGTCGTCGCCGGTGTTGGTGAGCCGCGCCTGGCTGCGCAGCACCCCGCCGGGGGTGAGCTCGAGGGTGAGGGCCAGCTCGAGGCCGGCCGCGTCGTCGGCGGCGAGCACCGTGAGGCTGCCCAGCCCGAGTTCCACGAGGGTCGCCTGGTCGGCTGAGGCGTCGGTCTCCACGCCGTCGATCAGGAGGGTGTGGGTGATGAACTTCGGCGACCACGCGGAGCCGTCGTTGCGTGACCCGCTGAGCCCGGGGCGACCCATCCAGCCGGCCCAGTGCTCGGGGAGGATCGAGAGGCGGGTGGGGTCGTCGACCATGCTGGGCGCCACCGGCATGACGGCGGTGAGTGCGAGCGCGGTCGCGTCGTCGAGGGTGAGGCTGCCGAGCTCCGGGCCCCAGTGCAGGAGCGCGGGGAGCCTGCCGTCGGTGAGGTCGACGACGACGCCGACCCCCTCCGCGGACAGGGTGACGAACGCGTGGACGCGATGGCTCATGGTGGGGATCCTCCTGGATCTGAGCGGGTTCTGTGGGGAGTGACCGGCGTGGCTGGAACTGCATTGTCCGTCGGTCATCTACGCATGTAGACATCATGGTCGCACCACTTGCGATGCCAATGCAAGCGGTAGTTTCCAAGAATAACGATTCTGTAACGGCCTCTTGCGCCCTCCCGGTTACGCGTGTAGATTCTGTTTTGCAACCCGCACCCCCCGTCAGAGATGCCGGGGCCAGTCCCAAAGAGGGGAATGTGGTGAGTACACGAGCAATCGAGCACAGCGTCGCTCCAGGCCGCAAGCGCAGGAGTGGCGCTCCAGTTCGCAAGCGCAAGAACGACCTGGCCACGGCGATGCTGTTCATCCTTCCCGCGGCCGTCGGATTCGTGGTGTTCTACCTCGTACCGGCCATCCGCGGCGTCTACTTCAGCTTCACGCAGTACAACATCCTGGGCACGCCCACCTGGATCGGCACCGAGAACTTCGAGAAGATCGCCGTCGACCCGCTGTTCTGGAACGCCATGTGGGTGACCCTCGGCTACGTGATCCTCAACATCGGCTTCCAGACGGTCATCGCGATCCTGCTGGCTGTGATGATGCAGCGGCTCACCAAGTCGATCGTGCTGCGAGGCGCGCTGCTGATGCCGTGGCTGATCTCCAACGTCATCGCCGCCATGCTGTGGTTCTGGCTGCTGGACTACCAGATCGGCCTCTTCAACCAGGCCATTGAATGGCTGGGCATGACCAAGATCGCCTTCTTCGCCGACGAGATGTGGGCCATCCCCACCATCGCCTTCGTCAACGTGTGGAGGCACATGGGATACACCGCTCTTCTGGTGTTCGCCGGCATGCAGACCATTCCGAAGTACATCTACGAGGCCGCCTCTATCGACGGCGCCTCCGAGTGGACCTCGTTCTGGAAGATGACGCTGCCACTGTTGCGCCCCGTGCTGGCGATGATCCTGGTCATCACGGTCACCGGTTCGTTCCAGGTGTTCGATACCGTCGCCGTCACCACGAGAGGCGGACCCGTCAACGTCACCCGCGTGATGCAGTACTACATCTATCAGAAGGCCTTCGGTGAAGGTCAGTTCGGCTACGGCAGCGCGCTGGCCGTCATCCTCTTCATCATCCTCGCCGTCCTGGCCGCCATCCAACTGCGGATGCTGCGCGCCGGCGAGTCGGACCTGGCGTAAGGAGACCCGTCATGGCTAATCACGCTGACACCACCACCGAGGCGCCGGTCACGCGCAACAAGAAGAAGTGGACGGCTGGACGCATCCTCGCCTGGGCCGTGATGATCGGGTTCCTGATCCTGTCCCTCTTCCCCTTCTACTGGATGATCCGCACGGCACTGTCCACCACCAGGTCGCTGTCGTCGGACCCGTCGTCACTCCTCCCCGTCGACTTCACCTTCGGCGCCTTCGAGCGCGTGCTCGGACTCGCCACACAGGAAGAGGCCATCGCCGAGGGCGGCTCCGGCGCGTCGGTGAACTTCTGGCTCTACCTGCGCAACTCGGTCATCTACGCCGGCGCGGTCACGCTCGGCCAGGTGTTCTTCTCCGCGATGGCCGCCTACGCCTTCGCCCGGCTGCGCTGGCCCGGCCGCAACCTCGTGTTCGGGATCTTCCTCGGCGCGCTCCTGGTGCCGCCGATCTTCACCAGCCTGCCCAACTTCCTCCTGATCAAGAACCTGGGCCTGCTCAACACATTTCCCGGGATGATCCTGCCCACCTTCCTCATGACACCGTTCGCCATCTTCTTCCTGCGCCAGTTCTTCCTGGGCATCAACAGGGAGATCGAGGAGTCGGCGTCGCTCGACGGGGCTGGCCCATGGCGCACGTTCTTCAAAATCATCCTCCCGATGAGCACCGCGCCCATCACCACCCTGGGCATCCTGACCTTCATCACCACCTGGAACGACTACTTCTGGCCGCTGCTGGTGGGCAACTCCGAGAACACCAAGGTGCTCACCGTGGCGCTCGGCGTGTTCCGCTCCCAAACCCCCGCCGGCTCGCCGGACTGGGCCGGCCTCATGGCCGCGACCCTCGTCGCCGCGATCCCCGTCCTCATCCTGTTCTTCATGTTCGCCCGCAAGATCATCGACTCGATCGGCTACTCGGGCAGCAAGTAGCCCGCAAGCCGCCCACCTCCCCCCGTCCGCCCTCTCTCCCTCACCCCTCTCCGAAAGGACACCCCATGGCCACGTTCAACTTCCGCAAGGCCGGCACGGCCCTCGCTGCCATCACGGCCCTCTCCCTGTCGCTGACCGCATGCGGCGGCGACACCGAACCCACCGCCACCACCGGCGGCGGCGACGCCATCGACACCAGCGCCGCCTCCGGTGAGATCGACTACTGGCTCTGGGACAACAACCAGAAGGCCGCCTACGAGCAGTGCGCGGCAGGCTTCCAGGAGGAGTCGGGCGTCACCGTCACCATCTCGCAGTACTCCTGGGACGACTACTGGTCCGGTCTCACCAACGGCTTCGTCGCAGGTACCGCGCCGGACGTCTTCACCAACCACCTGTCGAAGTACCCCGAGTTCGTCACGCAGGGCCAGCTGCAGTCGTTGACCGCCACCCTCGAGGCTGACGGCGTGGACGTCGACGGCTACCAGGAGGGCCTCGCCGATCTGTGGGTCGGCCAGGACGGCGAGCGCTACGGCTTGCCCAAGGACTTCGACACCGTCGCCATCTTCTACAACAAGGCGCTGATCGCCGACGCGGGAGTTGACGAGGCGGAGCTGGCCACCCTGGAGTGGAACCCCGAGGACGGCGGCACCTACGAGGAGATGATCGCCCACCTCACCATCGACAACAACGGCGTCCGGGGCGATGAGCCGGGCTTCGACAAGGACAGGGTCGCGGTCTACGGCCTCGGCCTAGACGGCGGCTCCGGCGGCGGCAGCGGCCAGACCCAGTGGAGCATGTACTCCGGCACCACTGACTGGACCTTCACCGACAAGAACCCCTGGGGCACGAAGTACAACTTCGACGCTCCCGAGTTCAAAGACACCATCAGCTGGATGGCCTCCCTCGCCGAGAAGGGCTACATGCCCACCATCGAGTCGGTCACCGGCCAGAGCTCCGGAGACATCTATGGCGCCGGCAAGTACGCCATGATCACCAACGGTTCCTGGATGATCAACCAGATGTTCGGCTACACCGGCATCGAGACGGGCCTCGCCCCCACCCCCACCGGTCCCTCAGGCGAGCGTGCGTCGATGTACAACGGCCTGGCGGACTCCGTGTGGTCCGGTTCGGACAACAAGGCCGCAGCCATCAAGTGGGTTGAGTACCTCGGCTCGGCTGCCTGCCAGGACATCGTCGGCGAGGCGGGCGTCGTCTTCCCGGCCATCCCCAGCGCCACCGAGAAGGCTCAGGCTGCGTTCGCCGATCGCGACATCGACGTCGAGCCCTTCCTGGTGCACGTGAACGAGGGCACCACGTTCCTGTTCCCGATCACTGACTACGCCTCGCAGATCACCAACATCATGAACCCCGCGGTTGACGCGGTGTTCTCAGGTGCGGCGGAGCCCGATTCGCTGGATGCCGCCAACGAGCAGGTCAACGCCCTGTTCAACGGCTGATCCAGCGCTGGTGGGGGCCGGGCGGGAGACCGCCCGGCCTCTTCGCGTTGTATTAACAGGAGGTTCACACCCGTGGCCCTGGCCTGGATCCTCGACATCAGCGGGGAGCGGCTGGTGGTCGACGCCTTCTCGATGCCCTCAGCCACGGCCGAGGATCTGGCGGCGATGCGAGGCGTCGTGGAGTCGATCCGGTTCGAGGTTCCCTGAGCGCTCAGCCTGCGGGGACGCGGGGTGCACCGCTTGGCGGCTCGGCATCCAGTGGGTTGGTAGGTTCTGGGCATGCGTTGGGTGATCCGGATCCTGCTGGCCTTTGTCGCACTCGCGGTCATCGTCGCCGCCGCCGGCTACTGGTACGCGCGCCCACTCCTCCTCACCGGCACCGGCTACGCCGCCCACAACGCGTGCGCGCTCACGCGCCTCGCGGACCGACCCTCCGACGCCGACCTCCCACCCAATCCACAGGTGCCCTACCTGCGCACCAGTACCACCGACGACGGTGCCCGCACCTCTGTCCTGGGCGCGATCGCCCGGCAGCGCGCCTGGTACTCCACCGGCTTCGGCTGCACCCTCGCCGACGACGCCCCGGTCCTCGGCGACCCCACGCCCGCCAGCCCCAACGCGCTCACCGCGGCGCCCGCTCCCACCCCCTCCGCGGAGCTTGACGCCGCCGTCGGACTG
>DATITN010000218.1:0-2719 GCA_035467795.1 Arachnia sp. | reverse complement strand
GCTGAACCATCCGATCATCGCCCAGTCGATGTCGGTGGCGACCGTCAGCCTGGTGGCGAGCGCCACCAGCGAGTTCAGCACGATGACCAGCAGCGACGTGGCCACCGCCTGCTGCATCGTGAACCCGAGGGCGAGGACGAGTGCGGGCACGATGGCGAACCCGCCGCCCACTCCGAAGAACCCCGTGAGCAGGCCGACCCCGGTGGCGGTCAGCGCCACCAGGCCGATCTGGCGCCAGTTGACGCGAAGCGGTTCGCGTTCAATCATGAGCGGCACGTCGCGCGGCGAGGCCGACGACGGGCGGAGGTATTTCTTCGCCATCACCGCCGCGACGATGAGCAGAAGCACTGCGAACAGCGCCATGAGAACGTTGCCCGGCATCCGCATCGACAGCAGTGATCCGCCGATCGCCCCCGCGGATCCCAGTGCGGCGAACGCGACCCCCTCGGCGGGGCGGACCAGACCAGCCCGCCAGTGCCCGATCATCCCGGCGCTGGCCGTGACGCTGACCACGATCAGCGAGCCGGCCATCGCGGCGGCAGGCGGCTGACCCGCCAGGTACACCAGCACCGGGACGGTGATGATCGCCCCGCCGCCCCCGAGCGCCCCCATGACGAGGCCCACGGCGACGGCCAGGGGGGCGATCCACCACGTCATCGACTACCCGACCAGGCGACGTCGGCCGCGCTCACGCCCTGCTCACGACCGGCAGGCCGTTGGTCTCTGCATTGGGGAAGTGGTCGTCGATGATGACCACGTTGAGGCCCTTCGCCGCCAGGATGGAGCCCGCAATGGAGGAGCGGTAGCCGCTCTGGCAGTGCACCCAGATCTCGCCGTCGGGGGCATCACCGATGCGCGTGAGCAGGTCGTGCAGCGGGATGTTGACCGCGCCGTCGATGTGCGCGGTGTCGTACTCGGAGGCGCGCCGCACGTCGAGGATCTCCACCTGGCGGTGGTGTCGGACCTGGCTGAGGTCGCCGAAGTTCGCCTGCTGGAGGGTGGCGGGCGCGTCGGTCCAGTCCTCGGGGGTGCCGGTGGCGCTGGCCGCGATGTGCTCGATGCCGATGCGCACCAGTTCCCGCTGCGCCTCGGCCACCTGCTCCCTCGACTCGCCGAGAAGCGTGAGCGGCGTCCCCCACGGGATCATCCAGCCGATGTAGGTGGAGAGTTGCCCGTCCAGGCCGAAGTTGAAGCTGCCCGGCACGTGGCCGGCGGCGTAGGCCGTGCGATTGCGCAGGTCCACCACCCACTCGCCCTTCTCCAGGCGGGCGCGGATCTCGTCCTTGTCCGCCTGCGTGGGTTCGGCGAGGTCCGGCGCGCCGGGACCCGATGAGTTGGCCGGGGCCATGTGCGCGTAGTAGGCGGGGTAGACGTCCAGGCCGGCGAGGATCTCATCGATCCACTCGGCCTCGTCCTGCGTGAGTACTGGGTTGGTCCGCTTCTCGCGCCCGATGGTGGACTCGGTTCCGCTGGTCTGGGTGGCCGCGCAGAAGCTGCCGAAGCCGTGCGTGGGCATGATCTCCGTCGCGTCGGGGAGTTCGGTGGCGAGGCGGTGTGCGGAGTGGTACTGGTGCCGGACCAGGTCGTGGGTGTGCGCGGCGCCGAGCAGGTCCGGGCGTCCGGTGGCGCCGAACAGCAGGGACCCACCGCTGAAGACCGCCTGGCCCTGGGCGTCGTCGTCGTCCGCGGTGGGGTTGAAGAGGACGTAGGACAGATGGGTGAACGTGTGCCCGGGGGTGGCCAGCGCCTTGACCGACATGGTGGGCGACACCTCCACCACCTGCTCGTCGACGATGGGGGTGCGCTCGAACGACACGCTGTCTGCGGCGTTGACGTAGTAGTCCGCGCCGCGTTCGCGCGACAGGGCCAGGCCGCCGGTGACGTAGTCGTTGTGGATGTGGGTCTCGAAGACCGCGCTCAGCTGCAGCCCCTCGTCGTCGAGGATCTTCGTGACGCGATCGATGTCGCGCTGGGGGTCGATGACGAACGCCACCTCCCCGTCGTGGACCACGTAGCTGCGGTCGCCGAGGGTCGGGGTGGCGATTGTGATGATCTTGGCCATGGGACACTCCTTCGTTTCACAGGAGTATATACCCCAGGGGGTATGCGTCGTCGAGCCTCAGCAGACCACGCCGGGGTGCGCTCAGGGGAGCGTGGTCGTCCCGTGCACATCCTTCCAGTCCGAGATGAAGGCATCGACGGCGTCCTCGATCATCGGCGCCGACAAGGCCTGGCGCAGCAGCTTCGGCGACAGCGTGACGGCGTGCGCGCCCGACTCGAGGGCGTGCGAGACCTGGGAGATGTTCTTGAAGCTGGCCGCCATGATCTTGCTCGGCGCGTCGAAGCGGTCGATGAAGCTGGCCAGCGTGCTGATCATGCCGCGGGTGTCGATGTCCAGGCTCTGCATGCGGTTGTAGTACGGCGCCAGGTAGTCGACGCCGGTCGCGATCGCCAGGAAGCCCTGCGTCTTGGAGTAGATGGCGGTGGCAGTGACCTTCACGCCCTCCTCCTTGAGTGTGCGCATGGCCTGGATGCCGGCCTCCGTGGTGGGGATCTTGGGGTAGACGTTGGCGTCGATCTTGTCCAGCAGGCGGTGTGCCTCGTCGATCATCCCCTGCGCGTCCTTGGCCAGCACCTGCACGTGCAGCGTGCGGTTGGGGCCGATGATCGAGCGGATCTGCTTGAGGTGGGCGTAGAAGTCGATCTGGCCCTCCTTCTT
>DATITN010000217.1:0-22442 GCA_035467795.1 Arachnia sp. | reverse complement strand
CCGGCCGCCCCCGCGCCCGCCCCGTCCACGGATGCCGCGCGCCCCGCCGCCCCAAGGCCCTCCGTGCCCACCCCGGCACCGGCACCGGCACCGGCGCCCGCGCCAGCACCCGCCCCTGCACCCCGGCCGGCCACGCCCCCGGCTGCGCCCGTGACTCCGGCGCCCCAGGCGGCCCGCCCGGCCACGCCGGCCCCGCAGCGGCCTGCCGCACCCGGGCAGCGTCCTGGACCCGGCTCCTCGGCCCCCCGCCCAGGTGTCCCTGGACCCAGGCCCGGAGCCCCGGCCCCCGGGGCCGGCTCCCGCAAGCCGGGCGCCCCTCGGCCCGGCAACAACCCGTTTGCTCCCGCCCAGGGGATGGGGACGCAGCAGCGTCGTCGCCCTGACGCGCCCGGCGCCCGTCCCGGCGCTCCCGGTGCCCGCCCAGGCGCACCTGCCGGCGGCGGTGACCGGATGCCCCGTCCCGGCGGCACCGGAGGGGTTCCGGGCATGCCCCGCCCCAACCCGGCGATGATGCCCAAGACGTCCAACACCCAGCTCGGCGCCCCGGCCGCCCGTGGCGGTCGGCCCGCTGGGCCTGGCGGCCCCGGCCGTGGTCGCCCCGGTGGTGGCCGTCCTGGTGGTCCCGGCGGTGCCGGTGGAACCGGCGGTCCCGGGATGGGCGGCGGCATGGGTGCCCCCGCTGGTGGCGGTGGCGGTGGCGGTCGCGGTGGCGGTCGCGGCCGTACCGGCGGTACGCAGGGTGCCTTCGGTCGCGGCGGCGCGGCCGGTCGCCGCGGACGCAAGTCGAAGAAGCAGCGTAGGCAAGAGTTCGACCAGATGGAGGCCCCGGCGATCGGCGGCGTGCGTCTGCGTAAGGGCGACGGTGCCACCGTGCGCCTGCGCCGCGGCGCATCCCTGACGGACCTCGCAGAGAAGATCGGCGTCGAGCCCGCGTCGTTGGTGCAGGTGCTGTTCCACCTCGGTGAGATGGTCACGGCCACCCAGTCCGTGGCAGACGACACCCTCGAGGTGCTGGGTGCCGAGCTCGATTACCGAATCGAGGTGGTCTCGCCCGAGGACGAGGATCGCGAGCTGTTGGAGAGCTTCGATCTGGAGTTCGGCGAGAACATCGGCGACGAGGACGACCTTGAGGCCCGTCCCCCCGTCGTGACGGTGATGGGTCACGTGGACCACGGCAAGACCAAGCTGCTGGACGCCCTGCGTGACACCAACATCGTGGCCAAGGAGGCCGGCGGCATCACGCAGGCCATCGGCGCCTACCAGGTGGTCACTGAGGTCGACGGCAACGTCCGTCCCATCACGTTCATCGACACCCCGGGCCACGAGGCGTTCACCGCCATGCGTGCCCGCGGCGCGAAGTCCACCGACATCGCCGTCCTGGTGGTGGCGGCGGATGACGGCGTGATGCCCCAGACCATCGAGGCGCTCAACCACGCCTTGGCGGCGAACGTGCCGATCGTGGTGGCGGTCAACAAGATCGACAAGGAGGCGGCAGATCCCACCCGGGTCCGAGGCCAGCTCTCCGAGTACGGCCTGGTCCCGGAGGAGTACGGCGGCGACACCCAGTTCGTTGACGTCTCTGCCATCACGCACCAGGGCCTTGACGAGCTTCTGGAGGCCATCGTCCTGACCGCGGATGCCGCTCTGGACCTGCGCGCCAACCCGGACATGCCCGCTCAGGGTGTGGCCATCGAGGCGCACCTGGACAAGGGCCGTGGCCCCGTGGCGACGGTGCTGGTGCACCGTGGCACGCTGCGGATCGGCGACTCGATCGTGGCCGGTTCCGCGCACGGTCGTGTCCGCGCGCTGATCAACGATCAGGGCGAGATCATGGACTCGGCCCCGCCGTCGATGCCCGTTCAGGTGCTCGGACTCACGTCCGTGCCCGGGGCAGGCGACAACGTGCTGGTCGTCGAGGACGATCGCATGGCGCGTCAGATCGCCGACAAGCGGGAGGCGCGCATGCGCGCCGCCCAGCAGGCCAAGACGAGCCGCCGCAAGACCCTCGACCAGCTGTTCGAACAGCTGGAGAAGGGCGAGGCCCAGGAGCTGCTGCTCATCCTCAAGGGTGACGGCGCAGGCTCTGTCGAGGCGCTCGAGGATGCACTGTCGAAGATCGAGGTCAACGACGAGGTGTCGCTGCGTGTCATCGACCGCGGTGTCGGTGCCATCACTGAGACCAACGTGTCGCTGGCTGCGGCCTCGAAGGCTGTCATCATCGGCTTCAACGTGCGGCCCACGCCGCACGCGGCGCAGATGGCGGACCGCGAGAACGTGGACATGCGGTTCTACTCGGTCATCTACTCGGCCATCGACGAGATCGAGGCGGCGCTCAAGGGCATGCTCAAGCCGATCTTCGCCGAGGAAGTGCGTGGCCAGGCGGAGATCCGCGAGATCTTCCGCTCGTCCAAGTTCGGCAACATCGCCGGCTGCATGGTCACCGACGGCACTCTCCGTCGCAACGCCAGCGCACGCCTGCTGCGCGACGGTGTGGTGGTGGCCACCAGCTCCATCTCTTCGCTGCGACGCGAGAAGGACGACGCCACGGAGGTCCGCGAGGGCTTCGAGTGCGGCGTCACGCTGAACAACTACAACGACATCCGCATCGGAGACGTCATCGAGACGTTCGAGATGGTGGAGAAGGAGCGCTCCTGATGCCAGGTCCAAGAAACGCCAAGCTGGCGGACCAGATCAAGGTCATCCTCGCCACCACCATCGAGCGGCGCGTCAAGGATCCCCGTCTGGGCTTCGTGACCCTCACGGAGGTGAGGCTGACCGGGGACAACCGTGACGCCACGGCCTTCTACACAGTGCTGGGTGACGAAGAGGCGCGCGCCGCATCGGCGGCCGCGCTCGAGTCGGCCACCGGCATGCTCCGCTCCACTGTGGGGCAGCACCTGGGAATGAAGTTCACGCCCACGCTGTCCTTCGTGCTCGACGCCACCCCCGAGGTGGCGCGGCACATGGAGGATCTGTTGGCGGAGGTGCAGGCCAAGGATGCCGCGGCGGCCCAGGCTGCCGCCGGCAAGACCTTCGCCGGCGAGCCGGATCCGTACAGGAAGCCGCGCGAGTCCGAGGAGGACGACGAGCAGTGACCCAGACCTCGGGGGTGGTGATCGTCGACAAGGAGTCGGGGGTCACCTCCCACCAGGTGGTGGGTCGGCTGCGCAGGCTCCTGGGCACGCGGAAGATCGGGCACGCCGGCACCCTGGATCCCATGGCCACGGGCGTGCTCATCCTCGGCGTGAACCGGGCCACCCGGCTGCTCGGGCACCTGGCCCTGCACGACAAGCGCTACCGGGCCACCGTCCGGCTGGGGGAGTCCTCGGCCACCGACGACGCCGAGGGCGAGGTGGTGTTCGTCGCGGACGCCTCGGCCGTGACGGAGTCCGAACTGGAGGCCGCGCTCATCCCCTTGAGGGGTGACATCCAGCAGGTGCCCAGCAGCTACTCGGCCATCAAGGTCGACGGGAAACGTTCCTACGCGCTGGCACGGGCCGGGGAGGCCGTCGAGCTGAAGCCGCGCCCCGTCACGGTGGCCCGCCTCGACGTGCTGGCCGTGCGCGTCGACGGCACCCGCCTCGACGTGGACCTGGATATCGAATGCTCCTCGGGCACCTACATCCGGGCGATCGCCCGCGACCTCGGGGCCTCCCTCGGGGTGGGCGGTCACCTCACAGCTCTGAGGCGCACCCGCATCGGGCACTACACGCTGGAGAACGCAGTGGCCCTCGCCGACGAGCCGCCGGCGCTGATGTCGATGGCGGACGCGGCGCGCCTCAGCTTCCCCGTCGTGGACCTCACCGACGACGAGGCCCGAGACGTCGGCTACGGTCGTCCCCTGGCCCGCCCCGTCCCGGGCTCGCCCACGGGGATGCTCTCACCTGCCGGGGAACTGCTCGCCCTGTATGAACCGGCCGACGGCGGTGCGAGGCCGCTTGCGGTGCTGGTCGGAGCATGACAGATTGAGCAACTGTGACTGAAACGGTCGTCGTCATCGGCAACTTCGACGGGGTACATGTCGGCCATCGCCGCGTGCTCGCCGAGGCGACGCGGGACGTCGATCACCCTCTCGTCGTGCTGACCTTCTGGCCGCACCCGGTGACGGTGCTGCGCCCCGCCGCGGCCCCGAAGCTGCTGAGCGATCTCCGGACCCGCATCGAGCTGCTCAAGGGTGCCGGGGCTCACGAGGTGCGCGTCATCCGGTTCACCCCCGAGGTGGCCGCGATGTCCCCGGCGGAGTTCGTGGACAGGTTCCTCGTCCCGCTGCACCCGGTGCGGGTCGTGGTCGGTGAGAACTTCCGCTTCGGTCATCGCGCCGCGGGCGACGTGAAGACGCTCGCCGAACTCGGCGCGGGACGATTCGAGGTGGTCCCGCTCCAGCTCGAGGTGATCAACCACGAGGTCACCTGCTCGACCGCCATCCGGGAGCTTCTGGCAGCCGGCGACGTGGCGGGCGCGGCCCAGCACCTCACCAGACCCTTCCGCTTCCGCGGGGTGGTGGTGGTGGGTGACCAGCGCGGCAGGGACCTCGGCTTCCCGACGGCGAACCTCACCGTGTCCACCGATATGGCGGTGCCCGCGGACGGCGTCTACGCTGGGTGGCTGACCAACCTCGACGAACGAGGCAGCGCACCCATGCCCGCGGCCATCTCAGTGGGGACCAATCCCACGTTCGACGGTGCGGACCGCAGGGTGGAGAGCTACGTCCTCGACCGCACGGACCTTGAGCTGTACGGGGTGGAGGTGGCCGTCGATTTCGTCGAGCGGCTTCGCGGACAGGTGCGCTTCAGCGGCATCGATGCCCTGGTCGAGCAGATGGGCGCCGATGTGGAGGCCGCCAGGAGGCGGCTCCTCGGCTGAGCCTCATGTGTCAGCGGGCGGTCAACGACTTCTTGTAGATGGCGTAGTGCTGGCTGGGCTCGGCGTCGGGATCCACCTGCTGCACCTCGGGCTCGTCGACGAACAGGTGCTCGCCGGTGGGGTGGTATTCGAGCGAGATGTACAGCGGCACGGCCTTCTCGTTGTTGGGATCCACCGCCAGGTAGACCGCGGCAAAGCCGCGCGCGCGAGCCTCCGACTCGAGGAACTGGCTCAATGCCCGGCCGGCGCCCTTACGACGGGCCTCCGGGTAGACGAACATGTTGCGCAGCTCGGGGGTCATCGAGTCCGCGTCGAGGTCGAGCACCGCCGTGCCCAGGGGCTCGTCGCCGTCGAAGGCGACCGCGAAGATCAGCGCGCCGCGCTGCTGCGCCTCGAAGTGCTCGTCAACCAGACCGAGTTCCGGCCGCGACTGACGTGCTCGCAGGGCCTCAAGATCTGCTGATGTCGCAGGACGGACGCCGACGGCCATAGGGGCTCCTTGTTCACTCTGCAGGGACTGCTCACACCCTACCCCTTCACGGTGTCCGACCCCCGGACAGTGAGCGGTTTGGGGGAGCTGCGCCGGTGGTGATAGGGTTCCCAGGTTGCCGTTCGATCGGCCACGGACCCGTCAGAGCCCCGACAGCACCCGCAACGGGGGCGCCGTGCAGCGAACCGGAAGGACCCATTTTTATGGATGCTGTGGACAAGAAGAAGATCATCGACGACTACGCCCTCACGCCCGGGGACACCGGCTCGCCTGACGTGCAGATCGCCCTGCTGACCAAGCGGATCTCCCACCTCACGGAGCACCTCAAGGCTCACAAGGGAGACCACCACAGCCGCCGCGGACTGCTGCTCATGGTCGGCCAGCGCCGCCGGCTGCTCAACTACGTCGCCAAGAACGACATTGAGCACTACCGCGCGCTGATCGCACGCCTCGGGCTGCGCCGCTGATCGCGGACCTCACTCACGGTTCAGGGCACCCCGGTGGGGTGCCCTGAACCGTTTCCTCATCCCTCTAGAGGTCTACCCGGATCCGGGAGGCGTGCCCGAAGCGATGCGCGGTGAGGGAGACCGACTGCTCCCGCACGTAGGGCAGGCAGGCGAGCCGCCCTGGCAGAGGGCCCCCGGGGTACACGGTGGCGTCGATCGACCCGCCGAGGTCCGCGAGCAGATCGCGCCTCCCGAGGTGCCTGATCCGGCCTGCGGCGGCGTCGTCGAAGCGTGCGTCGTCCTCCACCCCTACCTCGAAACCGGCCTGGTCCAGCGCCGCCGCGACACCGTCGCTGAGCGGCCGGCGCGCAGAGAACCGCGCCCGCGCGCCCACAGCCAGCGCGGCTGAGGCCTCGCGCAGGATGGCCCACTCCTCGCACTCCTCGACGCGGACGGTCACCGTCGCCGGCCGGTAGCGCAGGACGTTGCGTTCCGCGGACAGGGCGGTGGGGTCGTGTGAGGCGAGGAACACCGCCCGCGCCGCCTCCTCATCACCTGCCGCGGCGGCGCCGAGCCGCAGCGACTCGGACTGGCTGAGGGCCGCCCGCGAGGCGCGAACCAACCGCGCCAGGGTCGGCGACGTGGGGCCGGCACCCGTGCCGGGCCACTCCTGGGCGGCCTCCCAGCGGCCCAGGCTCTGCACGTAGTGCGGCCCGCCGGCCTTGGCGCCGGGACCCACGGCTGAGCGCTTCCACCCGCCGAACGGCTGCCGGCGGACGATGGCGCCGGTGATGGTGCGGTTGATGTAGCAGTTGCCAGCCTCGATGCCGTCCAGCCAGGTGTTGATCTCCCGCTCGTCCAACGAGTGAAGCCCCGCGGTGAGGCCGTAGGGGGTGCCGTTCTGCCACTGGAGAGCCTCCGCGAGCGAGGCGGCCTGTACCAGGCCGAGCACCGGGCCGAAGTACTCCACCTGATGGAACTCACTGCCTGGGCGGACCCCGGCGCGGACGCCGGGGCTCCACAACCGGTCGTCGTGCCGACGGGGCTGGATCAGCCAGCGCTGGCCCGGCTCAAGTCTGGTGAGGCCGCGCAGCAGCTTGTCCCCCGGGGGCTCGGTGAGGGGCCCCATCTGGGCCGCCGGGTCGATCGGCCAGGCCACCCTCAGCGACCCGACCGCGTCGAGCAGCTGGTCGCGGAACCGCCGCGACCGCGCCACCGAGCCCACCAGGATCCCAAGCGATGCCGCCGAGCACTTCTGGCCGGCGTGCCCGAACGCCGAGGTGACCAGGTCCGCGACCGCCAGATCGAGATCGGCCGACGGGGTCACGACGATCGCATTCTTGCCGGAGGTCTCGGCGAGCAGGGGCATCGACGGGCGCCAGGACCGGAACAGGGATGCGGTCTCCGCGGCCCCGGTGAGGATCACGAGGTCCACGCGGGGATCCGACAGGAGGGACTCACCCAGGGGTCCGTCGTCGACCGCCACGAGCTGCACCAACCCCGGCGGTAGCCCGGCGCGGTCGCAGGCCTCGGCGAGCAGGGCCGCCGTCCTTCGGGCCGGGGGAGCGGGCTTGAGGATGACGGCCGACCCCGCGGCGAGCGAGGCCGCGACACCCCCCAGGGGGATGGCGATGGGGAAGTTCCACGGCGGCGCGACGACGGTCAGCCCTGGCGGTACGTGGCGGGCGCCTTCGACGCGGTCGGTGGCCCGCTCGGCGTAGTAGCGGGCGAAGTCCACCGCCTCCGAGACCTCCACGTCGGCCTGGTCGATCAGCTTGCCCACCTCGTCGGCCGCCACAGCCACGAGCGCCGTCCGGCCCGCCTCAAGCTCACCCGCCAGCCGGCGCAGGGCGGCGGCCCGCTCGACGGGCGGGACGGCGGCCCACACCACTCCGGCCTCCCTGCCGCGGCGGAGGGTCTCGTCGATGCCTGCGGGTGAGGTCACGGTGGCGTGGCTCACCCTCGCGGCGCCCAACCCCGGGCTGGGGAGGAGGGCGTGGATGCCGGCGGCCCACGCCTGGTTGGCCCGCAGCGCCGGGTCGGTGTCCTGGGCGTTGGCGAAGCCCGGGCCACCGGTGGGTCGGGCCTGGGTGGCCCACTGCTGCGGCGCGGGGGAGTCGACGAGGGTGAGGGCATGGCGGAACCGCGTCTCCTCCCGGTCCAGGAACCCAGCGTCACGGCCGAGGTGGGCGGCGCCCGACATGAAGTTCTCCGGGGCGGCGTTCTCCTCAAGGCGGCGCACGAGGTAGGAGATGGCCGAGTCGAACTCGGCGCGCGGCACCACCGGGACGTAGAGCCGCAGGCGTCCGACCTCGCGGAGGATCACGTGCTGGAGCGGAGCCCCCATGCCGGAGAGCATCTCGACGTCGACCTGGCCGGTCACGCCCCTCGCTTTCGCGAGCTCCCACGCGGCGGCCACCGTGTAGACGTTGTGGCTTGCCACCCCAACCAGGAGCCGTTGGGCCCGTTCCGGGGTCAGGCAGAACTCCAGCGCGCGCAGGAAGCCGGCGTCGGTGGCCGCCTTGCCGTCCAGCACCGGGTTCTCCCAGCCCCGCAGCTCGGCCTGCACCCGCTCCATCGCCAGGTTGGCGCCCTTGACGAGGCGGACCTTCAGCGGCGCGCCACCGGCGGCGACCCGTCGCTCCGCCAGATCGTCGATTCGGCGAAGCACCAGGCCGGACTCCTTGAGGTAGGTCTGTACCGCCAGGCCTGCCCGCAGCCCGAGCAACTCCGGCTCGAGGACCAGCTCGGCGAACACGTCCAGGGTGAGATGCAGGTCCCGATACTCCTCCATATCGAGGTTGACGAACTTGCCTGAGCGTGCGGCCAGGAGCATGAGGGGCCGAAGTCTCGTGACGGCCTCCTCCACGGTCTGAGCATGCGCCCAGGGGGAGTGCGGTCCCAGGACGGCGGAGACCTTGATGGAGACGTAGTCCACGTCGTCGCGAGCCAGCAGGCGCATCGTCTCGCGGAGCCTCCCGGCGGCGTGGGCGTCGCCGAGGACGGCCTCGCCGAGGAGGTTGACGTTGAGGTCTGCGCCGCGCCGCCGGGCGTGCCGCAGCGAGGGGCCCAGCCGCC
Source organism: Arachnia sp. (assembly GCA_035467795.1). Lineage (GTDB taxonomy): Bacteria > Actinomycetota > Actinomycetes > Propionibacteriales > Propionibacteriaceae > Arachnia. Next base: position 13,565 of record DATITN010000217.1, on the reverse strand, counting down.
GGCCCACGTCGATGACCAGGTCGCCCACCAGCGCCGCGAAAGCCACGCGGACCAGGGGGAGCGCCGGCCGGGGCGCGATGCGGACCGCCCGGAGGCCCCACCGCAGCGGAAGGGGCAGGAACGGGGCCGGGCGTCGCGCCAGCGTCCCCAGCGCTGCGCCCGCCACCGCAGGATCCTCGGGGCGGAGCACCCCGTCGACGAAATCCAGGGTGAACGCCAGGCCGCGCGGGTGGGCGAGGACCCTGGCCAGCAGCCGCGCTGCGGGGGGCTCGGAGCGGCCGGCGGTCTCGGCGGCCCATCGTCGTGCGGTGGCCACCGCGGCCTCCACGGCCTGCGGGGTGGTGACACTGAGCATTCAACCATCGTGGCCCAAGCGGCTAGACTGCACCGGACAACTGAATATGTTTCATACCACCCCGCCGCCCAGCGCACGTGTCCGTCTGGTCCTCGGTAGTGGCTTTCGGGCGCCCAGAGAGCGCGCACCCGCGGGCCTCGATCGAAGACCGGCAGGCGTGGCGAGCATCGCCGTGCGCGGGTGGCGACACCCAATCGAAAGGAGCCTGTCCATGGAAGGACCAGGCATCGAATTCGCTGAAGCCGTGATCGACAACGGCAAGTTCGGCAAGCACACTGTACGTTTCGAGGCCGGCGTGCTGGCCCAGCAGGCCGATGGCTCGGCCGTCGTCTACCTGGACGGCGACACCATGTTGCTGTCGGCCACCACCGCGCAGAAGACCCCGCGCGACGCTCTCGACTTCTTCCCCCTCACCGTCGACGTCGAGGAGCGCATGTACGCCGCGGGCAAGATCCCCGGCTCGTTCTTCCGTCGCGAAGGCCGCCCAGGCGAGGGCGCCATCCTCGCCTGCCGCCTCATCGACCGCCCGCTGCGCCCCGCGTTCGTCAAGGGTCTGCGCAACGAGGTCCAGGTGGTTGTCACCATCTTGTCGCTCAACCCCAACGTCATGTACGACGTCGTGGCCATCAACGCCGCGTCGATGTCCACCCAGATCGCCGGGCTTCCGTTCTCCGGCCCCATCGGCGGCGTGCGCGTGGCCCTCATCGACGACCAGTGGGTGGCTTTCCCCTCCGTCGAGCAGGTGTCGAAGTCCGTCTTCCAGATGGTGGTGGCCGGCCGCGTGCTGGCCGACGGCGACGTCGCCATCATGATGGTTGAGGCCGGCGGCACCGAGGCCACATGGGAGCTCGTCCGCTCCGGCAAGACCGCACCCACCGAAGAGGTCGTGGGCCTGGGTCTCGAGGCGGCCAAGCCGTTCATCAAGGCGCTGTGCGACGCCCAGTCCGAGCTGGCCGCGAAGCTGCCCAAGGAGACCTACGACTTCCCGGTCTTCCGTGACTACCAGGACGACGTGTTCGAGGCCGTCTCCGAGCTGGCCTCCGCCCGCGTGGCTGAGGCTATGCAGATCGCCGGCAAGCAGGAGCGCGACGAGGCCACCCACGCCATCCGCCAGGATGTCACCGAGCAGCTCGCTCAGCGTTTCGAGGGTCGCCTCAGTGAGGTGTCCGCCTCGCTCAAGGCACTGACGAAGAAGCTCGTGCGCCACCGCACCCTCACCGATGCAGTCCGCATCGATGGTCGCGGCCCGGCGGAGATTCGCGAGCTGTCGGCGGAGGTCGCGGTCATTCCGCGCGTCCACGGTTCGGCTCTCTTCCAGCGCGGCGAGACCCAGATCATGGGCGTCTCCACCCTGAACATGCTGGACATGGAGCAGAAGATCGACACGCTCTCCCCGGAGCGCACCAAGCGCTACATGCACAACTACAACTTCCCGCCCTTCTCCACCGGCGAGACGGGCCGCGTCGGCTCCCCGAAGCGCCGCGAGGTCGGACACGGCGCGCTGGCCGAGCGGGCGCTCATCCCCGTGCTGCCCACGCGCTCGGAGTTCCCCTACGCCATCCGTCAGGTCTCGGAGGCGCTGGGCTCCAACGGCTCCACGTCGATGGGCTCGGTGTGCGCCTCGACGCTGTCGCTGCTCAACGCTGGCGTCCCGCTGAAGTCCGCTGTCGCGGGCATCGCCATGGGCCTCATGTCCGAGGAGGTCGACGGCGAGACGAAGTACATCGCGCTGACCGACATCCTGGGCGCCGAGGACGCGCTGGGTGACATGGACTTCAAGGTGGCCGGCACGAGGGACTTCCTCACCGCCCTGCAGCTGGACACCAAGCTCAACGGCATCCCCGCCCTCGAGCTCCAGAGGGCGCTGCTGCAGGCCCGTGACGCCCGGCACACTCTGCTGGACGTCATGAACGAGGCCATCGACGTGCCGGATGAGATGAGCCCGTTCGCTCCCCGCATCATCACGGTGCGCATCCCGGTGGACAAGATCGGCGAGATCATCGGCCCCAAGGGCAAGATGATCAACCAGATCCAGGACGACACCGGCGCGAACATCTCGATCGAGGACGACGGCACGGTCTACGTCGGCGCCGAGACCGGCGAGGCCGCGGATGCCGCTGTCGCGGCCATCAACGCGATCGCCAACCCGCACCTGCCGGAGCGCGGCGAGCGCTACCTGGGCACCGTCGTCAAGCTCACGACCTTCGGCGCCTTCGTGTCGCTGCTGCCTGGCAAGGACGGCCTCCTGCACATCTCGAAGCTGCGCCCCCTGGCCGGCGGCGCCCGCGTCGAGAACGTCGAAGACATCCTGTCCGTGGGCCAGAAGCTCCAGGTGGAGATCTCCGACATCGACGATCGCGGCAAGCTGTCGCTGATCCCGGTGGTGGAGGAGAAGGCCGAGTCGAACGACTGACCTCGGTCACTTCCACATTCCGCAGGGGCGGGTCCGGGCGAACCGGGCCCGCCCCTGCGGAGTTTCCCGGCGGGTGGCGGCGCCCCGCCGTCGATGCTTGGATGGACGTGGATCAAACCAGAAGGGATCACCTCATGACACAGATTCGTGTGGGCGTGTTCGGGGTCAGCGGCAGGATGGGCAGCGAGGTGGTCCGGGCCGTCACCCGCGCCGAGGGCATGACCCCCGTGGGCGGCGCAGACCTGGGGGAGTCCCGGGACCTGGTCAACCGCGCCCAGGTGGTCGTGGACTTCACGCACCCGGACGCGGTGATGGACAACATCGAATGGTGCCTCGGGCGCAGAGTGCACATGGTGATCGGCACCACCGGATTCACCGACGAGCGTCTCGCGAGGGTACGAGAGCTCTGCGCCGCGCACCCTGAGGTGGGCGTGCTGATCGCCTCCAACTTCTCCATCGGCGCGGTGCTCATGATGAAGTTCGCCGCCCTGGCCGCACCCTTCTACCCGTCGGCCGAGATCATCGAACTGCACCACCCCAACAAGGTCGATGCGCCCTCAGGCACGTCCGCCACGACGGCGCGTCGGATCGCGGCGGCGCGGGCGGAGGCGGGCATGGGTCCCGTCCCCGACGCCACCGTGCACGACGACGGCGCCCGGGGGGCGGTGGTGGACGGTATCCACATCCACGGCGTCCGCCTGCAGGGTCTGGTGGCGCACCAGGAGGTCCTCTTCGGCGACACGGGGGAGACGCTGACCATCCGCCACGACTCGTTCGAGCGCGTCTCGTTCATGCCCGGCGTGGTGGCCGGCATCCGGCACGTGGTGGACCACCCCGGCCTGACCCTGGAGATGGATTCAGTGCTGGGACTCTGAGGAGTCCCAGCCGTCACCTCACGCGGTCGGCTCAGCGGCGAGCTTGGCGGCCTCCTCGGCCAGTTCGCGGCGCAGGAGTGTTTCCTCGGCCCGTTCCCACACCGCCACATCGTGCCGGAGTGCCTTGACAACGGAGAAGCACATTCCGATCATCACGAGCGAGAACGGTGCCGCCGCCACGATTGTCAGGGCCTGGAGAGCGGAGATCCCCGAGGTGTCGCCGCCCAGTGCGGCAGAGCTGGCCCAGATGAGGACCGCGGCGATCGCACCCTCCAGGACGGACCAGAAGACCCGGGACCACACGGGCGGGTTCGGGTTGCCGTTGTGGGTCAACATGTCCACAACGAACGAACCCGAGTCCGAGCTGGTGACGAAGAACACCAGCACGAGAACGATCGCCAGCCCTGACAGGAGTGAGCCGCCGGGCAGGCGGCCCAGCATGTCGAACAGCGCGGTGTTGGTGCTCACCGAGCCGTCGACGATGTGGTCGGCCCCGCCGAAGATCTGCTGGTAGAGGGCGGTGCCGCCCATGACCGAGAACCACAGCATGGTGACGGCGGTGGGTACCAGCAGGACGCCGGAGACGAACTCGCGCACGGTGCGGCCGCGGGAGATGCGGGCGATGAACACACCCACGAACGGGGACCAGGCGATCCACCATCCCCAGTAGTAGGTGGTCCAGGCGCCGAGCCAGGACTCGCCCTGGTCGCCGTAGAACGCGAAGGTCTGGAAGGACATCGACACGAAGTTCTGGATGTAGCCGCCGAATCCGGAGACCAGTTCGCGCAGCACGAACAGGGTGGGTCCGAGGATCAGCACGGCCACCATGAGAAGCGCGGCCAGCCACAGGTTGGCTCGCGAGAGGAAGGCGATGCCGCGATCCAGGCCGGAGACCACCGACAGCGTCGCGAGCAGGGTGATGCCGGCGATGATGAGCAGCTTGACGGTGGTGCTGCCGTCGACCAGACCAAGGTGCTCCAGGCCGGCGGCGATCTGGTTGACGCCGAGCCCGAGTGAGGTGGCCACGCCGAACAGGGTGCCGACGACGGCCGCGATGTCGATCGCGTCACCGATGGGCCCGTTGGTCCGCTTCCCGAGGATGGGCTCGAGGGCCCACCGGATGGAGACGGGGCGTCCCTTGCGGTGGACGGCATAGGCCACAGCCAGTCCGACGACCACATACACGGCCCAGGCGTGCACCCCCCAGTGCAGGAAGGTCTGTGCCATGGCCCGGCGACCCTGCGCTTCGATGCCCGACTCCCCGAATCCGGGCGGCGGCGCGGCGAGGTGCCACAGGGGCTCCGCGACTCCCCAGAACACGAGCCCGATGCCCATGCCGGCGGCGAACAGCATCGCGAACCAGGTCCGCCACGGATACTGCGGGGCCTCGTCGGAGGGGCCCAGCCGGATGGTGCCGAGCTTGCTGAAGGCGACGACGAGGGCGAAGATGACGAAGCCCGAGACGAGGGCGACGTAGTACCAGCCGATCGAGTTGACCACGACGGTGTTGATGGCCGACACGACGTCGTTGAACGCCTGCGGTGCGATCAGGGCAGCTGTCAGGGCGGCGAGGATGATGAGCGCCGACGTGCCGAAGACCCAACGGTTGAGTCCCTCGCCCACCATCGGCGTTTCGCCTTCATCAGTCGCGATGTCGCGCTCGACGGCGCGCGGGGTCACGGGTGTGGGCACGGTGGGCTCCCTCGTTCAGGTTCAGGTTCAGTAAGCTCAGAGTCACTCGGTCACGTGAAAACAAGGCCCTCACCCTGTCACGGTCCGTCGATGCGCTGCAAGTCCCCCTCGGTCACACCGAGATGTCGGTGTGCAACCGGATCAGCTTGATGCCGGGCGCGCCATCGTCGGTGCCGATCTCCTGGTGCGCGCCGTCCGCGCCCCAGCCGCAGCCGGCCAGGAAGGCACGCAGAGCATCGTCGGAGGCCCGCACCCACATCGTCGCCACCAGGTAGCCGTCCTGGCGAAGGGTGTCGACGGCGGCGTTGATCAGCCGCGATCCGTGGCCGGCGCCCCTGTGCCGAGGGTCGACGACGAACTCCGCGACCGTCCCGTCGCGCTCGGCGCGGTCCGGATCCCCGCTCGGCCCCGTGACGGCGAACCCCACCACTCCCACTTCGCCGATGGCCACCAGCACGCGCAGGTGGGCCAGCGGGGGCCTGACGATCGCCTCGTGCCACACCCTGGTTGCCTCGTCGGCCGGGAGGCCGCCGCCCGCCGCCGCCAGCAGGCCGGATTCGGCCCAGGCGCGCCGCTGGACGCGTGCGACGTCGACGGCTTCGGCGGGCATGGCCAGGCGGACGGTGTCGGTGACAGACATGGCGCCCATCGTAGGGGCGGCTGCCCCCCTATCCACTAGCCTGAGCCCATGACCGACGTGACATTGCCCCCCAAGCTGGCCCCAGGAACGTTGCGGGTGATCCCGCTCGGAGGGCTCGGGGACATCGGTCGCAACATGACGGCCTTCGAGATCGACGGGCAGATCGCCCTGGTGGACTGCGGCGTGCTGTTCCCGGAGGACCACCACCCGGGTGTGGACCTCATCCTGCCCGCGCTGGGCTACCTCGACGACAGGCTCGACGACATCGTCGCTCTGGTCCTCACCCACGGGCACGAGGACCACATCGGCGCGGTGCCCTATCTGTTGAAGAAGCGCCCCGACATCCCCATCTACGGCTCGAAGCTGACCCTGGCCTTCCTGGCCACGAAGCTGCGCGAACACAAGCTCCGCAACTTCGACCTCGACGCCGTCGAGGAGGGCGACATCGTCGAGATCGGCAACTACGAGTTCGAGTTCCTCGCCGTCACCCACTCCATTCCAGACGCCCTGGCGGTGGCGATCCGCACCAAGGGCGGGCTGGTGCTGCACACCGGCGACTTCAAGATGGACCAGCTCCCGATGGACGGCCGCCTCACGGACCTCCGCGGCTTCGCCCGCCTGGGCGAGGAGGGCGTGGACCTCTTCATGGTGGACTCCACCAACGCCGAGTCCCCCGGGTTCACCACCCTGGAGCGGGACCTCGAGCCCGCCATCGCTCGCGTCTTCGATCAGGCCACCGGCAAGCTGATCGTGGCCAGCTTCGCCAGCCACGTGCACCGCATCCAGCAGATCCTCAACATGGCCGTGAAGCACGACCGCAAGGTTGTCTACGTGGGCCGCTCGATGGTGCGCAACATGGGCACCGCGCGGGACCTGGGCTTCCTCAAGGTGCCGGCCGGGACCCTCATCGAGCTGAAGGAGATCGACAAGTACCCGCCGAGCAAGGTGGTCATCGTCTCCACCGGATCGCAGGGCGAGCCCATGGCCGCGCTCAGCCGGATCGCCAACAGCGACCACCCCGTCGTCGAGGTCGGCCCCGGCGACACCGTCCTGCTGGCCAGTTCGCTGATCCCCGGCAACGAGAACTCCGTGTACCGGGTCATCAACGGACTCTCCGCACTCGGCGCCACCGTCGTCCACAAGGGCAACGCGCTGGTCCACGTCTCGGGGCACGCCTCCGCGGGCGAGCTGCTGTACTGCTACAACATCCTCAAGCCCCGCAACGTGCTGCCCGTCCACGGCGAGGCGCGCCACCTGATCGCCAACGCCAAGCTCGCGCAGGCCACGGGTGTCCCGGCGGCTCGCACGATCGTGGCCGGCGACGGAGACGTCATCGACCTCAAGGACGGCATCGCCAAGAAGGTCGGCTCGATCGACGCGAGCTACGTCTTCGTCGACGGCTCGTTCGTGGGCGACATCTCCGAGTCCATCATGGACAGGCGGATCCTCGGCGAGGAGGGCTTCGTCTCCGTGATCACGGCTGTGGACGTGCACAACCGCACCATCGTCAGCGGCCCGGACATTCACGTCCGCGGCATCGCCGAAGACAGCAGCGTCTTCGATGAGGCCCGCCAGAGGGTGGCCGATGCCCTCACCGATGCGATGCGCGACGGGGTCAACGACTCCTTCCGCCTGCAGCAGGTGACCCGCCGGGTCGTGGGCCAATGGGTGGCGCGTTCGCTGCGGCGCCGCCCGATGATCGTGCCGGTGGTTGTCACCACCTAGAATGGGCATGCCCGGTTTGACCGGGTGCGGGGCGCCCACGTACAGTTGGCCCTCGGTGCTTTGCCCCCTGTAGGGTCGGGCGCGCCGCAAGGCTTGAAGCAAACAAGAAGGTAGGTCACTCGTGTACGCGATCGTGCGCAACGGTGGACGTCAGCACAAGGTGGCTGTTGGCGACGTCCTGGACATCGATCTGGTGTCCGAAGAGGTCGGCAACACCGTCACCCTGCAGCCGCTGCTGCTGGTCGACGGCGACAAGATCACCTCAGATGCCAAGGGGCTCGGCAAGATCAGCGTCACCGCTGAGGTGCTGGGCATGAAGAAGGGTCCGAAGATCCGGATCCTGAAGTACAAGAACAAGACCGGCTACAAGAAGCGCCAGGGTCACCGCCAGCGGTACACCCAGGTCAAGGTCACCGGGATCGAGAGCTGAGGAGCTGACACTATGGCACACAAAAAGGGCGCGTCCTCGACGCGCAACGGTCGTGACTCGAATGCTCAGCGCCTCGGCGTGAAGCGCTTCGGTGGCCAGGTCGTCGGCGCGGGCGAGATCCTCGTGCGCCAGCGCGGCACCCACTTCCACCCGGGCGACGGCGTGGGTCGCGGTGGCGACGACACCCTCTTCGCCCTGGTCGAGGGCCAGGTCGAGTTCGGCGTGAAGCGCGGACGTCGCGTCGTCAACGTCGTGACTGCCTGATCCTTCGACGGACACTCATGTCAAGAACGGCCCTCCGGGGCCGTTCTTGCTTTTTCGATACACTCGGCCTCGGCTGATAAGGAGCTTTCCATGGCTATTCCCTCGTTCGTCGACCGGGTCAAGCTGACCGTTCAGGCCGGCAACGGCGGCCACGGCTGCACCTCCATCCACCGCGAGAAGTTCGTCCCGCTGGGTGGACCGGACGGCGGCAACGGTGGCACGGGAGGCTCCATCATCTTCCGGGTCGACGACTCGCTCTCGACGCTGGTCGAGTTCCACCGCCAATCTGTCCGCAAGGCCGTCAACGGGCAGCCGGGCAAGGGCGACCACCACGACGGAGCCAGCGGGGATGACGTCGTCCTCGCGGTGCCCAGCGGCACCGTCGTGACCGATGCTGAGACCGGGGAGGTGCTGGCAGACCTCACGGAGCCGGGGGCCGAGTATGTCGCCGCCGCCGGGGGCAAGGGCGGGCTCGGCAACGCGGCGCTGGCCTCGGCCGCGCGCAAGGCTCCTGGCTTCGCCCTCCTCGGCGAGGAGGGGGAGAGCCGGCTGGTCCAGCTCGAGCTCAAGGTCATCGCCGACGTAGGCCTGGTCGGGTTCCCGTCCGCCGGGAAGTCGTCGCTGATCGCCGCAATCTCCCGGGCACGGCCGAAGATCGCCGACTACCCGTTCACCACGCTGATCCCCAACCTGGGCGTCGTGGTCGCGGGGGATGTCACCTACACCGTCGCCGACGTGCCCGGCCTGATCGAGGGCGCCTCCGAGGGGCGCGGCCTGGGCTTCGACTTTCTGCGCCACATCGAGCGGTGCCAGGCCATCGTGCACGTCATCGACCTCGGCACCTACGAGCCGGGGCGTGACCCGCTGACGGACCTGGAGATCATCGAGGCCGAGCTGACCGCCCACGGCGGCCTGGAGGACCGGGTGCGCCTGATCGCCCTCAACAAGGTTGATCTGCCGGACGCGCATGAGATGGCGGAGATCGCACGCCCGGAGCTGGCGAAGTTCGGGCATCGGATCTTCGAGATCTCCACCAAGACGGGCGAGGGGCTGAACGAGCTGAAGTTCGCAATGGCCGAGATCGTGGCCGCCCGTCGCGCCGCTCTGCCCGAGGCCGCCAAGCCCAGGCAGGTGCTCCGCCCCGCCCCCGTCGCACGCCGCGCGGCCGGGCCGGAGTTCACCATCGTGCAGAAGGGCGACGGCGAGGGCGGCCTCGTCTGGCGCGTCCGCGGCGAGAAGCCCGAGCGCTGGATCAAGCAGACGGACTTCGCCAACGCCGAGGCCGTGGGCTACCTGGCAGACCGGCTCAACAGGTTGGGTGTCGAGGAGAAGCTGCTCGAGCTCGGGGCGCGCCCCGGAGACGCCGTCGCGATCGGTGGGGAGGATGCAGTGGTGTTCGACTTCGCCCCGCAGGTGGAGACCGGCGCGGAGATCCTGAGCCGTCGCGGCGAGGACGTCCGCTTGGAGGCGCCCAGGCCCGCCGCCTCGCGCCGCCGTCGGATGGACGCCGACTATCACGCGGCCAAGGCTTCGGGCATCGACTTCGCCACCACCGGCTACGAGCCAGCGCCGGAGGTGGGCGACGACGATGAGGGCTGAGGTCGCGGGAGCCGACCGGGTGGTCGTGAAGGTCGGCTCCTCCTCGCTGACCAGGCCCGATGGCCACCTGGACCCGGCGCGGGTGGAGATGCTGGCTCGGGTGCTGTCCTCGCTGCACGGTCGCGGGGTCCGGGTGGTCCTCGTCACCTCCGGCGCCATCGCCGCCGCGCTGGGCCCGCTCGGGCTGAGGCGCCGGCCGAGGGACCTCGAGACCCAGCAGGCCGCCGCCGCCGTCGGCCAGGGGCTCCTGATCAGGCACTACTCAGACGCGTTCGCCGAGCACGGCGTCACCGTCGCGCAACTGCTCCTCACCGTCGAGGACGTGCTCCGGCCCAGGACCTACCGCAACGCGCTCAACACCATCTCGCGGCTGTTCCGGCTGGGGGTCATCCCGATCGTCAACGAGAACGACACGGTGGCCACCCACGAGATCCGCTTCGGCGACAACGACCGCCTCGCGGCCCTCATCGCCCACCTGGTCCGCGCCGATGCGCTGATCATCCTCAGCGACGTCGACGGCCTGTACACAGCCCATCCCGACACTCCGGGAGCGCATCGGATCGATCGGGTCGACGACATCTCCTCCCTCGAGGTCGACACCTCCCGGGTGGGATCGAAGGTCGGCACCGGGGGGATGCGCACCAAGCTGCAGGCGGCCGAGATCGCCACGCAGGCGGGCGTCAGCGTGGTGCTGAGCCACGCGGACCACCTTGAGCGGGCGCTGGCGGGCGAGGACGTGGGCACCTGGTTCCTCCCCACCCGGAAGCGGCGGCCACGACGGTTGCTGTGGCTCGCCTTCGCGGCGGAGCCCCGCGGCTTCCTTCACGTCGACGCCGGCGCGAGACGAGCCCTGGTGGAGAAGAAGGCGTCCCTGCTGGCGATCGGTGTGCGGGAGGTGGCGGGCATCTTCGCCGAGGGTGAGCCGGTGGAGATCGTCGGACCGGACGGTGAGCCTGTGGGTCGCGGGTTCGTCGGCTACTCCAGCGCGGAGCTGATCGCCGAGATGGGGCACAGCAGCGGGGAGGATGGTCATCGCGGCCAGCGGCCAGTCGTGCACCGCGACCACATGATGCTCGCCGAGGACTGAGCGCGTGCCCTTCTGTGCGGCTGCGGAAGACGACTTTGGGCGATGATGCGCTGATTTCCTGGGTGAGTCGGGCTGGCTTACCCTGAGTAGGTGATCGAGGTCTTCGGGTGGGTAGCTGCGGCCATTGGTGTGGCGTCGAATATCCCCCAGTTGCTCCGGATCCTCCGAGCGAAGACCAGCGCAGGGGTGTCGCTGCGGCTGTGGCAGATCTCCGCCGCCACCACCGGCGCATGGATGGTGCACGGCTTCCTGGTGCAGCAGCCACAGATGCAATGGCCCAACGTGTTGATGTCGACGTTTGCCCTCGTCATCGTCGTGTTCGTGCTGCGTGATCGCAAGCAGGCCATCGCGCCGCAGCTGGTGCTGCCGGTGGTGCTTGCCGCCTCGCTCTCCAGTGTGGAGCTGATCTTCGGCGCCATGGCGTTCGGGTTCGTCATCGCGGTGCCCCAGCTGTACGGTCAGCTCTCCCAGCTGCGCGAGATGGTCACGGCGCCGGATCTGTCCGGTGTCTCGCTGGGTTACCTCGTGATCATGCTGGTGGTGCAGACGATGTTCTTCATCTTCGGGCTGTTCACGTTTGACTGGGCGTTGATCATCTGCGCCGGCCTCACGATCATCGTGTGTACGGTCAACCTCATGGTTTACGTCGTCCGTCACCTGCGGGCCCGCCGCCGCGTCGCGCTCGCCGTCTGAGCCCGGTTCTGCTGTGCTGAGGGCCACTGATACAAATGACTCCGCCACTCGCCTCCGTTCAGCTCTACTCCCTCGCCGCCGAGTTCACCGCCAACCCTGACGGCTCGCTTGAGAAGCTCGCCAGCCTCGGTCTTCGCAATGTCGAGGCGTTCGACTTCGTGCGCCGTCCGCGCGAGATTCGGGCCGCCCTCGACGCCGCAGGACTCGCCGCACCGACAGGCCACGCACCGCTTCTCTCCGACGTTCTGTGGACTCCCGACGGGTCAATTCCCACCCCCGCCCCAGAGAGGGTCTTCGAAGCGGCCGCGGAGATCGGCATCAAGACGGTCATCGACCCGTTCGTTCCGGTCGATCGCTGGCTCTCCGAGGACGGCGTCGCCGAGATCGCAGAGCGCCTCAACCGCGTCGCGGAGACCGCGGCAGGTTTCGGTCTCACCGTCGGCTACCACAACCATGCGCAGGAGTTCCTCGCCTGCTTCGACGGCGAGATCGCCTACGAGCGGTTCGTGGCCCTCACGGACGAGCGGGTAGAGCTCGAGCTCGATCTCTTCTGGGCGCTCGCCGGTGGACAGGATGTCCCGGCCCTGGTGTCGCGATTGGGTTCTCGGTTGGTGGCCGTCCACGTCAAGGACGGCGTGGTGCCGCCCAGCAACCCGTTCGCGCCCGGATCCGCTGCCTTTGACAGCGCATCTCTGGATCAGCGTCACGCAGGGTTGGGCACCGTCCCGCTCGCAGCATCTCTGAGGGCCGGCGGCGACAACGTGCGCTACGCCGTGATCGAGTACGACCACGCGCCGGGCGAGGTCTTCGAGGACATCGCCGCCAGCCTGGCATTCCTGCGTGAGGGCGGCTTCGTCGGCTGAGCGCCGTCGGAATCGGAGTCATCGGCGCCGGTGTCACCAGCGATACATATCTCGAGAACATCCGGGGCCGATGCTGCGATCGCGGCGAGGGTCAGGGACGGGCGAGACGGGGGAGGGACCTGCGCGGGGCCGAATAGACTGACAGCCATGGAATTCCGATCCCAAGCCATCGCCGCCCGCAGCGCCGCCATCGAGCTCGCCACGCTGAACCGCGGCGCCAAGGATCGGGCTCTGGCGGCCATGGCAGACGCCCTGGCCGCAGCCGAACCCGAACTGCTCGAGGCCAACGCCGTCGACGTCGCGGGGGCGCGCGCGGCCGGGACGCCAGAGTCCATCGTCGACCGCCTGGCACTCACGCCCGCCCGGGTCGCGGGCATGGTCCAGGGGCTCCGCGACCTTGCAGCCCTCCCGGACCCCGTCGGCGACGTGGTCCGGGGATGGAAACTGCCCAACGGCGTCTCGGTCACCCAGGTGCGGGTGCCTTTCGGCGTGGTCGGCATCATCTACGAGGCCCGCCCCAACGTCACGGCGGACGCGGCCGGCATCTGCCTCAAGTCCGGCAACGCCGCCCTCCTGCGTGGCTCGTCGTCGGCGCTCAACACCAACCGCGCCACCGTCGCCGCGCTCCGAAGCGGTCTGGAGACGGCCGGTGTCACCCCCGATGCCGTCCATCTGGTCGAAGGCGGCCGCGAGGTGACAGGCGAGCTGATGCGCGCCCGCGGCCTGGTCGACGTCCTCATCCCGCGCGGCGGGGCGGGGCTGATCCAGGCCGTCGTCGACGGGTCGACGGTGCCGGTGATCGAGACCGGCACCGGCAACTGCCACGTCTACGTCGACGCCGACGCGGACCTCGACCAGGCGCTCACCATCCTGCTCAACGCGAAGACCCAGCGCCCCAGCGTCTGCAACGCCGCGGAGACCCTCCTTGT
>DATITN010000216.1:0-3916 GCA_035467795.1 Arachnia sp. | reverse complement strand
ACGGGGCGCGCGGTCAGCTTCCTGGCGCCGTTGATGTTCGGGTTGATGATCGCGGTGGGTGTCGCGGTGACGGGCGACGCGCAGGAGTCCAGCCAGCACTGGGGCATCCTCGGAGTCGTGCTGGTGCTGCTGGCCGGCTTCATCGTGGCGCTGTTCGTCAAGCAACCGCGGCGCTCGGAGCCTGCTCAGCCCTGAGGCCGAGTACCGGCCCGGGTCAGAGGCTCGGTGATCCGGCCCCGCCCCGGCGTCGGCCGTGCCCCAGGTGATAGACGCCCGCCGCCACGAGGACCAGCGCGGAAAGGCCCAGGTACATCACCGCCAGCCCCCACTGGGCAATGACCGGGCCCAGGGCCAGCGGCCCCAGACCCACCCCGAGGTCCATCATGATGAACAGGGTCGAGGTGGCGAGCCCCACCCGGTGCAGCGGCGCGACCGACACCGCGATCACGTGCGCCGAGGACAACAGAGTGCCCATGCCCAACCCGAGCAGCCCGCCGGCCACCAGCAGCGCGACTCCCGACGAGGCAAGCGCCAGGACCACCAGCCCCGCCGCCATGGACACCAGTGCCGGGTAGACGATCACGTTGTCCCCCCGCGCGTCGTGCAGACGCCCCACGAACAGCCGCGACACCGCGATCACGCCGGAGTAGACCAGGAAGAACCCGCTCAGCGCGCCCGTCAGGTCCAAGGCAGCAGCATGGGTGGACACGTAGGTGAGCACGCCAGTGAAGGCGATCCCCAGCAGCAGCATCATCGACGCGATCGGCAGCACCGAACGCTCCACGAAACCGCTCGCCCGGCTGTGCGCACGGTCGCCCGCGGGACCGGTCTCGCCGCCGTCGCGTCCCGGTCCGGGGAACCTGAGGCCGAACGCCAGCAGGAAGGCCGCCGTCGACAGCACGGCACCGAACCCGAACAGCCACTCCACGGCGCCCAGCTGCAGCACCGCCAGAGCGATCGCCGGCCCGATGGCGGTGGCCACCGTCCCGCTGAGCGTGAAGTAGCCCATGCCCTCCGAGCGGCGCGCCGGCGGCAGCACCGTCATGATCGACGCCGCGATCGCCGTGTGCGAGGCCCCGAGGCCTGCGCCGTGCAGCATCCGCACGGCGAGCAGGAGGCCGAGGTTGTCGGCCGGCACGTACAGGAACGAGGCGACGGTGAACACGCCAAGGCCGATGAGCAGCATCCGGCGTCGCCCCACCACGTCGAGGAACCGGCCGGCGAACGGCCGCACCACCAGCGCCCCGACGATGAAGATGCTCGCCGCCAGTCCGGCCATGCTGTCCGCGGCCGAGAACCGTTCCCCCGCGTAGGTGGCCATGGTCACCATGAGCATGAAGAACACCAGCGACACCAGGAAGTTGACCACCGTCGCCAGGACGAAGGTGCGCGTCCAGATCGTCACGCGCGCTCGGCGAACTTCCCCTCTTCGCGGATGCGGTCGTTGAGCAGCGCGAGGTACTCGTCGCCGTCGAAGGCCAGCGGCACCTCTTCACCCTTCCAGCTCGAGAGGTGGATGGCGTTGGCCAGGCGGACGCCGTGCATGCCGTCTGCCCCGGGCGCGACGAGCGGGGTGCCGTCGACGATGTTCAGGGCGAAGTTCTCCAGCACGTCGGCGTGCTGGCTGCCGAAGGCCGACTCGAACTCCAGCGTCTCCTGCGTGTAGAGGGTGTTGAGGTCCACCTTTCCGGTGAACAGACGCATCACGTCGTCCATGTCCATGCCGGCGCTGAGCTCCTGCTCGGGCTTGCGCAGCCTGGTGATGATGGCGCGCTTGCTGTCCTCGACGACGATCTTGCCGGCGTCGCCGAGGATCTCGAGCCGGTCGGTGCCGGCGATGTCATAGGTGCAGGTGACGAACGACCCCGTGACGCCATCGCCGTAGTCCACCATCGCGTTGACCTCGTTCTCGACGGCGATGTCGCGGTTGACGCCGTACCCCAGCTTGGAGAACACCGTCCGCGGCACGCCGCAGATCCACTGCCACAGGTCGAGTTGGTGGGGGGCCTGGTTGACGAGCACGCCGCCGCCCTCCCCGCCCCACGTGGCGCGCCAGGCGCTGGAGTCGTAGTAGCCCTGCGGCCGCCACCAGGTGGTGATGGTCCAGGTGGAGCGGCGGATGGCGCCGATCTCGCCGCCCTCGACGATCTCCTTGAGCTTGCGGTACAGCGGGTTCATCCGCTGGTTGAACATGATCGCGAACGTCAGCTCCGGCTTGGAGGCGGCGAAGTCGACGAGCTCCTGGGCCTGCTTGGTGTACACGCCGGCCGGCTTGTCCACCAGCACATGGAGCCCGGCCTTCAGCGCGGCGATCCCCATCTCCGGGTGCAGGTAGTGGGGCGTGGTGGTGACGACGGCGTCGACGTCGCCGCTGGCCAGCAGCGCGTCGAGGTCCTCGTGGACCGGCACGCCGGGGTACGTCGACCGGGCGAGGTCGCGCTTGGCGGGGTCGGTGTCGCAGATGGCCCCGATGGTCATGTGCGGCACGCGCGCGTCGTTGATGAGCGACGCGTACAGCCCGCCCTGCTGTCCCAGCCCGATGATCCCGAGCCTCACCTGCTTCGTCATGTGCGTCTCCTTGAGCGTGTTGATCGTCCGCGCCCGCCTTCGTCGGTGGGCTGTCCGGGGGGTACCCGGGGATACGAGTAGAACAGTGAAACGGCACGGCCCGCACTGTGTTGCCTCCAGTTGCCTCGGGAGCGGGGAAGGTCGCGGCAACTTCTGGCAATTCCTTGGCCACAAGTGGCTCCGTGCGTAGCGTCATCATCAGCGCCCACCCGAACCCCGGGTCCGCCCAGCGGGACGGCGCCACGACGGTGCAGTGGTGCACCCCAGACCCCTCATGATCGGAGCTCACCCATGTGGACCCTGTCCGGTTTCGCCGACGAGATCGACGACGACCTCGAGCGCCAGTGCTCACTTCTGGACCAGTTGGGCATCCGGTTCATCGAGTTCCGCAGCGCCTGGGGGGTCAACGTTCTCGACCTCGACGATGAGCAGGTCGCCCGCGCCCGCGACATCCTTTGGGCGCACGGCATCCAGGCCTCGTCGATCGGTTCGCCCATCGGCAAGGTCAACATCACCGACGACTTCGACGCCCACCTGGCACGGATGGACCGGGCGGTGTGGGTGGCGCAGCAGCTCAGGGCGCCGTTCATCCGCGTGTTCTCCTTCTTCCTCACCGCCGACCAGCGCCCCGAGGACCACCGCGACGAGGTGATCCGCCGGATGACCGCGCTGACCCAACGCGCCGAGGCAGGCGGCGTCGTGCTGCTGCACGAGAACGAGAAGGGCATCTTCGGCGACATCCCCGAGCGCGTCCTGGACCTCGTCACCTCCGTCAACTCCCCGTCGCTTCGGCTGGCCTGGGACGCGGCCAACTACGTGCAGGTGGGCGTGGTCCCCTTCCCCGAGGCCTACGAGCGGCTGCGCCCCTACACCGACTACATCCAGATCAAGGACGCCAAGCTCGGCACGGGCGAGGTGGTTGTGGCCGGCGCCGGGGACGGGCGTGTGCCCGACACCATCCGGGCGCTCGCGGCAGACGGCTTCGACGGCTTCTTCTCGATGGAACCGCACCTCTCCTCCGCGCACCACCTCGGCGGATTCTCCGGCCCGGAGAACTTCACCCGCGCCACCCACGCGTTCACGGCCCTCCTCGACGCACAGCAGATCAGCTACCGATGAGCGCCCTCCGGTTCGCCATCGTGGGCTGTGGCGCCATCGCCCCCACCCACGTCCGGGCGCTGCAACAGCTCGCGGGACGCGTGGAGCTGGTGGCGTGCAGCGACATCGTTCCCGAGCGGGCCGAGGCGCTCGCCGCCGAGTTCGGCCTCGCCGCGATGGCGTTCGACGACATCCTCAGCGATCCGACGATCGACGCCGTGTCGGTCTGCGTCCCCAGCGGGCGTCACGC
>DATITN010000215.1:0-3149 GCA_035467795.1 Arachnia sp. | reverse complement strand
CTCGGACTCCAGGTGGTCCAGGTGGTCCAGGGTGTATTCGGGGGGAAGTGTCATGTGTGCAATCCGCATTCGGTCTTGTTCTTGCCGGCCCAGCGGCCGGCTCGGGGGTCTTCTCCTGGGGCGACGGGGCGCGTGCAGGGCGCGCAGCCGATCGACGCGAATCCGCGCTCGCGAAGCGGGTTCAGGTGGACCTCCTCCTCGAAGGCGAACCGGTCCACATCCTCGTCGTCCCAGGCCGCGATGGGGTTGAGCTTGACGATCCGCCGCTTCTCGTCGAATCCCACCAGCGTGATGTCGGTGCGGGTGGGGGCGTCGGCGCGGCGCATGCCGGTGACCCAGGCCTTGTGCCCGGCGATGGCACGGTTGAGGGGCTCAACCTTGCGCATGGCGCAGCAGAGGTCGGGGTCGCGGTCGTGCAGCCGGGCTCCGTACTCGGCGTCCTGCTGGTTGACGCTGAGCAGGGGCAGGATGGTGCGGATCTTGACGCGTTCGGCGTAGTGGTCGCGGGTTTCGAGGGTCTCTGCGAAGTGGTAGCCGGTGTCGAGGAAGAACACGTCCAGGCTGGGCGCCGACTGGGCGATCAGCTCCACCAGCACCTCGTCGCCCATCGACGACGCGACCGTCACGTCCGAGCCGAAGGTCTCCTCGGCCCAGCGCAGGACCTGACGGCTGAGCTCGACTCGGCCGAGGTGGCCCGCGTAGGCGGGGTCCGCCTCGAGTGCGGTGAACCGCGCGTTGGCCTCGTCGGCGATGGCGTGCAGGTCATCCATGATGCTTGGCCTCCTCTTCGGCGATCCGGGCAGGGATGTGTTCGGCGGCCACCCGGTGCTGGGTGACGGAGAACACGCGGGCGCAGGCCAGGCAGTGCCAGGCCCCGATGGGCTCCTCGACGGGGCGCAGGTCCTCCTCCGCACAGAACGGGCAGTGGAAGATCACCGCGCTCATCGCAGGAGGTCCTCGTCGGCCCGGTGGGCCCACTGCGCAAAGGGCTCGTCGGCGTCGCGGTGGGCGAGGAAGGTCACCGCGAGGCGCTCGATGTAGTCCGGCAGGTCCGCGGCGGCCACCTTCAGGGCCCTGGTTTTGCGGGCCAGCTGCGGGGTGGCGCCGAGTCCGCCGCCGAGGTGCACCTGGAAGAGCTCGATGAGGTTGCCGTCCGCGTCGGACTGCACCATGCCCTTGAGGCCCACGTCCGCCACCTGGGTGCGGGCGCAGGCATTGGGGCAGCCGTTGACGTGGATGCTGAACGGCACGTCGAACTCGGGCAGCCGGGCCTCGAGTTCCTCCACGATGAGGCGGGCGCGCGCCTTCGTCTCCACGAGCGCCAGCTTGCAGTACTCGATGCCGGTGCAGGCCATCACGCCTCGGCGGAACTCAGACGGCCGCGCGGGGAGATCCTCGGCGTCGAGCGCCTCGACGAGGGCCTCGACGTTGTCGCCGGGCACGTCGAGGACGAGCAGCTTCTGGTGGGGGGTGAGCCGCACGCGGCCGGAGCCGTGCTGGGCGGCGAGGTCCGCGATGCGGGTGAGCCGGGTGCCCGAGACGCGGCCGGCGATGGGCGCGACGCCCACCCAGAAGGTGCCGTCGGCCTGGGCGTTGACGCCCACATGGTCGCGGCGGAGGTGGTTGGCGTCCTGGGGAGGGCCGTCGAGAAGCTTGCGCCCGAGGTACTCGGTCTCGAGGACGTGGCGGAACTTCTCCGGCCCCCAGTCCGCCATCAGGAACTTGAGGCGGGCGCGGTTGCGGAGGCGGCGGTAGCCGTAGTCGCGGAAGATCGACACGACCCCCTTCCACACCTCGGGGATCTCCTCCAGCGGCACCCAGGCGCCGAGGCGCTGCGCGAACATCGGGTTGGTGGACAGGCCCCCCGCGGCCCAGACGTCGAAGCCGGGGCCGTGCTCGGGGTGGACCACACCGACGAAGGAGACGTCGTTGGCCTCGTGCGCGACGTCGAGGTTGGGGCTGCCGGAGATGGCGGTCTTGAACTTGCGCGGCAGGTTGGAGAACTCCGGGGTGCCGATGTAGTTGTCCAGGATTGCCCGCACGGCCGGGGTGCCGTCGATGATCTCGTTGGCCGCGATGCCCGCCACGGGCGAGCCGAGGATGACGCGGGGGGTGTCGCCGCAGGCCTCAGCGGTGGTCAGGCCCACCGCCTCGAGCCGGCGCCAGATCTCCGGCACGTCCTCCACGCGGATCCAGTGCAGCTGGATGTTCTCGCGGTCCGAGATGTCCGCGGTGTCGCGGGCGAACTCGGTGGAGATGGTGGCGACGACGCGCAGCTGCTCGTTGGTCAGGGACCCGCCGTCGGAGCGGACGCGCATCATGAAGAACTCGTCGTCGAGGGCCTCGGGGGGAAGGGTGGCGGTCTTCCCGCCGTCGATTCCGGGCTTGCGTTGGGTGTAGAGGCCCCACCAGCGCATCCGGCCGCGGAGATCTTCGGGCGCGATGCTGGAGAAGCCCTCCTTGGAGTAGACCTCCTCGATGCGGGCGCGGACGTTGAGCCCGTCGTCGGCCTGCTTGAACACCTCGTTGGGGTTCAGCGGCGTCTTGTCGCCGTCGGCCCAGGCGCCGGTGGCCTGGTTGCGCTTGGGGCGGGTTACCGCTTCGGTCATCGTCGGTCCTTCGTCGGGGGCCTTGCTGATTCCCCCAACCCTCGGACGGCCGTGCTCATTCCCGGCAGCGGGCCCTGATCGCCATGAGCGAACAGCCCCGCTCAGGCCTCCGCGCCGTCGACGGTGGTGACCGCGCGGGCGCTGCCGTCGACCTCCACACCGATGCTGTTGACGCCGATGAGCCCCAGGAAGAGGGTGTCGTAGGCGCCGCGGACCGTGACCCGCGCCACGTTGCCGCCCTCGATCCTGGCCTCGGCGGCGAACCCCGCCGCGCGGGCGAAGCTGACGGCCTCCCGCTTGGCCGCGGCCACGTCGAGGGTGGCGCCGGTGCTGGTGACGCGGAGCTCGTGTGTCGCGGCTCTGGCCGCCTGGGACGCCACCGCTCTGGCCTCCTGCTCGGCGGCGGCGTGCCCGGCGAAGTCCACCCCGAGGCCCACCATGAGGATGAAGGCGGGCAGCGACACCGAGGTCCACACCGACAGCGCGAGGCCCCGTTGGTCGCGGGCGGTCATCGCACCGTCACCGACTGCAGCTCACCGA
>DATITN010000214.1:0-3174 GCA_035467795.1 Arachnia sp. | reverse complement strand
CAACGAGACGGCCGCGCATCTCCTCGACACGCCGCGGATGACGCTGATGTTCTGCTCCTTCGACGCCAAGCCGCAGATCCTGCGCCTCTACGGAACGGCGCGTGCGCTGCATCACGGCGACGACGGCTGGGCCGAGCTGCTACAGCTCTTCCCCGAGTTCGTCGGCGCCCGCAATATCTTCGACATGAGTGTTGAGATGGCGCAGACCTCCTGCGGTTTCGGGGTTCCGCTGATGGACTTCCGCGCCGACCGCGACACCATGACCGACTGGCTGGTCAAGAAGGGCGACGACGGACTGCGCGAGTATGAGCGTCGCAACAACCTGGTGAGCCTCGACGGCCTCCCGAGCGGACTCCCCGTCGCCTGACCCTTGACCCTCCGTCGCCTGAGCCCTCTCCGTGCGGGCACGAAACGCCGATCAGTCCCCACCTCGAGGCCCCCCACAGGCTTGACGTGCGAGTCCGACGGCGTGTCGTGCACAGAGTGGGCCGCGCCCGTTGGCTGAGGTGCCGCGCAGCGGCCTCGAAGCCTCGAGAAAGTGACCTTGTCAGCTCACGTTTCTGAGGCTTCGAGGCTCGTCGCTTCGCTCCTTGCTCCTCAGCCAGCGGGTGTGGGCTCGTCGCTTCGCTCCTCGCTCCTCAGCCAGCGGGGGTGGGCTCAGCTTGCGGCCTTCTCAGTGGCCGGGGATGTCGCGGCGGCCGAACCGCCACAACCCGAAGGCCACCAACCCAGCCGCGACAACCAACTGCACCACCAGCGGCAGCACAGTCAGCTCCTCGGCCGGGAGCGCCGGCGTTTGCTCGAAGGGTGAAATCTGCCGTACCCAGTCTGGGAACTGCAGCATGTCGCCGAACAGCTCGATCAGCGCACCTGCCACCACCGGGATCCACGTGAACACCACCAGGCGCGGCGCCAGTGAGTGCAGCGCGACGGCCAGTCCCAGCACCATGAGCACCGACGGGATGCCGACAGCAGACCCCGCGACACCGTCGCCCACCAGTGAGTAGTCCCCGTCCACCATGCCCGCGAACCACCCGGCGACCGCGCCGGTGAGCAGCAGCATCCCGACGCTCGCTGCGGCCACGACGGCGAGGTGCCCGGCGAGCCATCCCGAGGGTCGCACCGCGGTGGCGAGCACCGGTTCGGCGCGGCCGCCCACCTCCTCAGCCACCACCTTCTGCCACGCGATGACCGCGTAGATGGCCACGGTGATGCGCATCATCGTCACTGTCAGCGTCAGGTAGCCCTCAAGGGCCGCCTCGGAGCCGCCCATCAGCTGCTGGAAGATGTCCGGCAGGTCGTTGAACGCCTCCACCATGGCCGGGGTGAAAGAGCCGTACATGGCCCCGGCCAGCGTCAGCGCCACGGCCCACCAGAGGGTCTGCGTCCTCTGGATGCGCCACGCGAGGGTCAGAGGGCCGCGCAGCCAGGCCGCGGCCGTCGCGCGACCCCGGCGGGGTTGCACCAGCCCGGCGCCGAGATCGCGCCTGGCCTCCATCGCGGCCCCGACGGCCACCAGTACCGCTGCGGTCAGCAGCAGCAGGCCGACGGGCCACCAGCGATCGTCGTGGAACGCGCGGGTCTGCTGCGCCCAGGCCAGCGGCGACAGCCAGGAGAGCCAGCTCCCGTACTCGCCGGGCGCGGCCGCCATGTCGCCGATGCCGCGCACCACCCAGGCGGTGGCCAGCACCGCCCCCGCGATCCCGCTGCCCGCCGACGAGAACGCGCTCAGCTGCGAGGTCACCGTCGTCACCCCGGCGAACACCAGCCCGACCCCGGCCGTCCCGGCGCCCAGCAGTAGCGACGACGAGGCGTCGCTCCCGAAGCCGATCAGCCCGACGGCGATCAACGCTCCGACGAGCAGGTTGGCGATCAGGGCGAGGATGAGCGCGGACGTCAGCGGCGCAAAGCGCCCCACCACGCTGGCGCGGACGATCTCCGCGCGCCCCGTCTGCTCCTCCAGTCGCGTGTGCCGCGACACCAGCAGGATGTTCATCAGCGCCACGAAGATCAGCAGGTACAGCCAGTAGACGCCCGAGAAGATGATCTGGTGGGTGAGCGTGGTCGGGTCCACGTTCTTCAGCCCGAAGCCCGGGCCTGTGAACAGCGTGAGCGAAGGGTTGGCCATCAGGATGGCGAGGGGGGCCAGTTCCTCGGGCGTGCCGAAGATGGTCTTGTAGGCCGTCATCATGTACGGCACGAAGGCGGCCAGGGAGACCACCCAGATGGTGAGCTTCACACGGTCGCGGCGGGCGGCGAACCGCAGCAGCGGGCCGGTGGCGGTCAGTGGCTGGCTCATCGGGGGGTCTCTTCCCCGTAGTGGCGCAGCAGCATCTGCTCGAGCGTCGGGGGATGCGCGACGATGGACTGCACGCCGGCGCCGGTCAGCTGGGACATGACGGTGCCCAGGTGCTCGCCGTCGACCTCCATGCTGACGCGATCCCCGTCAACCTGGGCGTGGTGCACGCCCGTCATGTGGGCGAGGCCGTTGACGGGCTGAGCCGTGGTGGCCTGGATGGTGGTGCGACGCAGGTGGCGCATGGCGTCGAGGGTGCCGGTCTCGACGATGCTGCCTTCGCGGATGATCGACACGCGGTGGGCGAGCGCCTCCACCTGGCCGAGGATGTGGCTGGAGAGGAGGACGGTGGCGCCGCGGGCGATAAGGCCCCGGACCTCGTCCTGGAAGATGGCTTCCATGAGCGGATCGAGGCCGGAGGTGGGCTCGTCGAGGATGAACAGGTCGGCCCCGCTGGCCAGCGCCGCCACCAGGGCCACCTTCTGCCGGTTGCCCTTGGAGTAGGTGCGGCCCTTCTTGGTGCGGTCGAGGTCGAAGCGTTCGCAGAGCTCGGCGACGCGGGCCGGGTCGGAGTCGCCGCGGAGCCGGGTCAGCACGTCGATGGCTTCGCCGCCTGTGAGTTGGGGCCAGAGCTCGACGTCGCCAGGCACGTAGGCGATGCGCTTGTGGAGCTCGACGGCGTCGCGGACGGGGTGGCCGCCGAGGACGGTCGCGGTGCCGGAATCGGGGCGCAGCAGGCCAAGCAGGATGCGCAGAGTGGTGGTCTTGCCGGCGCCGTTGGGGCCGAGGAAGCCGTGTACCTCGCCTTGCTGGACGTCGAGGTTCAGCTTGTTGAGGGCCACGGTGCGGCCGAAGGTCTTGGTGAGATCGCGGATCTC
>DATITN010000213.1:0-7353 GCA_035467795.1 Arachnia sp. | reverse complement strand
AGTGCGGACATGTGCGGGTGAACGGTTCGGGCGCCCAGGTCGCAGCCGCCTGCGTACGGGAGGAGGAACTGGTCGAAGTCGTGCATCAGCGGCCCCAGCAGCATCAGGATGCTGCGGGTGCGCTTGGCGGCTCGCGCGTCGATGTTCTCCGGCGTGAGCTCGGCAGGGCGGATGATCTCCAGGTCGTTGTCGCCGATCCAGGTGAGCTTCACCCCGATGGAGGTCAGCACCTCGCTGATGCGGTCCACCTCCTCGATCCTGGCGATGCCCCTCAGAACCGTGCGTCCCTGGTTGAGCAGGCTGGCGCACAGGATGGCCATCGCTGCGTTCTTGCTGGTCCGCACGTCGATGTCGCCCGACAGCTTGGTCGGACCCTGGATCTCGAAGTTCACGTTGCCCTGCGTGGCCGTCTGGATCAACGGCATCTCGAGCGCCTCCGCCAGGCGGGTGATCATGCTGAGCGAGAGGTTCTGCTGCCCGTTCTCGATGCGGTGGACCGCGCTCTGGACTGTGCCCAGCTCGTCTGCCAGCCTCTGCTGCGACCATCCCCGGGCCAGGCGGGCCTCGCGGATCATGCGTCCGATGGACTTGCTCGTTGCGCTCATCGGGTCAGGTTATCTCACGTGTGAGATAGCGTCACAGGTTTGGAGAACAGGGCAGTGGTGGGGTGGCAACAGGGCACTAGAGTGGGCGCCATGAGCTCTGAATATGACGTTGTCGTCCTCGGTGCCGGCCCCGGCGGCTATGTGGCCGCCATCCGCGCCTCCCAGCTGGGACTCAAGGTGGCCGTGATCGAGAAGCAGTACTGGGGCGGGGTGTGCCTCAACATCGGCTGCATCCCCACCAAGTCGCTCCTGCGCAACGCGGAGTTGGCGCACATCTTCACCCACGAGGCGGACACCTTCGGCATCGAGGGCCAGGTGAGCTTCAACTACGGCAAGGCGTTCAAGCGCAGCCGCCAGGTCTCGGAGCGCATGACTAAGGGCGTCCACTACCTGATGAAGAAGAACAAGATCACCGAGATCGACGGCTGGGGCACCTTCCTCGACGACCACCGGATCGAGGTGGCCGGCAACGACGGCCAGAAGCAGACACTCACCTTCACCAACGCCATCATCGCGGCCGGCGCCACCACACGGCTGCTGCCAGGCACGCAGCTCTCCGCGAACGTGGTGACCTATGAGGAGCAGATCCTCGCCGACGACGTGCCAGGGTCGATCATCATCGGCGGCTCGGGCGCCATCGGAACCGAATTCGCGTTCGTGCTCAGCCAGTTCGGCACGAAGGTGACCGTCGTCGAGTACCTGGACCGGATGGTCCCCACCGAGGACGCTGAGATCTCCGCGGAGCTGGCCAAGGCGTACAAGAAGCTCGGCGTGACGGTCCTGACCTCCACGAAGGTCGAGGGGATCGAGGACACCGGAAACGGAGTCAAGGTTACGGTCAGCCCCGCCGCCGGGGGCGAGCAGAAGGTCCTGGAGGCGGACCGGTTCCTCTCGGCCATCGGCTTCGCCCCCCGCGTGGACGGCTTCGGCCTCGAGGCCACCGGCGTGACGTTGACGGACCGCAATGCGATCGCCATCGACGACTACATGCGTACCTCGGTGCCGCACATCTACGCCGTCGGCGACTGCACCGGCAAGCTGATGCTGGCCCACACCGCCGAGGCGCAGGGCGTTGTGGCCGCCGAAACCATCGCCGGCGCGGAGACCCACCCCATCAACTACGACATGATCCCGCGCGCCACCTACTGCCAGCCGCAGATCGCCTCCTTCGGCTACACCGAGCAGCAGGCCAAGGACAAGGGCTACGACGTCAAGGTGTCCAAGTTCCCCTTCGCCGCCAACGGCAAGGCGTGGGGCCTGGGGGAGGGGGTCGGCTTCGTCAAGATCGTCGCGGACGCCCGCTACAACGAGCTCCTCGGCGCCCACATGATCGGCCCGGACGTCACCGAGTTGCTGCCCGAACTCACGCTCGCGCAGGCCTACGACCTCACGGCGGAAGACATCAGCCGCAACATCCACGCTCACCCCACGCTGTCGGAGGCGATCAAGGAGGCGGTGGAGGGCATCGCCGGTCACATGATCAACTACTGACATCATGACCATCTCGTTCTCTCTGCGTGACCAGGTCGCCCTGGTCACGGGTGCCTCCACAGGCATCGGCCAGGCGATCGCGGTGGCGCTCGCCGAGGCCGGTGCCCGCGTCGCCTGCACCGCGCGCACCGAGGAGAGCCTTGCCGAGACCCTGGGGCTCATCTCCGACCTCGGTGGCCTGGGCATCGCCGTGGCGTGGGATGTCCGTGACCCCGAGGCGGCCGGGCGCGCCGTCGCCTCTGTGGAGGAGCGCCTGGGCCCGCTCCGCCTCGCCGTCAACAACGCCGGCATCGGCGCGGGCACCCCGGCGCTGGAGCTGACACCGGACCAGTGGCGCTCGGTCTACGCCACCAACGTCGACGGGGTGTTCTGGTCCTGCCAGGCGCAGGCCCTTGCGATGCAGGCACACGGTGAGGGAGGAGTAATCGTCAACATCGCCTCGATCTCGGGCCACATCGCCAACCGCAACCTCACTCAGGCGCAGTACAACTCCGGCAAGGCGGCGGTCATCCACCTCACGAAATCGCTGGCCGTCGAGTGGGCGGGCCTCGGGATCCGCGTCAACGCGGTCAGCCCCGGCTACACCCTGACGCCGATGAACCAGCGCCCGGAGGTGGCCGATCTCGTGCTGGAGTTCGCCGACAGCACACCCCTGAGCCGGTTGGCGACCCCCGAGGAGATCGCCGGTCCGGTGCTGTTCCTCCTGAGTCCCGCGGCGAGCTACATCACAGGTGCGGACCTGCTCGTCGACGGAGGCTACTGCTGCTGGTAGCCGCCATCAGCGGGCCGGGCCACTGGCCTAGGGTGGGGCCATGGAGCAGCGCAGCGTCGGCACATCAGGGTTGAAGGTCAGCGTCGTCGGGATGGGATGCAACAACTTCTCCCGGCCGGGAACCGCCACGGAGTCCCTCGAGCAGAGCGTGCGTGTCATCGGCGCAGCCATCGACCAGGGGATCACGTTCTTCGACGGCGCGGACATCTACGGTGGTGCCCCGGGACGCAGCGAGGAGTTCCTCGGCGTCGCGCTGCGCAGCAAGCGGGATCAGGTGGTGCTGGCCACCAAGTTCGGGCATCAGGACTTCACGATGCCGGGCTCTGATGCCTGGGGGCCGAAGGGGGCGAGGCGGTACGTCCGCTCCGCCGTGGAGGCCTCCCTGGTCCGGCTCCAGACGGACCGGATCGACCTCCTGCAGATGCACACCCCGGATCCGGAGACCCCCATCGAGGAGACCCTGGAGGTCCTGACGGACCTCGTGGGCGAGGGCAAGGTCCGCTTCCTCGGGCACTCCAATTTCACCGGGGACATGGCACGCGAAGCCGCAGAGGTGGCCCTGGCCGACGGCCTCGAGTCGTTCATCTCGGCTCAGAACGAGTACTCACTGCTCGCCCGCGACATCGAGCACGACCTTCTCCCGGCCGCCGTGGACCTGGGGCTCGGCGTCTTCCCCTACTTCCCGCTGGCCAACGGACTCCTCACGGGCAAGTACAGCCGCGACGGCGGGGGCGAGGGGCGGATGCGCTCCATCAAGTCCGCCCAGCTGGCGGGCGTGGACTGGGACCTGCTCGAGCGCTACCGGCGGCTATGCGAACGCGCTGGACACACGATGCTGGAGGTGACCGTCCAGTGGCTGCTTGGCCAGCCGGCCATCACCTCGGTGATCGCCGGGGCGACGCGGGTGGAGCAGGTGGCGCAGAACGCGGCCGCCGGGTCCGCCACAGTCCCGGACGAGGTGCTGGACGCCGTCGACGACCTGTTCGCCCCCTGACCGACCGGTCAGTGCGGCGTGATGGTCACGGAGTGGGAGACGTGATCGATCACGAACGTCACGTCGCCCCGCCGGACCACTTCGGCGCCGGGCTCGGGGGCGGCCTCTGCGGGCCTGGCAGCCAGGCGCACAAGGGAGCGCAGGCCTTCGTCGTCGGGGATTGTCGCCACGTAGATGGCCCGACCCTCGCCCTGCGTGCGCATCGTCACGGCCGGCATGGCGTCCGCGCGGCCTCCCTCGAAGCTCGCCAGGACCTCGGCGGTGTCCACCGTCAGCTCCTCCGCACAATGCGTGCCCTCGAAGGTCCCGAGGGCCCCCGCTACCGGTGCGCTCTGCTGGCCAGGGGGAGTGAGCGCCAGGGCACCGAAATCGGTCACGTGCATCCCGAACCTCCCGCCGAGGAGAGTGGTGAAGCCGCCCTCACGGAACCTGTCGTGCTCGTCCACGACGTCACTGAACGGCCCCGTCAACACGGTTCCTCCGCGCTCCACGACGGTCAGGAGGCCCTGGGCGGCGCGCTCGGTGAGGAGGTAGAGCAGCGGGGCGAAGACCGTGTCGTAGGGGCCGAGGTCCGCCTCCGCGTCGACGACGTCCACCAGCACGCCGAGATCGAGCAGCGCCGCATGCCAGCGCTGGATCTGAGCCAGATAGTCCAGCGTCACCGGGTGGTCCGGCTGCTCGATCGCCCACCTGTTCTCCCAGTCGTAGACCAGCGCCACCCGCGCCCGCAGCCCGCCAAGAGGGGGCAGCTCCTCCAGCGCCGCGCCCAACCCGACGACGTCGCGCCACGTCCGCGTTCCCGTGCCCGCATGCGGAAGCATCGCGGAGTGGAACTTCTCCGAGCCCGCGCTCGACTGCCGCCACTGGAAGAACATCACGCCGTCCGCCCCACGGGCGACCGCCTGCATGCTCAGGGCGGCCATCTCGCCGGGCGCCTTGGGCGCGTTGCTGGGCCGCCAGTTCACCGCGTTGCTCGCCTGCTCCATGAGGATCCAGGGCGTGTCCGGCTTGAGAGAGCGGATCAGATCCCTCGTGAACGCAGCTGAGCGCCATGCGTCGGGATCGTTGGGATCCGGGTAGCTGTCGTCGGCGATCACGTCCAGATGGGGTGCCCAGCGGTGGTAGTCCAGCGGCTCGAACGCCCCCATGAAGTTGGTGGTCACGGGCTGCGTGGCTCCCGCGTCCCGGATGATGCCCTTCTCCATGAGGAACAGGCCCAGCAGCGCGTCGGAGGTGAAACGCTTGAAGTCCAGCACCCCGGCCGGATTGAGGCTGTAGGGCGCCTTCCGCGGGGGGACGATCTCGTCGAAGGACCCGTAGCGCTGGGACCAGAAGGCAGTGCCCCAGGCGCGGTTGAGATCCTCGATGCCCGCGTAGCGCTCGGCCAGCCACACGCGGAAGCCGCGGGCGGCGTTGTCGGAGTAGTCCGCGGGCAGGTGGCAGCCGAACTCGTTGTTGACGTGCCACAGCTGGACCGCCGGGTGCGACGCGTAGCGTCCCGCGATGGCGGCGACCAGCTCCCCTGCCAGCCGCCGGTAGTCCGGTGAGGTGGGGGCGTAGGCCTGGCGGCTGCCATGCCAGAACCGGGACCCATCACGGTCCTCGGGGAGGGCCGACGGGTACGTCATGCCGAGCCACGGCGGCGGCGAGGCGGTGGCGGTGGCCAGGCACACACCGATCCCGTGCGCGTGGAGGATGTCGAGCACCCTGTCCAGCCAGCCGAAGTCGAACACGCCCTCGGTGGGCTGGATCCTGGCCCAGGAAAAGATCCCGACGCTGACCAGATTCACCCGCGCCTCACGCATGAGGCGGGCGTCCTCGAGCCACACCTCCTCCGGCCACTGTTCCGGGTTGTAGTCTCCGCCGTAGTACATCGCCATCGTCCTCGATCGGGTGTCCGGCCCTGACAAGCCGCTCCGGGCAAGGATAGGGGAGTTGGGCCCCGTCGGCGCAGCGTTGCCCCCGGCGGCGATAGGGTGCGCAACACATCGACATCCGAAGGAGCATGTGATGCAGATTCTCGCCCCCTGCGCTGGCCAGGTCATCGCGATCACCGACGTTGCGGACCCCGTGTTCAGCGCCCAGACCGTGGGACCGGGTGTCGGGATCGAACCCGACGGAGGACGCCAGGTCGTCGTCGCCCCCGCTGACGGGACCCTGCTCAAGGTCAGTCCCCACGCCTTCATCCTCCTCGTGGGAGGAGAGCTCGGGATCCTCGTCCACATCGGCATCAACACCGTCAAGCTGGCCGGCCAGGGTTTCGAGGTGCTCGCAGACCAGGGCAGCGACGTGACAGCGGGGACACCCATCGTCGTCTGGGATCCGGCGTCCGTGACGGACCCGTCGATGTCGAGGACCGTGGTGGTGGTCGTCATGGACGCGGTGCCCGACTCGGTCTCTGATCTGGCAACCGGCGCCGTGGCGTCGGGTGACCCGCTCTTCACCTGCTGAGACGCGCGCCGATAGTGTCGCGGGGTGAGCCGAATCCACCCCGTCGTCCTGGTGCTGATCGCCATCGCGTCGGTGCAGTTCGGGGCCGCCCTCGCGAAGGGCATCTTCGACGCGGCGCACCCCGCCACGCTCGCCTTCCTGCGTGCTGCCATCGCCAGCGTCGTGTTCCTGCTCATCGCCCGGCCGCGCATCTCGGGCCGGTCTCGCGGGGACTGGGTGGTGGCCGCCGGCTACGGGTTGTGCCTGTCCGGGATGAACCTCCTCATCTACCTGAGCATCTCGCGGATCCCGATCGGCCTTGCCGTCACGCTCGAGTTCGTCGGCCCGCTCGCGTTGGCGGTGCTGGGGTCGCGGCGGGCGGTGGATCTCGTCTGGGTGGCGCTGGCCGCCGTCGGCGTCGTGCTGCTGGGCTCCGGCCCGACGGAGCCGGACCCGATCGGCATCGCCCTGGCCATGGGGGCGGGCGGCCTGTGGGCCTGCTACATCGTCCTGGCCGGCCCTCTCGGCCGCCGCTGGGAGGGCACCAGCGGGCTGACGGTCGGCTCGCTGATCGGGGCCGCGGCCCTCGCGGGTCCTGGCGTGGCGCTCGCCGGCGGGTCCCTGGGGGACCCGCGGGTGCTCGTCGTGATCTCGCTCGTGGCGCTGCTCAGCACCGTGATCCCCTACGGCCTGGAGTTGCGCGCCCGGCGCAGCATCGCGGCCGGCACCTTCGGCATCCTGATGAGCCTCGAACCGGCCGCCGCGGCACTGTTCGCCTGGGTGGTGCTGGGAGAATTGCTGCACCCGATCGAGTGGCTGGCGATGGCCGCCGTCATCGCCGCGTCGATCGGGGCCATCCGCACTGCCCGGAGGAGGACACATGGCCAAGCCACACGGAGCCACACCGGCCCTGAGGGCGCTTGACCTGGCCGGGGTGAGTTACCGGGTGCACGAGTATGTGCACGACCCCCGGGCCACCAGCTTCGGGCTGGAGGCCGCGGCCGCCCTCGGGATGCCGGCCGCTCGGGTCTTCAAGACCCTGCTCGCCTCCGACGGTGCCG
>DATITN010000212.1:0-6855 GCA_035467795.1 Arachnia sp. | reverse complement strand
CGCTTGCGCCACCACGCTGTAATGGTCGAATGCCAACTCCGGCAGGTCGTCGACGGCGAACCACGCCGCCCGCTCCGGAAGGTGCGGCTCCAGCACCGTCGGCACGAGCCCGAGGTAGCTGGTGCCGATGGTGCGCTGCGCTGGGTCGCGGCCGGGGTCGGACCGCGTGCCCAACTGCTCGCGGTGCGTCAACCCCGCGACATCCACCTTCTCCGCGAGATGCCTCAGCACCGCCGCCTCCAGCGTCTCCTCCGGCTCGACGGGGCCGCTCGGTAGTGCGAACTGCCCCTCGAAAGGCTCGTGCTCACGCCGCGACAGCAGCACGCTCAGCCGAGGGGCCCCGTCGTCGACCCCGCGCACCTGCAGGACCGCCCCGATGGCCTCGTGCCGGTAGAGCGCGACGCCCACGGAATCGCGCGGGGGATGGGGAGTCATGGTTCGCATGCTACAGTTCCCCTAGTTTTCGCCTATGAGTCGAAAACCGGAAAGGAGCAGGAGATGACCCTCCTACAGGACCCCGTCGTCGGCACCGAGAGCTGGGAGCTGTGGACCGCCGACGAGGTGGCCGCGTGGCAGACCCGCGTCCACGCGCTCGCCGCCGCCCGCAACGCCGTCATCCTCGCCCACAACTACCAGGCGCCGATCATCCAGGACGTCGCGCACCACGTGGGCGACTCGCTGGCCCTCTCCCGCATCGCCACGACCTCCGACGCCGAGACCATCGTCTTCGCCGGAGTCCACTTCATGGCCGAGACCGCCAAGCTCCTCTCCCCCGCCAAGCGCGTCCTCATCCCGGACCAGGCCGCCGGCTGCTCGCTCGCCGACACCATCAACGCGGACCAGCTGCGCGCCTGGAAGGCCGAGCACCCCGGCGCCGTCGTCGTGAGCTATGTCAACACCACCGCCGAGGTGAAGGCGGAGACGGACATCTGCTGCACCAGCTCCAACGCCGTCGAGGTGGTCCGGTCCATCCCCGAGGACCGCGAGATCCTGTTCCTCCCGGACCAGTTCCTCGGCGCCCACGTGCGCCGCGCCACTGGCAGGAAGAACATCCACGTGTGGCTCGGCGAGTGCCACGTGCACGCCGACATCTCACCGACGGACCTGATCGACGCCGTGCGTGACAACCCCGCTGCGGACCTCTACGTGCACCCCGAATGCGGCTGCACCACGAGCGCGCTGTGGCTGGCCGAGTCCGGCGAGCTGCCCGCCTCCCGCACCCACGTGCTCTCGACGGGCGGGATGCTGGACTTCGCGCGACGGGAGACGTCGCGCCAGGTGCTGGTGGCCACCGAGATCGGGATGCTCCACCAGCTGCGCAAGGCCAATCCCGTGACCGACTTCCAGCCCGTCAATCCGAAGGCCTCCTGCCCGTTCATGAAGATGACGACGCCGGAGAAGCTGGAGGCGTGCCTCGGCGATCCGCTTCTGACCAGGGGTTATGAGGTGGATGTGCCCGCGGACGTCGCCGCCCGGGCGCGGCAGGCCGTCGAGCGGATGGTGGCGATCGGCAACCCCGGGTCGGGGGAATGATGCTGCCCGCGGCTGCCCCCGCCTGGACGGGGCGGACCGACGTCGTGGTCGTCGGCACCGGGGCGGCGGGCCTCTCCGCGCTGCTGCACCTGGCCGCGGCTGGCGTCGACTGCGTGGCGGTCACCCGCGGCGAGGTCACGGACTCGGCCACCGCGTGGGCGCAGGGCGGGCTCGCGGCGGTGTGGGACGACGGCGACAACCTCGCCGCGCACGTCGCCGACACATGTATGGCCGGGGCGGGGCTCTGCGACGAGGGGGTCGTGTCGGACCTGGTGGCGAGTGCCCCGGCGGCGATCCGGCGGCTGATCGGGCTGGGCGCACGGTTCGACCAGTCGCCCGCGGGCGGTCTGGACCTGCACCTCGAGGGCGGACACTCCGCACGGCGGATCATCCACGCCGACGGCGACGCGACGGGCGCGGAGATCGAGCGTGCGCTGTGGTCTTCGTTGTCGTCGGCGTTGGAGGGCTCGCGGACGCGGGTGATGACCGGGACGCGGCTCGTGGACGTGCTGACCGACGGCGCCGGGCGCGCCTGCGGGGTGCGGCTGCTGGACGCCGACGGGCAGGTCGGCGAGCTGCTCGCGGGCGCCGTCGTGCTGGCCACGGGCGGGGTCGGCCAGCTGTGGCCGGTCACCAGCAACCCGCTGGGCGCAACGGGCGACGGGGTCGCGGCGGCGCTGCGGGCCGGTGCCGAGGTGCGCGACCTCGAGTTCATGCAGTTCCACCCCACCGTGCTGGCCGACGACGCCGCGGGCGAGCGGGGCGTGCTGGTGTCGGAGGCGGTGCGCGGCGAGGGGGCGTGGCTGGTCGACGACTCTGGCCGCCGGATCATGGGCGGGGTTCACCCGCTGCTCGAGCTGGCGCCGCGAGACGTGGTGTCGGCGGCCATCATGGCGGAGCTCTCCCGGAGTGGGGCGCCCCATGTGTGGCTGGACGCGACGTTCTTCGGGCGCGAGAAGTGGGAAAGCCACTTTCCCGGGATCCTCGCGCTCTGCCGGGGCCGGGGCGTCGACCCGGTGAGCGAGCACATCCCGGTACATCCCGCGGCGCACTACGCGTGCGGGGGTGTCGCGGCAGACCTGCACGGGCGGACGTCGGTGCAGGGGCTGTACGCCGTCGGCGAGGTCGCGGCGACGGGGGTGCACGGGGCGAACCGGCTGGCGTCGAACTCGCTGACCGAGGCGCTGGTGGCGGGTGACCGGGTGGGCGCTCTGCTCGCCTCCGGGTCTGTG
Organism: Arachnia sp.; assembly: GCA_035467795.1. Lineage (GTDB taxonomy): Bacteria > Actinomycetota > Actinomycetes > Propionibacteriales > Propionibacteriaceae > Arachnia. Next base: position 4,090 of record DATITN010000212.1, on the reverse strand, counting down.
GCGCGGGCCGGGGCGCCGGTGTCGCGGGGTGTCGCGGAGGTCGTCGATCCTTCGGCGGTCCCAGGCGTCAGGGCATGGATGCAGCATGAGGCGTTCGTGACGCGCACCTCCGACGGCTTGGGCGCGCTCGGCGCCGCTCTGGCCGAGGCGCCTCGCGTAGCTGGTGTGGTGGATGACGCGACCCTCACCGCCACGAATCTGCACGCCGTCGCGACCGCCCTGGTGGCTGCGGCGTCCGCGCGGACCGAATCCCGTGGATGCCACCGACGCGCCGACTACCCCACCACGTCGCCTGCCTGGGAGCGGCGGATCGAGATGCGCCTCGTCGACGGCGTTCTGATGCTTGACTCCACCCCCCTCCATGCCGAAAGGACCGCAGCATGAACGCCCTGTCGACCGACATCGACGTTGCCCCACTGGACCGCGATGTGGCCGACGCCTGGAGCGCCGTCGACCCTGCCGAGGTGCGGCGGATCATCGACGTGGCCGTCGACGAGGACCTTCGGCTCGGGCCGGACGTCACGACGGAGGCGACGGTGCCGGCGGACGCGGTAGGGGTCGCGGAGGTGGTGGCGCGCGAGGCTGGTGTCGTCGCGGGGGTCCCAGTGGCGGTCGAGGTGCTGCGGGTGGTGGCGTCGCGGCTGGGTGTCGAGGCGTCGGCCGAGGTGGTACTCGCGGACGGGGCGCGGGTGGCGCCGGGCGATGTCGTGCTGCGGATCACCGGGCCCGTGCGATGCCTGCTCACCGCGGAGCGGACCCTGCTGAACTTCCTGGGCCAGCTGTCAGGGGTGTCGACGGCGACGGCTGAGTGGGAGTCCGCCGTGGCCGGGACCGAGGCCCGGATCCGCGACACGCGCAAGACCGTGCCGGGCATGCGCGCCCTGCAGAAGTACGCCGTCGTCTGCGGCGGCGGGGTGAACCACCGGATGGCGCTGGGGGACGCTGCGCTGATCAAGGACAACCATGTCGCGGCGGCGGGGTCCGTCGCTGCGGCGTTCCGGGCGGTGCGGGCCTTCGCGCCGGGTGTCGCGGTGGAGGTGGAGTGCGACACCGTCGCGCAGGTGCGAGAGGCGGTCGCGGCGGGGGCCGAGCTGGTGCTGTTGGACAACATGACCGTGGCCGAGACCCGCGAGGCCGTTGCGGTGTGCCAGGAGGTGGGGGTCCGGACGGAGGCAAGCGGCGGGCTGACGCTGTCGCGGGCGGCCGAGGTCGCGGCGACTGGCGTGGACTTCATCGCCGTCGGCGCCCTGACCCACTCGGCCCCGGTCCTCGACCTGGGCCTAGACCTCACCGCCTGATCCGGCTGTGGTCGGGTTCGGCGCCTCCTGTTGGGGCCGGGCCGCCACCACCCACCGCCCTCCTGCCGGCTCAGGTCGCCTGGCTTAAGCCTCGGCGCCTGCGCTCCAGCGCAGGCGCCGAGGAGCCGCCTGTCCTACTTTCAGCCGCCGGCGCTGCACGTAGCGCTGGCGGTCGGAATCAACGCAGGCGCCAAGAGTCCGCCGCGCCCGGAAGGGACTACCCCCAGACAGCCCAGTGCACGGAGACATGAGACGAGGTCCGGGCGGCCTCACTGCCCAACCCAGGACCAGTCCGCGGTACGCAGGGGGTATGGGGAAATGGCCGCCCGGACCTCGCCTCAGGGCTCCCTGCACCAGGCGCCAGAGGCTTCGACACAGCAGCGGGCGCTTCGCGCCGCGGCTGGCTCAACCCGCGGGGTGGGCCAACCCGGCACGCAGCGGACAGCAATATGGGTGGTGGGTTCGCGGACGGGTCTACCATCCGCGAACCCACACCCTGTCGGAGGCCGACGGCTCAGGCCGCGACACCCACCTCGTCGCGCACCATCAGCTCGGCCGACGGCTCGAGCTCGGCCCTCGCCGCCTCCGGGTTCGACACCTTCAGGCGGCGGATGTAGCGCTCGTACCAGAGGACGGCCAGGCCGAGGAACACCACGACACCGCCCACGTTGTAGGTGAGAGTGAGCCACAACGCCTGGCCCAACGGGACCGTTCCCGCAACGAATACGAACGCGAACACGACCAGCAGGAAGGTCGCGACACCCAGTCCGAGTGACCGCGAGCCCATCCTGAAGTCACGCGCCACGCCGTCGTACCGGCGACGCAGCATCCAGTAGGCCAGCAGGATGAGCAACGGAGGCAGCAGCGCCGTGGCGGCCGTCATGTTGATCACGATGCCGAGGAGGTCGTTGACGTTGCCCGAGCCGAGAGCCGGGATGACGAGGATCGGCACGACGATGGCGAACTGCAGCCAGGCGGCGCGCCACGGGATGCCCTCGGAGTTCAGCTCGACAAGCTTGCCGCCGAAGATGCCGCGCGGGATCTCGGAGAAGAAGATCTTCACCGGGGTCGAGGTCCACATCAGCAGGGAGCCGAGGGTCGCGGCGAGCAGGATCACGCCCACCACACGGTTGACCAGCACGGCCGAGAGGCCGAAGTGCTCACCGAGTGCGCCCATCACCACGAACAGACCGTTGGAGTAGTCGAGCGTGCCCACCGGCACGAACACGTTCATCAGCAGCGACGCGGTGGCGTACAGAAGGCCGATTACGATGCCGGCGATGATGATGGTGCGGACGAACGCCTTGACGCCGCCTCGGAGGTCATTGAGGAACACTGCCGAAGACTCGGCGCCACCAACGCCCTGGATGATCCAGGCCAACGTGCCCATGAACCCCCAGGCCAGAGCGAGCGTCGAGAGGTCCGGCGTCATGGCACCTCTGGTGATGGGCGAGGCGGGCTCCCCACCGCCGAGCAGCGAGGCGAGCGACAGCGCGATGAACGTGGCCGTCAGCATCAGCACGAGCGTGGCGCCGATCGAGGTGATCGAGCCGATCCACTTGGCACCCTTCGTCGACACCCACGTGGCCACGGCGAAGATGAGGATCGACAGCACCGTGATCCACAGCTGGGAGAGGTGCTTCTCCTCGCCGTAGATCAGGTACGACGCGAACACGAGGATCAGCGGCAGCAGCGAGGCGAAGTAGAACAGGTTGACGAACCAGTAGCTGAACGCCGTGAGGAACGCCCAACGGCCGCCCATCGACGTCTTGACCCACTGGTAGACGCCGGACTCGGAGTTCTTGTTCAGCGCCACGAACTCGGCGATGACAAGGGTGAACGGGATGAAGTAGAGCAGGGTGGCAAAGAAGAAGGCCGGCGCGGAGGCCAGCCCGATCGCCACGTTGTTGTTGATGACGTTGCGGATGTTGAACACCGCCGCCACTGTCATGGTGAGCAGCGCGAACATGCCGATCCGCGCGCGATTGGTTCCAGTCATGATGACTTTCTGTGTTGGAGGGTTTGGGCAGGGAGGTGCCGGTGACGACCCTTCGGGATGCCGCCCGCGCCTTCGGCGGGACGGCCCTCAAGGAACGGTCCGGGCTACTTGTTGTGGAAGCTGGCGCCCTCGACGGTGACGTGCAGGAGCACTGCCTCCGAGTCGGGGCTGGGGATGATCCGCGCGGCCTCGTCGATGTCGACGACCAGCAACCCACCGTCGGGGACGCGGACGGTCTCGCCGGAGCCGGTGAACGGCTGCCGGTCGGTGAGGTCGCTGTAGGGACCCGAGGCTGTCACCGCACCCTTCGGCGACACCTCCACCGCGACCTCACCGCCGAGCGCGGCGACGACGAGGTGGTACCGACGGCGCCCCACGAGCTCCTCGGTGGCAAGGTCCGCGGCGCGGCCCTTGCGGTAGGTGAGGGAGTCACCGATGGAGTACGCGACGCCGGCGGACAGGCCGGGGGCGCCATCGAGGGCCTCCAGCGTGCGCTCCCACTTCTTCGTTCCACCCAGGATCTCTCGCATGGCGGCGTGGTCGGTGAAGAGCCTCATGCCGGGTCCTCCTCTGTGGTGATTGGCTGCAGGGTGAACTCGAACTCGAACGCCTCGAACCGCGTCCGGTAGGCGTCCAGGACCTCGGAGCCCCAGGAGTTGGAGCCGAGGCCGAGGACCCGGTCGTTGAGGTTGAGGGTGACGGTGTCGCGGGGGGTGAGGTCCGTGACGTGCCGTGCGGCGTCGATGTCCTCGCACGTGTAGGGCCACGCGGAGAAGTGGAATGGACGCCCCCC
>DATITN010000211.1:0-2188 GCA_035467795.1 Arachnia sp. | reverse complement strand
AGGCATGAGGCCCAGGCTGAGTGCCAGGATCGCCGGCTCGTACCGCGACAGACAACCTGGCAGCACTGGCGCGGGCAGGTGCGCTCGGCGAGACCGTTGAGCCATCAGGTCGACGCAGAGGGAGGGGATCGATGGTGCAGTCAGCAGTCATCGAAGAGGAGTCAGGAACCCTCCGCGGAAGGGTGCGCGCGCACAACGGCTACTACGCGGGGAACTTGTCCGCGATCAGCTCGATCGACTCCGGTGTCGCGGTCCACGCCTCCAGCCGCGGACCCCGCGGTCGGGAGTGCGTCTTAGCCCCGATCCACCGATGAGCAGGTGCTGAGCCGTCGGGGGTCGGTGACGATGGGTCGTCGGGTGGGTGGGCGTGGCTGTTCGGCTGGCCTCGCTGCCAGGTCGTTCCGGGTCGGTCGTCGTGCCGGGTGTGGCAGGGGTGGTCAGATGGGCGGCGCGAGCGGTGGTCCGCATGTCCGGACGAACAGGTCGGCCCAGGCGTTCTCCCATGGCCAGGCTGTGGGCAGGTGCAGCGTGACCCGTCGGGCGGAGGACGCGACCCGGGCGGGGACGGCGATGAGCTTGCGGCGGATGGTCGCGGTGGTGGCCTTGGCCAGGCCGGGGCCGGTGATGGTCGCTGCGGCGCGGGTCAGGTTGAACGCCATCACGGCCAGCACCAGCCAGGCCGCGTTCGCGGCGAACTTGCCCGAGGGCAGGTGCGCGAGGGCGGAGTTCTTCAGGTCGGCGTGGACCTGTTCGATGATGGCGTGGCCGCGGTGGGTCTTGTCCGCGGCCACGGTGTCGGCCTGCGTGAGGCTGGTGGTGGTGAAGAAGGCGTGGAAGCGCCAGGTGTCGAACAGGGTGTCCTGCCCGTCCTTGTTGTCTGGGTTGAGGTCGGGGATCCGGCGCACCACCAACCGTCCGGGCACGTGGTGGGTCTTCTTCTGCGCGGCGAACGCGACGAAGGGGATCTCGGCGACCTCGGCCCGGGAGATCCAGGTCCGGGTGCCTTCGTCGTAGACAGCGTCGGTGTACTCGATCGGTGCCCAGACATCCTCGGGGATCGCCGTGATCGCGGCCTTGATGCGGCTGTCCAGGCGCACAGTGACCGAGACATCGGCGCCGGCCTTGAGCGCGGCAGCGATGCTGGGGTGTCCGTAGAACGCGGAGTCCGCGCGCACCAGTGGTCGCAGGCGGGAGGCACCGGTGAGCTGACGGGTGGTCTTCAACGCGTCGGCGACCAGGCGCTTGGCACCCCGTGGCGAACCGCACGAACCCTTGCGGAGTCGCTGGGCCACGACCACCGGCGCGGTGTCCTTCGTGGACACGGTGGCCAGCAGTGCGTTCAGGCCACGGACCCCGGAGTAGCCGTATCCCGAGCCCTGCTTGGCGTAGCCGTGGACCTCGATGATGGTGTCGTCGATGTCGAGCATCACCCGCCGGTTCGGCTCGTCTGACACAGGAACCAGTGGTGCCTGGTCGGCCAGCCGGGTCAGGAACCGGGAGGCGACCGCATCGAGCTGGCGGACGTGGCCGAAGGTGAAGGACCGCAGGAACGATCCCAGCGTCGAGGGTGCGTAGGCGTGGGTGAAGACCCTGCCCATCCCGCCCTGTCGTAGCAGCGCCATGTCGTCGATGGAGTCCGCACCGGCGACCATCCCCGCGACCAGGGAGGCCGCCTTCAACCCGGCGTTGGCGCCCTTGTCGGTCGGCACCGTGAGGTGCTGCTGGGCGAGCTCACCGAGTCCGGCCGACCGGGCCAACGCGAGGACCGGGACCAGCCCGGCCGACGACACGAGATTCGGATCATCGAACACCGCCGAGGTCGCGCGGGGCGTGTGGCAAAGTTGCATCTACGAGATGCCCTTCGTACTGGTGGAATTGGGACCCTGAAGAAGTCCGATTTTCCCAGCACGTAAGGGCATTCTCACTTCACGACGCGCTCACAACCCCAAGCCCATCGGTGGATCGAGGCTAAGCTGCGCATCGCGACCGATCCAGCGCGCGCATTCATCCAGTGTTAGTGCTCGCACTTCGCCACCGACTCTGCGTTGACGCAGGTGTCGGTGCCCTTGCCCCCCGCGGCCGAGTCGTCACCCTCGCCCCCGTCGAGGAGGTCGTCGCCTGCACCGCCCTCGAGCGAGTAGTCGTCACCGTCCCCGCCATAGATGACGTCGTCGCCTTGGAACCCCAG
>DATITN010000210.1:0-1560 GCA_035467795.1 Arachnia sp. | reverse complement strand
GCACCTCGGGGCACACCGGCTTCCTCATCACCTCCCGACGGCTGGCACCCGGGGTCGCGGCACCGATGCGCAAGCGGCGCCCCGCCCCCGGGGCCTACGGGCCCGACTATCAGGGCCCCCGGCCGGCGAACATCCCCGTCGAACTCGGCGGCAGCGCATGACGCGGAGGGTGCTGATCCTGGGCGCGGGCCTGGTGGGGTCATCGCTTGGCCTGGCGCTGACCCGCGCCGGCTACGACGTGATGCTGTGGGACATCGTCTCCTCGCATTCCCTGGTGGCCGCCGGGCTCGGCGCCGGACGCATCAGCGACGAGTCCACGGACAACCCCGACATCGTGGTGGTGGCCACCCCGCCCGGTGTGATCCCAGCCCTGGTGGCCGAGGTGCTCGGCAAGTTTCCTGGCGCGGTGGTGACCGACGTCGGGTCCGTGAAGGCACCCATCCTCGCCGCCGTCGCAACGCTGGTGCCCGAACACCGCCGCTATGTCGGCTCGCACCCGATGGCCGGCTCGCAGTTCACCGGTCCGCTCACTGCGTCGGGGGACCTGTTCCGTGACCGCACCTGGGTGGTGACCCCCGTCGAGGGGAACGCGCCAGCGGATGTGGCCGCCGTCGAGCAGCTGGCCCGGGACGTGGGCGCGCTGGTGGTCACCATGCCCCCGGCTGAGCACGACGAGGCGGTGGCGCAGGTCAGCCACGTTCCGCACCTGATGAGCATCCTGACGGCCAGCCACCTGCGGGAGGTGCCGGCGGGCAATCTGAGGCTGGCGGGGCAGGGGATCCGTGACGTCACGCGCATCGCCGGCTCGGACCCGGCTCTCTGGCGCCAGATCCTGACCGCCAACGCGGGGGCCGTCCGGCACGAGCTGAGTGAGGTGGCGCAGGATCTGAACCACCTCATCGGCGTGCTGGACCAGCCGGAGGAGCTTGAGCAGTTCCTGGCGATGGGCCAGGCGGGCGCCCACTCACTTGTGGGCAAGCACGGCCACGACCCGCTGGACACGGTGTCGGTCACGGTCGAGATCCCGGACGAGCCCCGCGCGCTGGGTCGCCTGTTCACCGACATCGGCGAGGCCGGGTTCAACGTGGAAGACTTCGAGCTCACGCACGACCCGGTACGCGAGGTGGGCTATCTGTCGATCTCGGTGGAACGAGAGATGGCGGAGCAGCTGCGGGCAGACATCGTTGCCCGCGGATGGACCGGCTGGGCCGGAAGGGGAGGCGTGCAATGAGCTTGCTGATCGCGATCGACGGGCCCAGCGGGTCGGGGAAATCCACCACCGCGAAGCTCCTGGCCGCTCGTCTGGGGCTCGGCTACCTCGACACCGGCGCCATGTACCGCGCGGCCACCACCGAATATCTGCGCCGCTACCCGGATGGCGCCTCGGGTGAGGAGGCGGCGGCGCTGGTGGCGGGCTGCGACCTGGTGGTGGAGACGTCTCCGGATGCGCCGGCGTTCGTCATCGACGGGACCGATGTGACTCTCGAGATCCGTGAGCCCCTGATCTCGGCGGCGGTGTCCCAGATCGCCACCAACCTGGAGGTCCGTCGGCTGCTGACC
>DATITN010000209.1:0-5133 GCA_035467795.1 Arachnia sp. | reverse complement strand
GAAGGAACTCCGCACGCGGCAGCCGGGGATGATGCTGCTGATCTCGCTGGCCATCACCGTCGCGTTCGTGGCCTCCTGGGTCACCACGCTGGGGATCGGCGGCTTCGACCTGGACTTCTGGTGGGAGCTGGCGCTGCTGGTGACCATCATGCTGCTCGGGCACTGGATGGAGATGCGAGCACTGGGGGCCGCGTCGTCGGCACTCGACGCGCTGGCCGAACTGCTGCCCAGCGAGGCCGAGCGCGTGACCGACGACGGGACGATCGTCGTCCCGATCGCAGACCTGGCGGTCGACGACGTGGTGCTCGTCCGGGCGGGCGCCCGGGTGCCTGCGGACGGGACGATCGTCGACGGGGCGGCGGAGTTCGACGAGTCGATGATCACCGGGGAGTCGCAGCCGGTGGCGCGCGGCGAGGGCGAGCGCGTCGTCGCCGGCACCGTCGCCACGGACAACACGGTGCGGGTGCGGGTGGAGGCCACCGGCGACGACACCGCCCTGGCCGGGATCCAGAAGATGGTGGCCGACGCGCAGGCCTCGTCGTCGCGGGCGCAGGCCCTGGCGGACCGCGCCGCCGCGCTGCTGTTCTGGTTCGCGCTGGGCGCGGGCATCCTGACGGCCATCGCGTGGACGGTGTTGGGCAGCCCCGACCAGGCCGTGGTGCGGACCGTCACCGTGCTCGTGATCGCCTGCCCTCACGCGCTGGGCCTGGCGATCCCCCTTGTCATCGCGATCTCCACCGAGCGCGCGGCCAAGAACGGCGTGCTGATCAAGGATCGGATGGCGCTGGAGCGGATGCGCACCATCGACGTCGTGCTGTTCGACAAGACCGGCACGCTGACGGAGGGCGCTCACGCGGTGACGGGTGTCGCGGCAGCACCCGGGACGTCCGAGGCGGAGCTGTTGGCGCTCGCGTCAGCGGCCGAGGCGGACAGCGAGCACCCCGTCGCGCGCGCGATCGTCGCTGCCGCCGCCGATCACCCCGAGGCCGCGGGCATGCGGATGCGCGGGACCGACTTCTCCGCGTCCACCGGGCGCGGGGTGCGGGCCACCGTCGACGGCGCGTTGATCCAGGTGGGCGGGCCAACGCTGCTGCGCGAGCTCGGGCTGGAGACGCCGTCGGCTCTCACGGAGCAGACGGACTCGTGGTCCGGACGGGGAGCCGGCGTGCTGCACGTGATCCGCGACGGCAAGGTGATCGGGGCGGTCGCCGTCGAGGACAAGGTGCGCGCGGAGTCCAAGGCTGCGGTCAAGGCGCTGCAGGATCGCGGCGTGCGGGTGGCGATGGTCACCGGCGACGCGCGGCAGGTGGCCGAGGCCGTCGGCGCGGAGCTGGGCATCGACGAGGTGTTCGCCGAGGTGCTGCCGCAGGACAAGGACACCAAGGTCACGGAGCTGCAGGGCCGAGGGCTGACCGTGGCGATGGTGGGCGACGGCGTCAACGACGCCCCCGCCCTGGCACGCGCCGAGGTGGGGATCGCAATCGGGGCGGGCACGGACGTCGCGATGGAGTCGGCCGGCGTGGTGCTGGCGGGCAACGACCCGCGGGCGGTGCTGTCGATGATCGACCTGTCGAGGGCCAGCTATCGGAAGATGATCCAGAACCTGGTCTGGGCCGCGGGGTACAACATCGTCGCAGTCCCGCTGGCCGCCGGAGTACTGGCGCCCATCGGGGTGGTGCTGTCGCCTGCCGTCGGTGCGGTGCTGATGTCGCTGTCGACGATCATCGTCGCGCTCAACGCGCAGCTGCTGCGTCGCATCGATCTCGACCCCGATCACCTCGCCAGCGCCGCCAACTGAGAGCGGCGCCTTGCCGCCGGCTGAGGCGCGAGGAGCGAAGCGACGAGCCTCGAAGCCTGGAAAACCTGCGCTGACAAGCTCACGTTCTTGAGCTTCGAGGCCGCCCCGCGGCACCTCAGCCAGCGGGAGGGGCCCGTTGACCTCAGCCGGCGGGTAGGCCTCAGCGGGGGTGGCGCGTCAGGCGAGCCGGAGGGCCCGGCCTTCCCTGACCACGGGGATCGGGTCCAGGATCTCGCCCTGGAACACCCCGCCCACCTTGTCCGAGAAGCCGACGATGACCCAGTCCCCAGGCGACCTTTCGATCAGGCGTGCCGCGTAGAGGCTCGGGTGGTCGAGGGTGCCGGCGGCGTCGAAGTCCCAGGGACCCACCAGCGACTCCCCCGGAGCGAACCACATCCCACCGGTGGCCTGTTCCCGACGACGCTCGTCCTCGAGATCGGTCCAGCAGCAGAAGACGAGGAACGGCAAACCGTCGACGACGACCGCCTGCGGCACCTCCATCTGACCCCATCCAGCAGGGGCTGACAGCGGCGGCCGCACCTCCCACGAGTCCAGGTCCGTGCTCACCGCGTGCCCGATCACCGACCGCGTAGCCGGGTCCCCCTCGGCGGCGCGGGCCGTGACCAGCATGTGCCAGAGCCCGTCGGCGCCTCGGAAGACCCACGGGTCGCGCCAGGCTTCGTCGAACCACGCGCCGGCAGAGAGCTTCTCGTACCAGCGCGGGTCCGCCTCGCAGACCGGCCGGTCGAACCGTCGGCGCCAGGAGATGAGGTCGTCGGATTCGGCGACCCCCACGCGCTGCACCAACCAGTCCTCCGCCCGCGACACCCCGGTGTAGAACATCCGCCAGGTGCCGTCGTCGGCCTTCACGACGGAGCCGGTCCAGGTGGAGCCGTCGTCCCAGGCGGGCTCGTCGGCGGTGACAAGGGCGTCGGGCAACAGCTCCCACGTGACCAGGTCCGACGACCGGGCGTGACCCACCGACGCCCGGCGATGCCGCCGGTCAGGATCGATCAGCGCCCGCGACGCCCGCAGGAAGAAGAGGTGGTGCACCCCCTCCGCGTCGACGGCAGGCCAGCTGTCCCACACCCAATGGTCGGGCAGTCTCAGCACGCCATCACCCCTTGATGCCGCTGGAGGCGATGGAGCTGACGAACGCCCGCTGGAACACCAGGAACATCAGCAGCACGGGCAGCGTGATGAGCGACGTGTAGGCCATCACCTCGCCCCAGGCGGTGTTGAGCTGGAAGAAGTACTGCATCCCCACCATGACGGGCCGCAGCGATTCCTGCTGCACCACCATCAACGGCCACAGGTACGAGTTCCACGCCGGAAGGAAGGTGAGGATGGCGACGGTGGCGAACGCCGGGCCCGACAGCGGCACGATGATGCGCCAGTAGATCGCGAACCAGCCGGCGCCGTCGATGCGGGCCGCCTCGTCGATCGAGACGGGGATGGTGGAGAAGTACTGCGTGAACAGGAAGATCGAGAACGCGTTGGCGATGAACGGCACGATCATCACCTCGTAGGTGTTGAGCCAGCCGAAGTCGTACTTGAGCAGCCCGCCCTCGAACACCAGCGTCGGCAGCTTGCTGACCCAGTAGACCATCGGCACCGCGATGGTCTCGAACGGCACGATGAGCGTGGCGATGATGACCGTCAGCATGATCTTGCGGCCCTTCCACTCCATCCGCGACAGCGCGAAACCTGCCAGCGAGTTGACCACCAACCCGAGCCCGACGATGAGCACCGTCACGATGATCGAGTTGAGCAGGAACTGCCAGAACGGCACCCGCTCGAAGACGCCGGTGTAGTTGGCCAGTGAGATGTCGCCGACGGGGAGGAACGCCCGGATGTTGTCTACGTCGGCGAGGATCTGCGCGTCGGGCTTGAGGCTGGAGACGAACATGAAGATCAATGGGAACAGGAAGATCACCGCGAGGATGACCATCGGAATGTAGATCAGGATCTTGCGGCGGCGCTTGCCGGCCGCCAAGCCCACAGTCTTGGCCATGTCAGTCCTTGTCTCGGGTCAGGAAGCGCTGGATCATCGCGATGATCAGCACCAGCACGAAGAAGATCAGCGAGATCGCGGCGCCGTAGCCCGTCTGCTGTTCGCGGTAGCCGCGGCGGACCGCGTGGAAGACCAGCGTGGTGGTGGAGTCGACGGGGCCGCCCTGGGTCATCACGTCGATCTGGACGAACAGGCCCAGCGCCGCGATGGTGATGGTGACCAGGATGAAGATCATCGTGGGTCGGAGCCCCGGCCAGGTGACGTTCTTGAACTGCTCCCACCCACTGGCGCCGTCCATGCGCGCGGCTTCGTACAGCTCCTCTGGGATGGTTTGGAGGCCGGAGAGCCAGATGATCATGTGGAAGCCGACCGCCTGCCAGATGGACAGCACGATGATGGCGGGCAACGCCGTCGTCGGGTTGTTCAGCCAGGCGATGTTCTCCCAGGCTCCGAAGGTGAGCATGTCGATGAACGAGTTGATGATGCCGTCGGGCTGGTACATGAACCGCCAGAGGATGGACACCACGACGATCGACGTCACCACCGGGATGAAGAAGACGATCCGGAAGAAGGTGGTGCCGCGCAGCTTCTGGTTGACCAGAACCGCCAGGATCAGCCCCAGAGCCGCCTGAACCGGAACGACCACGATGGCGAACAGGAACGTGTTGATCAGGGAGCGGATGAAGGTGGGGTCCGCGGTGAAGGCGCGGATGAAGTTGTCCAGCCCGACGAAGCGGGGCGGGTTGGGCGAGATGAGGCGGGCGTTGGTGAACGAGAGCGCGAACGCAAGCCCGACGGGGATGATGAGGAAGAGGAGCATGAGCAGCGCGGCGGGGGCAACCATCCCGTAGGCGGCACCGTGGCCCTGGCCCTTGCGCCGCTTGGGGGGGGCGGCCTTCGTGGCCGCCGGGACTGCCGCGGCGGGCGCGGCTGAGCGTGGAGTGGTCATGGGTGTGTGTCCTCCAGATGATGAGGGCCGGGGCCCGAAGGCCCCGGCCGGGTGCATCAGAAGCCGTAGCCGTCGTTGTTGGCGATGTCGGCGTCAATGTCCTTGACCGCCTGATCCAAGGTGGTCTGGACGTCGGCTCCGTTCATGATGTCCATGGCGGCCGTGGTGAAGGTGGTGGAGATCACCGCGTAGGCCGGGGTCTCGGGACGCAGGACGGCGAACTGGGTGAGCTCGGTGAACGGACGCAGCACGCCCTCCTCGCCGAAGTACTCGCTGAGCGCGGTGCCCTCCTCGGTGGCGGGGATGACGATCTGCTTGTCGGCGAACGCCGCCACGTACTCGGGGGCGAAGGAGAACTCGAGGTAGGCGCGG
>DATITN010000208.1:0-5184 GCA_035467795.1 Arachnia sp. | reverse complement strand
AGACCCCGAAGGGTGACGTCAAGGAACGCCGCATCCCCGCCGGCACCCTCACCTTCCGCGGCGAGAACCGCCAGGTCGACGTCGACGTCGACCGCGGCTCCGAGGAGATCATGGACGCCGCCCAACAGGTGCGCCACGTCGAGGACATCGTGGGGGAACCCGGCACCAACGTGGGCGGCATGATGGAGAAGGTGCGCGTCACGATGGGGCAGCTCACCAACCACTCCCCCCGCGACATCCGCATCACGGATCTGCTCGCCGTGGACACCCACGTTCCGCGCCAGGTCTCCGGCGGTATCGCCAACGAGTTCTCCATGGAGGCCGCCGTCGGCATCGCGGTCATGGTCAAGACCGACCGACTGCAGATGCAGCGCATCGCCACCGACATGGCCGCCGAACTCGGGATCCCCGTCGAAGTCGGCGGAGTGGAGGCCGACATGGCCATCCGCGGCGCGCTGACCACCCCCGGGACGGCCGTGCCGCTGGCCATCCTGGACATCGGCGCCGGCTCCACCGACGCCTCCGTCATGCACGCCGACGGCTCAGGCACGTCGATCCACCTCGCAGGAGCCGGCAACATGGTCACCCTGATGATCCAGTCCGAGCTCGGCCTGGACTCGTGGGACGCCGCCGAGGACATCAAGCGCCATCCGCTGGCCCGGGTGGAGACGGTGTTCAACATCCGGCACGAGGACGGCACCGTCCAGTTCTTCGAGGAGCCTCTGCCGCCGCACGCCTACGCACGCGTGGTGGTGCTCAAGCCTGAGGGCATGGTGCCGCTGGACCTCGATCTTCCGCTGGAGACCATCCGGCAGGTGCGCATCCGCGCCAAGGAGCGCGTTTTCGTGACCAACGCCGTGCGCGCCCTCCGGAAGGTCAGCCCCACCGCGAACGTCCGCGACATCGACTTCGTGGTCCTGGTGGGCGGGTCGGCGCTGGACTTCGAGATCCCCCAGCTGGTGACCAAGGCCCTGGCCGAGTACCGCGTCGTCGCGGGGCGCGCCAACATCCGCGGCACCGAGGGACCCCGCAACGCCGTCGCCACGGGCCTGGCGCTCAGCTGGGCCGAGGAAGCGGGTGCACGATGATCGACGGCCCACCCGCCATCTGCGTCCACGTGCACGAGGCCACCACCGACTCGCAACTGACCGACCTGCTGCTCGGCATCGAGGAGGAGGGGGTCCCGGTGGAGGTGTCGCGGCACGACCACCTCAACCCGCTTGTCCTGGCCCACGACGCCGCCGTCACCTCCCGGCTGGGAATCGGCCTCGGCGTGGCGCTCGACTACGTGGTCATCACCACCGACAAGCTGCCCGAACACCGCCCCTACGTGGCACGCCACTTCGAGCGGGGTGCGGCCGACCGGATCGTCGGCTCCAACGCCGCCCGCATCGTCAAACGCATTCCGCTTCGGAACTTCACTCGCACCACCTAGGAAAGGACCCACTATGCAAGCGCTAGGGACGATCGAGGTCGTCGGTCTCGCCGCCGGCATCGAGGCCGCAGACGTGGCCTGCAAGGCCGCCAACGTCGAACTGGTCGGCTACGAACTGGCCAAGGGCGGCGGCTACGTCACCATCAAGGTCCTCGGCCAGGTCGGCGCGGTGAACGCCGCGATCGACGCCGCAGCCGTGGCCGCCGCGCGCGTCAGCCGCGTGGTGAGCAAGCTCGTCATCGCCCGACCCTCAGACCAGGTCGAATCGATGGTCTTCAACCGCACCACCGTCGGCTACCACCCCGAGGAGCCAGTGCCCTCGGCAGCGCCCCCTGCTGCCGAGGAGCCCACGGCCGCGCCGGAGGCACCTCAGGCCGAGCCCACCCCAGAACCCGCCGCGGCACCCGCCCCGGCGACGGCGGACTCCCCCGCCATCACCACCAGCAGGAGGAAGCAAGCATGAGCCAAGCGCTCGGTCTCGTCGAGACCAAAGGATTCGTCGGGGCCATCGAGGCCGCCGACGCCATGACCAAGTCCGCCAACGTCACGCTGATCGGCAGCGAGAAGATCGGTGCCGGCTTCGTCACCGTGATGGTCCGAGGTGACGTCGGCGCCGTCAAGGCCGCCGTCGACGCCGGTTCGGCCGCCGCCGCGAAGGTCGGCGAGCTCGTCAGCCAGCACGTCATCCCGCGTCCCCACGCCGACGTCGAGAAGCTGCTCCCGAAGGCCTGACATGACCGAAGCCCAGCTGATCTCCGAGATCGCCGAGAGGGTCCTCACCAGACTGTGTGAGGCAGACCCGAATCGTGTGATCGTCGGCATCTCCAACCGGCACGTACACCTGTCCGACGCCGACTTCCTCACCCTGTTCGGCTCCCCCCGGCCGAACGTGAGGAAGATGGTGCGGCAACGCGGCGAGTTCGCCGCGGAGGAGACCGTCACGCTGCATGGGCCCAAGGGCACCATGGAGCGGGTGCGCGTCATGGGGCCCAACCGCCCCGCGACGCAGGTCGAACTCAGCCGCACGGACGCCTACGCGCTGGGTGTCGCGGCGCCGATGGCCGATTCCGGCCACCTGGACGACGCGGCGCCGATCGAGATCTCGGGACCGGCTGGGCGGGTGGCCTGCACCAACGCGGCCATCGTGGCAGGGCGCCACATCCACATGAGTCCCGCGGACGCGGCTGCGCTGGGGCTCTCCGACCAGGACCGGGTCAGCGTGATCTTCGAGGGCGAGCGAGGCGGCCGGCTGGACCACTTCCTCATCCGAGTGAAGGACTCCTACCTCGCCGAACTGCATCTCGACACCGACGAAGGCAACGCCGTCGGTGCCCGGACCGGCGACTACGTGCGCATCGTGAAGGACTGATCCCATGTTCGCCTCCCCCACCCGCCACCTGCAGACGTTCGCACACCTCGTGCGCACCGAGCAGGTCGCCCCCGCCTCCGGCGCACTGCGCCTCGGCGTCGACCTCGGCACGGCCAACATCGTGCTCGGAGTCGTCGACGACGCCGGCGCGCCCGTGGCCGGGGCGTGGCGTCGCGCGACCGTGGTGCGCGACGGAGTGGTGGTGGACTGGCTCGGCGCCGTCCGCGTGGTCGGCGCGCTGAAGGCATCGCTGGAAGAGAGGGTCGGCACCCGGTTCGAGCGCGCCACGGTCGCGGCGCCGCCCGGCATCGACGCCGGCACCGCGAAAGTGTTCGGCAACGTGCTGGAGTCCTGCGGGCTGCACACCACAGAGATCGTCGACGAGCCGGTGGCGGCCGCGACCGCGCTCGGGGTCCGCGACGGCACCGTCATCGATGTCGGCCACGGCACCACCGGCGTCTCCCTGCTGCGCGACGGGCAGGTGCAGTTCTCCATCGATGAGGCCACCGGCGGTCACCACATGACTCTTGTGATCTCGGGCGCCCTCGGCATGGACTACGACGACGCCGAGGACTTCAAGCGTGACCCGGCCAACGCCGAGCTGGTGTTCGGCCTGATCCGTCCCACGCTGGAGAAGATGGCCACCATCGCCCGTGACGCGCTCCGCGGCGCCGGCGACCCCGGGACCATCCACCTGGTCGGCGGATCGAGCTCGTTCCCCCGGGCCGCCGAGGTCTTCGACGAGGTGCTCGGCCACGACGTCGTGCGCTCCGTCGAGCCCCTGTTCCCCACCCCACTCGGCACCGCGATGCGGAGGACCCCATGACCGAATCGCAGCTTCGAGACCTCATCCGTGAGGTGATCGCCGGCCTCATGCCCCAGCGTGTCGCGCCCCGCGCGGCGTCCAGCACCGGGCTCGTGCTGTTCACCGGCGCCCTGCTCGGTTTCGAGGAGGCGTGCGCCTCGCTCACCCGCCTTAACCCGCAGATGTCGCTGGACTGGATCCAGACGGACTCGGCCCGCAGAGTCCTGGACCAGGACACCATCGCGGGCATCGGCATGACCCCGGCCGACAAGTCGCTGGTGGCCAGCCACGACCTTCTCATCGTGCCCACGCTCACCGTCAACATGGTCGCGAAGGTGGTCCACGGCGTCGGCGACTGTCTCGCCTCCAACGTCATCGCCGAGTTCATCATGAGCGGCAAGCCCGTCGTGGCTGTCACCAACGCCGCCTGCCCGGACAGCGAGGGCAAGCGTTCCTGGTTCCCCCACATGCCGTCGGGCTACCAGGCGATGCTCCGGAAGAACCTCGCCACGCTGCGGTCCTTCGGGGTGCAGCTGTCCGACGCGTCGCGGCTCGACAGGGCGGTCCTGCGTCAGGCCGGCGGTCCGGCCGTCGCTCCGCCGTCGGAGGCCCCGGCCGAGCGCGTTGTCACGGAGGCCACCGTCGCCGCCCGGTCCGACGGTGCCATCATCCGACTCCACCCCCGCGCCATCGTCACCGACCTCGCCCGCGAGGCCGCCGCGAAGCGCCACATCACTCTGCAGGAAGGGTCCTGACATGTACCTCGCCAAGGTGATCGGCACCGTCGTGTCGACGAGCAAGGACGAACGGCTCATCGGCTTCAAGCTGATGCTGACCCGCCGGGTCGACGAGAACGGCGAGGCCACAGGCTCACCTGAGGTGTGTGTGGACACGGTCGGCGCGGGAACCGGCGAGACCGTCATCGTGACCAAGGGCTCCTCCGCCCGGTTCGCCGCCGATCGCCCCCAGGCACCCCTCGACGCCACCATCGTCGGGATCGTCGACGCCGTCGAGATCGAGAACGCCTAGCCATGCCCGCCGTCTACACCCGCACCGGCGACCGGGGCGACACCGGGCTGTTTGGGGGAACACGCGTGGCGAAACAGAGCCTGCGCGTCGAGGCCTACGGCACCGTCGACGAGGCCAACGCCGCGGTCGGGGCGGCCAAGGCCGGCCTCGACGATGGCCCCTGGCGCGCCCGGCTCCATCAGGTCCAGCAGCGACTCTTCGTCCTGGCCGCAGAACTCGCCAGCGACGCCAAGGGCGCAGCCACCCTCGCCGATACCGTGGGCGACGCGGACATCACCGACCTCGAGCGACTCATCGACGACTGCCTGGCCATCACGGGGCCCCAGCGCGCCTTCGTGGTGCCCGGGCGCGATCAACGCTCGTCGGCCTTCCACCAGGCGCGGACGGTGGTGCGCCGGGCCGAGCGCCGCACTCTCACCCTGTCCGAGTCCGAGCCGGTACGCCCCGAGCTGATCAAGTACCTCAACCGGCTCTCCGACGCCGTCTACGCCATGGCCCGCCTGACGGAGACCTGGGCGGACCGCGACCGGATTGAACGCATGGTCC
>DATITN010000207.1:0-6045 GCA_035467795.1 Arachnia sp. | reverse complement strand
CTCAGCACGGCCGAGTACACCCGCATCATCGAGGAGCCCGCCCGGCGGCACGGCCGGACCGTGGCACCTGACCTGGTCCGGCTCATCCTGCGGGACCTGCGGCTCTACGGGGAACCCGCACCCGGCACCGCGCTGCCGCTCCTGTCCAGCGCTCTGCGGCGCTGCTGGGCCGCGGCGCACGGCGCCACCCTCACCCCGACGCACTACCTCGCCATGGGCGGGCTGTGGTCGGCCCTCGACGAGGAGGCCGAGGCGGTCTACGCCGGCCTCACCGAGCAGGAGAAGCCGCTGGCCCGGAGGCTCCTGCTCGCCCTGATCCAGCTCGATGGCGACCGCGTGCTCCGCGGCAGGCTGCCGCTGGAGGACCTCTCCGAGGAGATGTCGCCCGTCGTCGACGCCTTCCTCGGGTCGCGGCTGTTCACCCTGTACGGCGGCAGTGTCGCGGTGTCCCACGACGCCCTGCTGACCCGCTGGCAGCGTCTGCGTGGCTGGATCGACGAGGAGCGCGCGTCCCTGCTCATCGCGCGCCGCATCCAGATGGCCGCCCAGGTGTGGGAGGAGGGCGGCAGGCAGGACGACGCACTGATGCCGGTGGAGGCCGAGCTGTGGAGCACGTGGGCCAGGCAGGCGAGCGCCCCACTTCTGTCGGCCCGGGAGAACAGCTTCATCACCTCCAGCCTCGACCTGGCAGACGCCCAGCAGCTCGCGCAGGCCGAAACGATCCGCACGCTGCGCCGACGACAGCAACTGGCCGTCGCCGCCGCCGCGATCGCCATCGCGATGCTCGTCGTGGCGGTGGGGGCCGGTCTGCAGTCCTCCAGCCTGCGCCAGGCGGCGCAAGCCTCCGAGCGATCCGCGCAGGCGCGGCAGCTGGCGCTCATCGCCGACGAGATCCGGCCGACCGACCCCAACCGGGCGGGGCAACTGAGCGTGGCGTCACTGGCGCTCGACGAGAGCGTGGAGAGTCGCTCGGCGGTGCTCAAGTCAGCGGGCACCCCACTGTCGACGCGGTCCGTCGGGCCGAGCGGGACCACCATGGTGTCCCACGTCGACGGGGCCGATGTGACGCTTCGCGCCGACAGCTCCGGGAGCGTGACACTCTGGCGCGGTGGCTCGATCGCGGGAGAACCGGAGACGTTCGCCAGCGGCGGCGGCCAGCTGTTCGTCCTCGAAGGCACGGTGGTGGACGGGCGCGTCCTGGTCCTGGTCGGCGGTCAGCAGACCGCTGCCGTGTGGGACGTCACCGGTGAGCCCACCCAGCTCCTGGAGTTCGGCGACGACACCGTGGCGTACAGCGCCGCGTGGGCCGGGTCCACCATCGCCGTCGGCACCCTCGAAGGTGCGGTTCGCCGCGTGGATCTCACCGACCCGGATGCCCCGG
The DNA here is from genome assembly GCA_035467795.1 of Arachnia sp. Taxonomy (GTDB): domain Bacteria; phylum Actinomycetota; class Actinomycetes; order Propionibacteriales; family Propionibacteriaceae; genus Arachnia. The sequence goes on along the minus strand of DATITN010000207.1, from coordinate 4,664 downwards.
TCCGGTTGCCCGATCTCAGCCTCGGCGAGCCGATGGCGGTGACCGGGCTGGCGATGACACCCGAGACCGTGTTCGTGGGTGGCCTGAGCGACACCGTGAAGGTGTTCGGCGTCGACGGCACGCGGCAGGACGATCTGACGGTCGCCGGAACCGTGATCTCGATGAACACATCTCCAGAGGGCACGGAGGTGCTGGCTGGGACGACGCAGGGGTTCGCCTACCGGTTCGCCGCCACGCCCGCCAACCCCTCCCTGATCGATTCGGTCGAGTTCGAGTCCTCGGCCAATGCGGTGCGGCACCTCGGGGACAGGCTCCTGGTCGGCGGGGCCTTCGGCGAGCTGCGCGAGTACCTCCCCGGGTGGGAGCTGGTGCGCAGCTTCCCCGAGCCCACCGTCGTGACCAGCCTAGGCGCGCGCGGCGATGTCCTGCTCGCGGGCGCGACGGGCGGCGCGGTCACCGCTTGGCCCACGGCTGATGATCCGAGGGTCCAGCAGCTGCCGGAGGGCCGCTACTTCGGTGTGTACAGCGGCGCCGACGCCGTGATGCTCGGCTCGTCCTCCGGCGGGCTGGTGCTGGGGCGCGACGACGATGACTGGGTGGAGCTCCCTGTGGAGGCTCCGGCCGACGGTGACACCTACAACGGCTTCGCCATCCTGAGCGAGGACGCCTCCGTGCTGGTCAATCTGACCAACGGCGGGACGCTGGTCACGCTCGAACGGACCGACGACGCGTTCGCGGCGGTGCACACCATGCCCGGTCAGGGCGGTCTGGCGGACGTCGAGGTGTCCGCGTCCGGGCGCTATCTGGCGCTCGGCTACCGTGGCGAGCCCGGCTACCACCTCTTCGAACGCGACGGTGACGGCTGGGCGCTCGTCAGCGTCCTGGAGAACACCTGGCCCGGCGGGTCGGGGTTCACACCCGACGAGGCCACGTTCGTCGCCATGCACGTCGACGGCAAGTCCGCCGTCCTGTGGCGCCTCACCGACGACGGCCCCGAGGAGGCCGCCACGTTGACGCTGGCGGACGACGCGATCCCCATCGACTACGCGTTCTCCGCTCGAGGCACCCTCGCCGTCGGCGACACCGCGGGGCGGATCACCGTCTTCGACGTGTCCACCCCCGAGGCGCCGCAGGTCCTGCACGAGCTGAACGAGGCGCGGTCCGAGCTGACGCAGGTGGGCTTCGGGCGCGGGGGCGATCTGCTGTACGCCGCCACCCGGGCGGGCCGGCTCTGGGTGTGGCGGATCGATGACGGCTCGGCGCGCCTGGAGCTGTCGCTGAGGCCGCAGGCGACCAACCTCACCGGGGCCGCGTGGGTCGACGGCCACTTCGTGATGGCGCTCAACGGGGGCCGCGCCGTCGCCTGGCCCGACGACCCGAGGGCCGCCGTCGAGGACATGTGCGGCCGGTTCGGGTCCCGAGTCTCACAGGAGGAGTGGGCCGCGCTGGTGCCTGGGGTCGAGCTGACCGACGGCTGCTGAGGGGGCGTTAGACTCGCTGCCATGCTGACCGTCCTGTCGCCGGCCAAGTCGCTGGACTTCGACTCTCCGCTGCCCACGAGGAAGCGGTCCGAGCCCAGGCTGCTCAGCGAGGCCACTCAGCTCATCGGGATCATGCGGGAGAAGTCCCCGGCGGATATTGCGGCGCTCATGCACATCTCCGACGACCTGGCCCACCTCAACGCCACCCGCTACGCGGAGTTCACCGCCGATCACACACCCCGTACCGCGCGGCCGGCGGTGCTGGCCTTCAACGGCGACGTGTACCAGGGCCTGGCTGCGCGGACCCTCGACGAGCGGGACTTCACCGAGGCGCAGAAGACGCTGCGCGTCCTGTCCGGCCTGTATGGTCTCCTCCGCCCGCTGGACCTGATCCAGCCCCACCGCCTCGAGATGGGAACCCGCCTGGAGACGGCGCGCGGCCGCTCCCTGTACGACTGGTGGGGCGATCAGGTCACGGACCTGCTCCGCCGCGACCTCGACGAGTCGCCCGGCGCCGACGTCCTGATCAACCTGGCCTCACAGGAGTACTTCACAGCGGTGCGCCCCGAGCGCCTCGGTGCCCGCATCATCAGCCCGCGCTTCGAGGACCGGGGCCAGCACGGGGAGCCCCGGGTGGTCAGCTTCCACGCCAAGCGGGCCCGCGGCACCATGGCCGGCTGGATGATCCGGGGACGGGTGCGCACGCCCGGGAGGCTCGTGGACTTCGACGGCGACGGCTACGCCTACGATGAGGCGCGCTCCACGAAGGACCAGCCGGTCTTCGTCCGCTGAGCCCCCGTGATTGAGGTCCAGAGGGGCCTCACGCCCGAGAGGCGGATCTGGTGGCGAAGTCGACACCAGATCCGCCGCCTAAGGCTCGTCCTCAAGCAGACGGCGGGCCCGCGCGACACGACAGACCAAATCCCCACCCGCCCGCATGCGGCGGGTCGCGTGGAATACGCTACGCGGGTCAGTACACCCCCACTCCCTGAAGGGAGGGCACATGTCCGAACCCACGACCGCGAACCGTGAGGTCTTCAACTCACGCAACGTGTTCATCCTCGCCGCCATCGGCTCCGCCGTCGGCCTGGGCAACATCTGGCGTTTCCCGTACGTCGCCTACACCAACGGCGGCGGCGCGTTCGTCATCCCCTACCTGGTCGCACTGTTGACGGCGGGCATCCCGCTGCTCTTCTTCGACTACGCGCTCGGCCACCGCTACCGTTCCGCACCCCCGCTCGCCCTGCGTCGCGCCGGTAAGAAGTGGACCGAGGTGTTCGGCTGGTGGCAGGTGCTGGTGTGCTTCGTCATCGCCGTCTACTACGCCGCCATCCTGGCCTGGGCCGCGATGTACTTCTTCTTCAGCTTCACCGAAGCCTGGGGCGACGACCCGGGCGGCTTCCTGATGGGTGAGTTCCTTCAGGTGGCGGAGACGCCGGGCGTCGGCTTCGACTTCGTGCCCCAGGTCGCCATCCCGATGGCTGTGGCGTGGATCCTGGTCATCGCGGTCATCGCTCTCGGGGTCAAGCGGGGCATCGCCCGCGCCAACGTGATCATGATTCCGCTGCTTGTGGTCATGTTCCTCGTCCTGGTCATCCAGGCCGTCACCCTGCCGGGCGCGATGGATGGCCTCAACGCCTTCTTCACCCCGAACTGGGCCGCCCTGGGAGACCCGGGGGTGTGGGCCGCCGCCTACGGCCAGATCTTCTTCTCGTTGTCTGTCGGCTTCGGCATCATGATCACCTACTCGTCCTACCTGAGGCGCCGCACCAACCTCAGCGGTTCGGGTCTTGTGGTGGCGTTCGCCAACTCCGGCTTCGAGCTGCTCGCCGGCATCGGCGTGTTCGCCGCGCTCGGCTTCCTCATGCAGGCCACGGGCCAGCCCATGGAAGAGGTCGCGGCCGGCGGCATCGGGCTCGCGTTCGTCGCCTTCCCCAGCATCGTGTCGTCGACGAGCTTCGGGCCCCTTCTGGGAGCGTTGTTCTTCGCCTCACTGGTGTTCGCCGGGTTCACGTCGATGATCTCCATCGTCGAGGTGGTCGTGGCGGCCATTCAGGACAAGCTGGGCCTGGGCCGCCTGAAGGCCACGCTGGCGGTCGGCGTGCCGATGGCGCTGGTGTCGATGCTGTTCCTCCCCACGACGACGGGGCTCTACTTCCTCGACATCACGGATGAGTTCATCAACAAGTTCGGCATCCTGCTCGGGGCGTTCGCCATGGTGGTCGCCTTCGCCTGGATCCTGAGGAAACTGCCGCTGCTGCAGAGCCACGTGGACCGCGTCTCCAGCGTCCGCTTCGGCAGGGTGTGGCTGGTGCTGATCGGGGTGGTGGTCCCGGTGGTGCTGGGCTACATCCTGGTCAACGAGGTGATCACCAAGGTCACCACCCCGTACAGCGACTACCCGCTGGGCATGCTCGGCGTCTTCGGCTGGGGCATGGCCGCTTCGCTGCTCATCGCGGCAATCGCGCTGGCGGCGACGCCGTGGAAGCGTTCCACCATCACTCACGTCGACGAGGATGCTCTCGACGCCAGGTACGAGGAGATCATGGCGAAATGACCACCACCGCACTGATCATGATGATCATCGCAATGCTCACCCTGTGGGGCGGGCTCGCCGCTTCGATCGTGCACCTCGTGCGCACGCCGGAGGTCGTCGTCGACGAGGGCGACGACTGACCTTCTGAGACCGACGTAGGGGCGGGTCGACCATCAGGTCGGCCCGCCCCCTTTGTTCCTCGATCCCTGAGGGTCCGCAGCCGCGTAGCGGCCTGGGCGAGGCTAGAAGCCTGTGGTGGCGAAGAGCCCGAACATGAAGACCAGCCAGACGATGGTCAGGACCACCGAGGCGATCTGGATGATGCCCAGGATCTTCCCGATCAGATAGCCGATCTTGAGCGAGCCCTCCCACTGGTACGGCGCGCCGGAGTCGATCTGCCTCTTGATCTGCCCGCCCATGTACCAGGCCACGAACGGCACGATGGGCACGAAGAAGCCCAAGATGCCGAGCACCAGGATGGTGGTGGCTTGAGGGTGTTCCGGCTGGCCGTAGCCGTAGCCGGGCTGTCCGTAGGCCTGCTGGCCGTAGGGCGTCATGCCGTAGGGCTGCGGGGCTCCCTGACCGTACGGCGCCTGGCCGTAGGGGGCCTGACCGTAGTCGGCGCCGTAGGAGGGCTGAGCCGGATC
>DATITN010000206.1:0-6737 GCA_035467795.1 Arachnia sp. | reverse complement strand
CAGTCTGGGAGACTTGCACGCTGGACCACCACGGGCCGCCCGGGCATCAGAACCCGGATCCCCGCACACCCCTCCGTGGGGCTCAACACCCTGGGGTGTCGATCGGGGATGATCAGCCGAAGCGGCCGGTGATGTAATCCTCAGTGGACTTCTGATCCGGGTTGTGGAAGATCTTCTCGGTGGGCCCGTACTCGATCAGCTCGCCCGGCTGCCCGTGCGCCTTGAGGTTGAAGAACGCCGTCTGGTCCGAGACACGCGCAGCCTGCTGCATGTTGTGGGTGACGATGACGACGGTGTAGGTCTCCTTCAACTCCTTGATCAGGTCCTCGATGGCCAGCGTCGAGATGGGATCGAGGGCGGAGCAGGGCTCGTCCATCAGCAGCACGTCAGGCGACACCGCGATCGCGCGAGCGATGCAGAGGCGCTGCTGCTGCCCGCCGGAGAGGCCTGAACCCGGCTTCTCCAGACGGTCCTTCACCTCGTTCCACAGGTTGGCGCCGCGGAGCGACTCCTCGACCAGGGTGTCGGACTCCGACTTGCTCATCCTGGCGTTGTTGAGCCGCACGCCGGCCAGGATGTTCTCCCGGATCGACATGGTGGGGAAGGGGTTCGGGCGCTGGAACACCATGCCGATGTGGCGGCGCACACGCACCGGATCCACCGACTTGTCGTACAGGTCCACCCCGTCGAGCAGCACCTGGCCGTCGACGTAGGCGCCGTCGATCACCTCATGCATGCGGTTGATGGAGCGCAGCACCGTTGACTTGCCGCACCCGGACGAGCCGATGAAGGCCGTGACGGCCCGCGGCTCGATGGTCATGCTGACCGACTTCACGGCGTGGAACTTGCCGTAGTAGATGTCGAGATCCTTGAGCTCAATTCGCTTGGACATTTTCCTGCGTCTTCCTGATCAGCGGCCGGACTTGGGGGCGAATTTCCACGCGATGAGTCGACCGATCGCGTTGAGGCCCATGACGATGAGAATGAGGGTGAGGGCCCCGGCCCACGCACGGGCGTAGAAGGGATCCTGGGGGATGCCGGGGGTCACGTACTGGTAGTACACGAAGACGGGCAGCGTGGCCATCGGGTTGGAGAACGGGTTGACGTTCATCGACGCCGTGATGCCGGCGGTGACCAGCAGCGGGGCGGTCTCGCCGATGACGCGTGCGACGGACAGCACCACGCCCGTGACGATCCCGGCCAGTGCAGTGGGAAGCACCACCTTGGCGATGGTGCGCCACTTCGGCACCCCCAGCGCGTACGAGGCCTCGCGCAGCTCGTTGGGCACCAGTCTCAGCATCTCCTCCGTGGATCGCACCACAGTCGGGATCATCAACACCGACAGAGCCACCGCTCCAGAGACGCCGTTGTTGGTCCCAGGGCCGAAGAGCAGGCTGAAGACGGTGTAGGCGAACAGCCCCGCGACGATCGACGGGATGCCGGTCATGACGTCGACGAAGAAGCGGATCGCCGAGGCCAACTTGCTGCCGGCGCTGTATTCGACGAGGTAGATGGCTGTGAACAGCCCGATCGGAACCGAGATCAGGCTGGCGATGCCGGTGATGATCAGCGTGCCCCAGATGGCGTGCACAGCGCCGCCGCCTTCACCGATGACGCTGCGCATCGAGTAGGTGAAGAAGTTGACGTCCATCCGCTCGAGGCCCTTGGCCAGTGTCTGCCAGATCAGGGAGACCAGGGGAAACAGGGCGATGAGGAAGGCTCCGGTGACGATGTGGCGCGCGTTGCGGTCCTTGGCCTTACGCATGCCCTCAACCGACCAGGACAGCGCGAACATGGCGACCAGGAAGATCAGGACACCGATGATCAGGACGCTGCCGACGCCCACGGCGCTGAAGAGAGCCAGCACCGCCGACGTGACTGCGAAGGCGACGACGAGCATCGCGGGCGTGGTGAAGCGGGGCAGCTGCCCGGCAGTCAACTCGCTGGTGCGCGTGGTCAATGTGCTAGCGCTCATCAGTTGGCTCCCGAGAATTCCTTGCGCAGGGACAGGACCCAGCGCGCCGTCATGTTCACGGCCAGGGTGATCACGAACAGCACGAGGCCCGTCGCGATCAGCTGGTTGATGCCCAGGCCGAAGGCCTCAGGGAAGGCGAGCGCGATGTTGCCCGCGATGGTGTTGGGGTTGCTGGAGGTCAGCATCTGGAAGTGGATGATCGCCGCGGGTGAGAGCACCATGGCGATGGCCATCGTCTCACCAAGGGCGCGACCGAGCCCGAGCATGCACGCAGACACGATTCCAGGGGTCCCGAACGGGATCACCGCCTGACGGATCATCTCCCAGCGGGTGGCTCCCAAGGCGAGTGACGCCTCCTCGTGGAGCCGCGGGGTCTGCAGGAAGACCTCTCGCGAGATGGCTGTGATGATGGGCAGGACCATGACGGCCAGCACGACGGCGGCCGTGAGGACGGTGCGGCCGGTGCCGGAGACCGGACCCGCGAAGAACCAGCCGAAGACGGGCAGCGGTCCCAGGTTGTCCGCCAGCCACACGTACATGGGGCGCATCAGCGGGGCCAGGGTGTTGATGCCCCACAGGCCGAAGACCACCGACGGCACCGCGGCCAACAGATCGATGATGTAGCCGAGACCGGCCGCTAGCCTCCGCGGAGCGTAGTGGCTGATGAACAGCGCGATCCCGATTGCCACGGGGACAGCGAACACCATCGCCAGCGAGGCGGCCCACACGGTTCCGAACGCGAAGGGGAGCGCGTAGCTCCAGAACTCGCCGTACTGCAGTTCCTCGGCGTCGGCGGTCAGCGCCGGGATGGACAACCCGACGAGGAACGTGGCGACGGCGGCGAGGATCACGAGGATCAGGGTCCCGGATCCGGTGGAGATCGCCTTGTAGAGCTTGTCGCCGAATCGCTTGCTGCTGTGGTGGAGGGCGTGACTCTCGTCCTCCCGGTGGGGGAGCGAGTCCTTCTGCTGCGGCGTGGTGGGCGCCTCCGCGTCCGTCGTCGACATGGTTCTCCTGCTGTTGACCGGTGGGCCGGGCGGCTGCCCTGAGCCCTAAGAGTCGCGCCTCCCGCAAACGAGAGGCGCGACTCCTGGGATTACTGGGATCCTACGATCACTTGATCGAGTCGATGGCGGCAATCACCTTGTCGCGCAGGGCGGGGGCCAGGGGAGCGGAGCCCGCACCCTCAGCCGCGTCGAGCTGGCCCTGCTCGGAGGCGACGTACCCGAGGTACGCCTTCACCAGTTCGGCCTTGGCGGGATCCGCGTACTCGGCGCAGGCCATGCCGTAGGCGACCAGCACGATGCCGTAACCCTCGGCGCTGCGGTCGAGGTTGATCGCGAGGTCGTTGGCCTCGCGACCCTCCTCCATCGGGGAGACGTCCACCGCGGCGGCGGCGTCCTCAGCGGTGGGGCCGTAGAAGTTGTCGTCACCGATCATGGCGACGGAGAGCTCCCCGGCCTGCGAGGCGTCGGCGTAGCCGATGGTGCCGGTGCCGCCGGTGACGGCGGCGACCACGCCGGAGGTGCCCTTGGCGGCCTCGCCACCCTCGTAGGTCCACTCGCCGTCGGCCTCGTTCGTCCACACGGAGGGGGCGGTCTTGTTGAGGTAGTCGGTGAAGTTCTCGGTGGTGCCCGAGTCATCCGAGCGGTGCACCGGGGTGATGTCCATGTCCGGCAGCTCGACGCCCTCATTGGTGGCGGCAATGGCCGGGTCGTTCCACTTGGTGATGGATCCGTTGAAGATGCCGGCCAGGGTGTCGGGGTTGAGGTTGAGCTCAGTGACACCCTCGAGGTTGAAGATCACAGCGATCGGCGAGACGTAGATCGGGAGGTTGTAGGCGATGGAGTCATCGGCGCACAGCGACGAGGCGCCGGCCACGTTCTCCTCGAGGGTGAAGGAACGGTCAGAGCCGGCGAAGTCCACGCCAGCTCCCATGAAGGCCTCGCGGCCTGCGCCGGAGCCGTCGGGCGCGTAGTTGACGGTCATGCCCGGGTTGGCCTCCTGGAACTTCGCGATCCAGGTGGTCTGCGCGGAGTTCATGGCGGAGGAGCCCTTGCCTGCGAGGGTGCCCTCGAGGGTGGAGGCGGCCGAGGAATCGGCGGTGGCGGCGGCGGAATCAGTGGTGTCCGGCGTGGTGGTGCCCTCGTTGGCCGCGCAGGCCGAGAGGAGGAGCGCGGCAGAGAGGCCGAGAGCAGCGGTCAGACGAATCTTCATTCGGGGAGTGCCTTCCGAGAGGGTGGTGGGGCTTGCGTGCGGCCCCGGAACTCGATGTGTTTCGGTTCGTTCCTGCATCGGACGTTAAAGAATCGAAGTAACGCGATGAGCCCAGTTTGGTTAACAGGAGATGAACGGTGGTCGAGTTCTCGCGCGGCGAGCTCCACGATCGGGTATCTGGGGTCCGTTAGGATGCCGTCAGGCGGTGGGCTTGTGGACCTCGACGGACACCTTGGTGCCCTGGTCGTCGCGATGCACCACCACCACCTCCGCCACCACCATCGGCCGCGGCGAGAGGTCCACGCCGCTGAACATCGCCGGTAGCACCGGCCGGTGCCCGCACAGCGCGGTGGGCACCTCAAAGGTCCGGAACAGCTCGCGAGTGTAGGCGATGACCTCGTCGGGGTGCACGGTTCCCTTCTCCTCGGTCAGCACATCGAGGGTCTCGATGGTCAGGCCACGCTGATCCGCGTAGGGCCTCAACGTGTCGACGCAGCGCGTCGAGGACGACGACACCAGGCTTTCGATGCCGTACGCGGAGAACAGCTGGGCGAGCTCCTTGGCCTGGCGCCTGCCGCGACCAGCCAACCGTCGCTCCTGGTCCGGGCCGGTCCAATCCTTGCGGAGCATGGCCTTGGCGTGCCGGACCAGCAGGAGCGGGGTGGTGCGCTGCGTGAGGAGGGCAGCTGAGAGGACCCTGCGCTCGTCGGCGTAGGTGAGCCGCCGCATCGCCTTGTCGATCGGGAACCAGCCCACCCTGTCCACCTCGGCATCGGGTTCGCGTGCCAGCTCATCCAGCACCTCCGCGCGCCAGTACTCGACCGACTTGGGCCCCTTCTGCAGCTGGTATCTGATCGTCGGCAGCCTCAAGCCCAGCCGGACCACCACCCCGGTCTCCTCGAGGACCTCCCGCACCGCGGTCTGCGGCGCCAGCTCGTCGGCCTCGCCCTTGCCCTTCGGCAGTGACCAGTCGTCGTAGCGGGGGCGGTGGATGAGCAGGACCTCGGAGTCATCGCCGGAGCCGCGCAGAACGACGGCTCCGGCGGCCCGGATTCTGGCTCGCTTGGTCATCGCGAGGAGCGTCGGGCCGCTGTCTGCTGGATGAGCCACTCCTGGAGGTCCAGGAGTGGGGTGCCCGCGTCGTCAGTGGTGTGCGCCGTCCAGGTGGCGTCGGTGAGCTCCCAGTGGACGGTGGTGTCAGCGAACGCCATCTCGAAGAGGTCCTCCACCTGCTTGACGTGGGCCGGGTTGCTGATGCCGACGATCGCCTCCACCCGGCGGTCCAGGTTGCGGTGCATCATGTCCGCGGACCCGATGCCGACGATGGGTCTGCCGCCTCCCGCAAACCACAGCACCCGCGAGTGTTCCAGGAAGCGCCCGAGGATGGAGCGGACGCGGATGTTGTCGCTGAGGCCGGGGACACCCGGACGAATGGTGCAGATGCCCCGCACCCAGATGTCCACGGGCACGCCGATCTGCGACGCGCGGTACAGCGCGTCAATCAGTGCCTCGTCGACAAGCGAGTTGACCTTGATCTTGATGCCGGAGACCTTGCCCGCGAGATGGTTGGCGATCTCGCCGTCGACGTAGGCGAGCAGTCCCTGGCGGATGCCGTGTGGGGCTACCAGCAGGCGGCGGTAGTTGGTCTCCTGCGTCATGCCGGAGAGGTGGTTGAAGAGCCGGGCGACGTCGTCGCTGATGACGGGGTTGGACGTCAGCAGTCCCATGTCCTCGTACTGTCGCGCGGTCTTCGGGTTGTAATTGCCGGTGCCGATGTGGGCGTAGCGGCGCAGCCCGTCGGATTCCTCGCGCACCACCAGGGCGAGCTTGCAGTGGGTCTTCAGACCCAGCATGCCGTAGATGACATGCACCCCGGACTTCTCGAGCTTACGGGCCCAGCCGATGTTGGCCTGCTCATCGAAGCGCGCCTTGATCTCGACGACGGCGAGCACCTGCTTCCCTGCCTGGGCGGCCTCGATGAGGGCGTCGACGATGGGGGAGTCACCTGAGGTCCGGTACAGGGTCTGCTTGATGGCAAGCACAGCAGGATCCGCCGCCGACTGCTCGATGAAGCGCTGCACGGACGTGGCGAACGAGTCGTAAGGGTGCTGGACCAGAACGTCGCGCAGCTTGAGCGCCTTGAACATGTCCGCGGGGCTGGCGCTCTCCACCTCCGCGAGATCGGGGTGCGTGATGGGCAGGAAGTTGGGGTACTTCAGATCCTCGCGCTGCGAATCCGCCAGCGAGAACAGGCCCGTGAGGTCCAGCGGGGCCGAGAGCCGGAACACCTCGTTGTCATGGACGTCCAGCTCGGCCATCAGCATCGCCAGCATGTGCTCGTCGATGCCCTCCTCCACCTCGAGGCGCACCGGCGGGCGGCCGACCTTGCTGCGGAGGAGTTCCTTCTCCAACGCGAAGAGGAGGTTCTCGGCGTCGTCCTCCTCCACCTCGATGTCCTCGTTGCGGGTCACGCGGAAGGTGGTGTGGGAGATCACCTGCATGCCGGTGAACAGCTGCCCCAGATGCCGGGAGATGATCTCCTCCA
>DATITN010000205.1:0-1807 GCA_035467795.1 Arachnia sp. | reverse complement strand
AGGCGAACGCGGACCGGTCCGTCGTCGACGGGCTCCAGCGGTGGTACTCGCACCAGTTCGCCCTGTCCGGTGGCGACGAGCTGACTCCCGACCCCGCGGCGATCTACGGCACGCCTGTGGAGTACCGGACATGGTTCCAGGCCGCTGTCCATGAGATCGGCTGAGCCTCCCCGCCTTCCCGCTGGTTGAGTCAGGGTCGCCAGCTGCGTCGAAACAGTGAAGATAGTGGCACCGGTTCTTCCGGGGCTCCTGGATGGTGGCTGACGTCGAAACTGCCGTGATGGCGATTGTGGGATTTGCCTAGTCCGAAGGAGCCTCGGGAGAGCTGGGCCGGCGCCTGACCCAGCCTGTGGGTCGGGGAGTGGTCAGGCCGGGGACCGTAGCTTGATAAGACCGTGCGCTCTAAACCCGCGCTTATCACTGTTGTGCTCGTATCCCCGACCCTGATGGCTGTTCCTCCCGGCTCCTGTAACCGACCGCGGAAGGAACACACCATCGTGTTCAGGCAATCAGACAACCGAGCCCGAGGCAAGAACCCTGGCAAGGAACCCTGGGTGGTGCTGGGTGTCGACACCCACCAGGACACCCACCACGCCGCCGTGGTCGATGCATTCGACTCCCGACCCATCGACGACCGCGAGTTCCCCGCCACCATGGCCGGGTACCTCGACCTCCTCGACTGGGCCCGCAGCCATGGCCGACTGGAGAAGGCCGGCGTCGAGCAGACCGGAACCTACGGCGCCGGGCTGACCGCGGTCCTCCACAGCGACGGGATAGAGGTGATCGAGGTCAACACCGTGTCCAAGGCCGACCGGGCCCGGCACGGGAAAACCGACCAGCTCGACGCCTACCGCGCAGCGACCGTCACCGCCGCCCAAACCCAAACCGGCAAGGCGAAACACTTCCACCCCCTGATCGACGCGATCCGCGTGATCATGGTCGCCCGCCACCATCACGTCACCTCCCGGCAACGCGCCTGGCAGCGTCTCCTCGCGCTGATCATCACCAGCGACGAGACACTGCGCACCTCACTGCGGGGCCTGAAAGCCGGTCAGAAGCTCGACAAGATCGCCAACTGGCGCCCTGACCTCACCCGCCTCCACGACCCCATCCAGGCCCAGAAGTACGCACTGAAGAACCTTGCAGCCGAGGTCCAGAACCACGACCAAGCGACGCGACAGTTCGAACGCGACCTGGCCATCCTGGTCCACCAGACCGCCCCCGAGCTCGTCGCTCAACCCCAGGTCGGACCGATCACCGCCGCCCGCCTCCTGATCACATTCGGACACCCCGGACGCATCCCCGACCGCGACAAGTTCGCCAAACTCGTCGGCGTCGCCCCGATCCCCGTGGCCAGCGGGAAAACCCACCGCGTCAGACTCTCCAGATCCGGCGACCGCCAAGCCAACAGCGCCCTTCACATGATCGCCATCGGCCGCCTCTGCAACGACCCCAACACCCAGGCCTACATCGCCAGAACCATCGCCAACGGCCACACCAAAACCGAAGCCATCCGATCCCTCAAACGACGCATCGCCAACGGCCTCTACGCCATCACGAACCAGGCACTCAACAAGCTTGACAAACCATAAGACCATCCCACCCGCGGCGCGAAGCGCCCGCTACACCCGTCGAAACAGCACCGTGGTTGAGCCAGCCGCGGCGCGAAGCCCCCGCTGCTGCGTCGAAACAGCACCGCTGGTTGAGCCAGCCGCGGCGCGAAGCGCCCGCTGCTGCGTCGAAACCCCTCTCGCCCGGTGCAGGATCTTGTATGCAGGATCCTGCTGTAGGCCCGCGTCGGATGGTC
>DATITN010000204.1:0-15009 GCA_035467795.1 Arachnia sp. | reverse complement strand
GCCGACGAGGACTTCCGGCGTGGCCGGGCCGACGTCCTGCGACGGCTCCTGGGGCGGGGGCACCTCTTCACCACGGCGACCGGCCACCGCCGCTGGGAGGGCCCGGCCCGCGCGAACGTCATGCGCGAGCTCGCGTCCCTGGACGGCTGAGGGCGCTGCGGGCCGGTGCCCGATGGTCCCTGGCCGCCCTGCGACCGGAGCCGGACGATGGAGAGGTCAGGTCGGGTGAAGCCGGACCGGCGTGCCCGGACCGGCTGGCGGAGAGGAGCAGAACGGTGGCACACACGTGGAAGGTGCAGATCGATCTGTTCAACGCCGGCGAGGTGCGCTCCGACGAGCCCGTCACCACGGCCCACGCGACCCTGACGACGACCGCCGGGACGAGCCTCAACGGGTACGGGCGGGCCAGGCGCAAGCCCGGTGACGCCGACGTGCCGGAGGTCGGCGAGGAGCTCGCCGCCGCGCGGGCCCTGCGTGACCTGGCCGACCGCCTGCTCCGGGCGAGCTCGGACGACATCTCCGCGCTGGAGCACCAGCGGATCCACCTCGCCCGGTAGCCGCCGCCACACGGCGGCGCCCGCCGTCCCGGCGGCAGCGCCGCCTCACGGGACGATGACGGCGGCACCCTCGTAGCGGTCGGCGGCCAGGTCGGCCAGTGTGCGCGCGACGTCCGCCAGCGGCCGGACGTGCACGGTCGGGCGGAGCCCGAGCCGGTCCGCGAGCCGCAGCAGCTCCTCGCCGTCGGCGCGAGTGTTCGCCGTCACCGAGCGGATCTCCTTCTCGTAGAACAGCTCGCGCTCGTAGACCAGCGGTGGGACGTCCGTGAGATGGATCCCGGCGAGGACGAGCACCCCGCCGCGGTCGAGGGCGCGCAGTGCGGGCGGCACCAGGGTCCCCGCGGGCGCGAACATGATCGCGGCGTCGAGCGGCTCCGGCGGCATCGCGTCCGCGGCGCCCGCCGAGGCGGCGCCGAGCTCCAGGGCGAGCTGACGTGCCCGCCCGGACCGGGTCAGGACGTGGACGACGGCGCCCTGGGCGAGCGCCACCTGGGCCACGAGGTGCGCCGACGCCCCGAAGCCGTAGATCCCCAGACGGCCACCGGGCGGGAGCGAGGCGCGCCTGAGCGCCCGGTACCCCACGATGCCGGAGCACAGGAGGGGCGCCGCGACCTCCGGGGCAAGGGCGGCGGGGAGCCGGTAGGCGAAGTCCTCCTCGGCGATGGTGAGCTCGGCGAAGCCGCCGTCCGCGTCCCAGCCGGTGAACCGCGCGTCGGGGCAGAGGTTCTCCCGTCCCGCCCGGCACCACCGGCAGCGTCCGCACGTCCCCCGCAGCCAGGCGATCCCCAGCCGGTCCCCCACCTCGAACCGCTCCGCCCTCGGCCCGCGGGCCTCGACGACCCCGACCACCTCGTGGCCGGGCACCGTGGCCGGCCGGCGCGGGGCGAGGTCACCGTCGCTCAGGTGCAGGTCGGTCCGGCACACCCCGCACGCCTCGACCCGCACGAGCACCTGGCCGGGGCCCGGCTCCGGGTCGGGCAGGTCGACCAGGGCCGGCGCCCGGCCGGGGGCCGGCTCCGTCACCACCCATGCGCGCACGCCCCAGGGTCTCGCGCGCGGCGCGGCGAGGCCAGGGCCGATCCTCCCGGGCGGGCCGCTCACCGCCGGTCCGGCGGGAGGTCCCGCCCGGCCTGCACCGAGGCGGCCGCCCGTGGGGGCGCGAACACGACCAACGGCCCTTGTCGCCCGCTCCACGGCGACCGAGGCTGGAGGTAGCGCACGGGACGACGGTTCCGGCGGCGACCGAGCGGAGGTGAGCACGATGCGCGCCGACCCCGGTGACCGCATCGTCATCCAGTCCCGCAACCTCGGGACGGTCTCGCGCGACGGGGAGGTCCTCGAGGCCCGCGGCGCGGGCGGCACCCCGCCGTTCGTGGTGCGCTGGTCGGACAACGGCCACGTCGCCCTGGTCTTCCCCGGGCCGGACGCCGTCGTCGCCCCGGCGAGGCTGCACCCCTACCCGCTGGACCACCTCCAGCACATGACGCACCTGGCCCAGCACGGGACCCGGCACCACCGCGACGCGGCCTGAGCGCACCCGCGGCGGACGCGCCGAAGGGCGGCACCCTGGTGGGTGCCGCCCTTCGGTCTGCCGTGCTCCCGGCCGGTGCGGCCGGGGATCAGGCGGGTGGGATCAGAAGCCCATGCCGCCCATGTCGTCCCCGCCGCCGGCCGGGGCGGCCGAGGCCTTCTCCGGCTTCTCGGCGACGACGGCCTCGGTGGTGAGGAAGAGGCCGGCGATGGACGCCGCGTTCTGCAGCGCCGAGCGGGTGACCTTGACCGGGTCGGCCACGCCGGCCGCGAGCAGGTCCTCGTAAACGCCGGTGGCGGCGTGGCCCTGCTCCAGTCGGCTCCTTCGCTGGATGAGCTGAACCTGACCGGCGACGAGGCCACTGGTGCCAACATCGTCCGGGTCTCGCTCTCGGCCCCGCTCAAGCAGATCGCCTTCAACGGTGGTCTGGAGCCGGGTGTCGTCGCGGAGAAGGTGTCGAACCTTCCTGCGGGTCACGGCCTCAACGCCGCGACCGGCGAGTACGAGGACCTGCTCAAGGCCGGCGTCGCCGACCCGGTGAAGGTCACCCGCTCGGCGCTGCAGAACGCGGCGTCCATCGCGGCGCTGTTCCTCACCACCGAGGCCGTCATCGCCGACAAGCCGGAGAAGGCCCCCGCAGGCGGCGCCGGCGGCGGCATGGACGAGATGGGCGGCATGGGCGGCTTCTGAGCCACCGAGTCGCACAGACGCATCAGGAGGGCGGTCCCGTTTCGGGGCCGCCCTCCCGCGCGTTCCGAGCCGTACGCGAGCATGCGGGGTCGGACTGACCACTAGACTCGTCGGCGTGTCGACGGCGAGTCCGCCGTGACCTGTCGGAAGGGCCATCATGCTTCGATTCCTTGCGTCGACGGCGCTGCACCTGCTGGGCAACGCGGTCGGGCTCCTCGTTGCGTCGCTCGTCCTCGACGGGTTCCACCTCCAGCCGCTCGGATTCGTCTTCAGCGTGGTGTTCTTCACGGCCATCGAGGTGCTCCTCGGACCCTTCGTCCTCAAGATGGCCATCACGCACATGCCCGCGCTGCGGGGCGGCATCGCGTTGGTGACCACCTTCGTCGGACTGTTCCTCACGACGCTGTTCACGGGCGGTCTCCGGATCGAGGGGGTGACCACCTGGGTGCTGGCGCCGCTGATCGTGTGGGTCTCGGTGCTGCTGGCGGCCATTCTGCTGCCCATGGTCCTCTTCAAGAAGCTGCTCGCCCCGCCGTCGGAGCAGCCCGCCAAGTAGTCAGGAGCGCATCCCGCGCGGGCACGCCCACGCCGCCCTGCGCTCCGCGCTGCGCGCCTCCGCACGCCAGGCGCCCAGGGTTGGCAAGATGGCCACATGAATCTGCTGGAGGTCATCGCACTGCACGCGGCAGACGCCGAGCGCGCCGAGGCCGGCGGAGCGGACCGGATCGAGCTGCTCGGCACCATGGACGACGACGGGCTCTCCCCGGAGCCGAGAGCAGTCGAGAAGGTGCGCCGCGCCACGTCGATCCAGATCCGGCCCATGGTGCGCCTCCGCGCGGGGTTCGGCACCGACGGCGGCGAGGCCACCCGGCTGAAGGGCCTGATCGCCGGCTACCTGGACGCCGGCGCCGACGGGGTGGTGCTGGGCTTCCTCAACGGCCTCAACCGGATCGACACGGAAGTGGTCAACGAACTCGTCGGGGACGGCGCGTTCCCGTGGACCTTTCACCGCGCCGTCGACCACTGCCTGGACCCTGATCGTGCCTGGGCTGACCTGCGCACGCTTCCCCGCCTGGACCAGGTCCTCACCGCCGGGTCCGCCCGCGGCGTCGAGCACGGACTCGACGACCTGGTGCGCAGGGCCCGCGCAGATGCTGACGTGGCCCGCCTGATCATGGCCGGCGGCGGGCTCACCCCCGAGCACGTCCCGTGGCTGGTCCGGGCCGGGGTGAGATCCTTCCACATCGGCTCACCGGCCCGCCCGGGACGGTCCTTCAAGGCCTACGTCGACTCGGAGCTGGTGGCCAGCTGGCGCGATCTCATCGACGACGAGGTGGCCCACACCAGGCACCCCCATGGGTGATCGCCCGGTCCATCGCCGGCTGGCCGCGCGCGTGATCGTGCTGGCCGACGACCAGGTGCTCCTCACCGGCGACACGGACCCCGGGGTTCCCGGCTCCCGATTCTGGCAGGCGCCGGGCGGGGGAGTGGAGGCCCGCGAACGCGTCCGCTCCGCCGCGGCGCGTGAGCTCGACGAGGAGACCGGCCTGGTCATCGACGAGGGCGAGCTCGTGGGCCCCGTCGCGGTGCGGCGCCTGTTCCGTGGCTACTCGGACCGCATCCTGGTGCAGGACGAGACGTTCTTCCTCTATCGCACGCAGTGGTTCGAGCCGGTGGCCGCCGGCCTCACCGAGCGCGAACGCTCCCGCCATGTGGCCACGCGGTGGTTCCCCCTCGACGACCTGCCGGAGCACACCTGGCCTCCCCAGATCGCGGCCCTGGCGCACTGGGAAGGACCAGAACCCGTCGAGCTGGGTGACGTCGAGGAGTCGACAGTGCCGATCGAGGCCGGGGACCTTTAGCCGCGCAGCGCGCCCACGACGAACACGATCGTGAACACCAGCGAGGCGAACATTCCCACCAGCGAGTCTCTGCCGAGGGTGTCCATGAGGAACTGCCAGCCCAGCGTGGCAAGGCCGATCGCCAGCGCCGAGCGGCCCGCGCGGCCGGTGAGCGCCTCGGTGCGCATGCCGAGCGCGCCGGCGGCCGTCAGCACGAACGGCGACAACGACGGGAGCACGAAGCCGAGGAAGCACAACCCGCCGGCGATGAGGGCCAACTGCTTCTGCGCGGCCGGTAGGCGTTGAGGCTGGCCGACGGGTGGGGGCGGCGGGTACCCTCTTGGCGTCGGGTAGCCGGTGGGGGTCGGGACCGGGTACTGCGCGGGCGACTGAGCGCGCCTGGGCGTCACCTGCCCGGGTGGCTGAGGCGCGGCCGCCTGCGGCGGCGCTGGCACCAGGTCGCCCGGCGGGGGGAGTCTGGGCCCGGTGGGCGGCGGCAACTGGTCTCCCATGGCGCTCGCCCACTCCCGCCCGACAGGCTGGGGTGCAGAGGTGACGATGGGGTCGCGCGGGTTCCGCTTCACCGCGACACCCGGGCCCGGGGTCAGCGCGGACGCTGAGACGGCGAAGGAGTCCTTGGGGTCCCGGGCCTGCTTCGGGCCGCTGGACAGCTGGGCGAGGGGAGCCTGGGGGGCCGCCTCGAACCCCGACGGCGCCGCGATCGGGCCGGGTGTGGCGGACTTCCACTGGTCCCCGGAGGGCAGCGGCTCGACGCGCGGGGTGGCGAAGCCCTCGGGCCGCTCCGTGGGCGCGTAGGCCGCACCGTCCTTCCAACTCGCCATGCACCCATGCTACCGACGCCTCAGGCCCCTGACGCGGACGGCCAACTGCGCAATCAGGATGCTCATGTTCCGCTCATGTGATCACAAAACGCGCGTTCCGGCCGGCCCGGGCCTACTGTCATCGTGACGCACGGCCAGCTCTGGCCGGTGCACCGATCAGGCGGAGGTCCGGGAGATGGAAGTGGTGCTGTGCGCGGATGCGCAGGCCGTGGGTGAACTGGCGGCAGACCGGGTGACCGAATACCTGCAGGGGATCCCCACCCCAGTGCTCGGCCTGGCCACCGGCAGCTCGCCGCTGCGCCTCTACGAGGAGCTGGCCCGGCGGGTGCAGGCCGGGACGCTCGACGTGTCGCACGGCCTCGGGTTCGCGCTGGACGAGTACGTGGGCATCGACCCCGGGCACCCCGAGAGCTATCGCAGCGTGATCACCCGCACCGTCGTCGAGCCTCTCCGGATGGACCCTGCCAGGGTGAGCGTCCCCGACGGCACCGCGACAGACCTGCAGGCGGCGGCCGACCGCTACGACGCGGCCATCGCGGCTGTCGGCGGCGTCGACGTCCAGATCCTCGGCATCGGCACCAACGGGCACATCGGCTTCAACGAGCCCTTCTCGTCGTTCGCCTCCCGAACCCGCATCAAGACGCTCACCCCCGAGACCCGCCGCGACAATGCGCGTTTCTTCGACGCCACCGAACAGGTCCCGTCGCACTGCGTCACCCAGGGTCTGGGCACCATCATGGAGGCGCGCGTGGCGCTCATGGTGGTCACCGGCGAGCACAAGGCCGGAGCGGTCGCCGCGATGGTCGAGGGTCCCGTCTCGGCCTCCTGCCCTGCCTCGATCCTTCAGTTCCACCCGCGGGCGGTGATCATCGTCGACGAGGCGGCCGGGTCCAGGCTGGCCAACGCCGCGTACTTCCGCGAGATCGCCGAAACCGAGCGCACGCTCCCCGGCCTCGGCGGGCGCTGACGCAGCTGCGCCTCCATTGGGGTTCGACGCTCCGGAGCGGATAGACTGCGCGTTCTGACTACTCCTAGTGCAAGTGAGGGCGACGTGCCTACCGGTAAAGTGCGATTCTTCGACGCTGAGAAGGGCTTTGGGTTCATCACCAAGGACGACGGCGGCGATGTCTACGTGCGCTCCAATGCGCTCCCCGCTGGCGTCGAGGCGCTCAAGGCCGGGCAGCGCGTCGAGTTCGGCGTGATCGAGGGCCGCAGGGGCGAGCAGGCGCTGAGTCTGCGGGTGCTGGAGATGCCGCCGTCGCTGTCCAAGGCCTCCCGCAAGGACCCGGAGCAGATGGCGGTGATCGTCGAGGACCTGATCAAGATGCTCGACGGCATCGGCAACGATTACCGCCATCGCAGGCACCCGGACACCAAGCACGCCACGCGCGTGGCCGAGCTGCTGCGCCGCGTCGCAGACGAACTGGAGCTGTAAGACAGATGCCCAAGCCCAAGCTTGATGTCGTGGCGGCCTCGGCCGTGGATCTGGCCCGCGCCGCCGCAGTCGAGGTGGGCGGTGATGAGTCGGTCGGCGAACACCTCGGCGTGCTGGCGGAGGACGGCGACAGGGTGGTCACCCACTCGTTCGAGAGCCTCCACCCCGGATACCGGGACTGGCATTGGGCGGTCACGCTTGTACGGGCCTCGCGCGCCAAGGAGGCCACCGTCAACGAGGTGGTGCTGCTGCCGCTGCCCGGCGCCCTGCAGGCGCCCGCCTGGGTGCCGTGGGCCGATCGGATCGGTCCTGGGGACATCACCCCCGGCACGCTGATGCCCACGCCCGACGACGATCCGAGGCTCGAGCCCGGCTTCGCGGCCACGGACCTGCCGGCGGATGCGGACACCACTGAATGGGTGCAGCTGCGCACCACTGTGGCCGAGCTCGGCCTGGGCCGCCCTCGGGTGCTCAGCAGGTTCGGCCGCGACGAGGCGGCCGAGCGCTGGCTCGACGGCCCGCCCGGGCCCTCCGACGAGGGCTCCCGTGAGGCGCCCGCCCCCTGCATGACCTGCGGCTACTTCGTCGCGCTCCGCGGCTCACTGGGTACGCTGTTCGGGGCCTGCACCAATCAGTACTCGCCGTGGGACGCGCACGTGGTGTCGCTGGAGCACGGCTGCGGAGGGCACTCGGACGTCGTGGACTCCGAGCGCGCCAGGGAGCTGCCGGCCCCGTCGTTCGACACCATCACCATCGACGAGAACCTGTTCGACTGAGCGCGGCACCGCCCACAACCCGGGGCTGGTGCTGACGCGGCGCCGTGAGGCCGTACGATAACCGTCCGTGGTTACCAATACTCCCAAGGCAGCACGGCTGCACCCTGAAACCGAGCCCCCGCGCTCCGGTCTCGACGGATTCTTCGAGATCACCAAGCGCCACTCCACCGTCGGTCGGGAGATCCGCGGCGGCCTGGTGACGTTCTTCGCGATGGCCTACATCATCGCCCTCAACCCCCTCATCATCGGCACCGCCGTCGACAAGAGCGGCAACCTCATCTCGGGGCAGCCGAAGTTCAGCGATGCCGCCATGACGGTGGTCAACGACGCGGCGGTCGGCCAGTCGATCGGCATGGTCGCGGCGGCCACCGCGCTGATCGCGGGTCTCCTCACCCTCGCGATGGGCGTCATCGGCCGCTTCCCGATGGGCCTGGCCACCGGCCTCGGACTCAACGCCCTCGTCGCCTACGTCCTTGCGCCCCAGATGACCTGGCCACAGGCCATGGGCCTCGTGGTGTGGGAGGGCATCCTCATCTTCATCCTGGTGCTGACCGGCTTCCGCACGGCGGTCTTCAAGGCCATCCCGAGGACGCTGCGCACCGCCATCTCCGTCGGCATCGGACTGTTCATCGCCTTCGTCGGCCTCATCAACGCCGGCATCGTGCGCAAGCCCGCCGGCGCGCCCCCCGTCGAGCTGGGCATCAACGGCTCGCTCATGGGCTGGCCCATCGCCGTGTTCTTCCTCGGCATCATGGTGCTCATCGCGCTGCACGTGCTCAACGTCAAGGGCGCGATGCTCATCTCCATCCTCGTCGCGACGGTCGCCGCGGTGATCATCGAGGCCATAGCGAAGATCGGGCCGCAGTTCACCGCTGACGGCCTCAACCCCGTCGGGTGGTCGCTCAACGTGCCGCAGATCTCCAACCTTGCCCTGCTGCCGGACCTGGGCCTCATCGGCCGTGTCGACATGATCGGCGCCTTCTTCCCCGAGGGCGAGTTCTCGATCACCAACTTCCTCGCGCTGGCCATCCTGGTGTTCTCCCTGCTGCTGGCTGACTTCTTCGACACCATGGGCACCGTCGTGGCCGTGGGCAGCGAGGGTGGACTGCTGGACGAGCACGGCATGCCTCCGCGCACCACCGAGATCCTGCTGGTGGACTCCGTCGCCGCCGCGGCCGGTGGCTTCGGCTCCGTGTCGTCGAACACCTGCTACATCGAGTCGACGGCGGGCGTCGGCGAGGGTGCCCGCACGGGCCTCGCGTCCGTGGTGACCGGCGCCGCCTTCCTTGCGGCGATCTTCCTGGCGCCGCTGATCAACATGGTGCCGTCCGAGGCCGCCGCACCGGTCCTCGTCTTCGTCGGCTTCCTCATGATCGCCCAGGTGGTGGACGTGGACTGGAACGACGCCGAGGTGGGCATTCCCGCGTTCCTCACCATCATCCTGATGCCGTTCTCCTACTCGATCACCACAGGCATCGGCGCCGGCTTCCTCGCCTACGTGTTCATCAAGATCGTCAAGGGGCACGCCAAGCAGGTGCACCCGCTGATGTACGTGGTGGCGGCGCTTTTCGTCATCTACTTCGTTCAGGGCGCCCTCATCGGCCTGATCAGCTGAGCCCAACCCCCCGGCCCACGAGGCCGCGACACAGCCCATCGGGATCCGTCAAGCAGTCACGGATGGCGGTGGAAGCGCCGGTGTCGCGTCCGCGTGGGCCGGTAGTCTGTCGCCCATGTTCCAGAAGGTATTGGTAGCCAACAGAGGCGAGATCGCCGTCCGCGCCTTCCGTGCGGCCTACGAACTCGGCCTCCGCACCGTCGCCGTCTTCCCGTATGAGGATCGCAACGCGGATCACCGAATCAAGGCGCAGGAGTCCTACCTCATCGGGGAGGAGGGCCATCCGGTTCGCGCCTACCTGGACATCGACGAGATCATCCGCGCAGCCAAGGAGTCCGGCTCGGACGCCATCTACCCCGGATACGGCTTCCTCTCGGAGAATCCGGACCTCGCCTCGGCCTGCGAGGCCAACGGCATCACGTTCATCGGACCCTCCGCCGACGTGTTGACCTTGGCCGGCAACAAGGTGCGCGCCATCAACGAGGCGCGCCGCGTGGGCGTCCCCACCCTCGCCTCCTGCCCGCCCTCCACGGACACCGACGAGCTGATCAAGGCCGCCGAAGAGATCGGATTCCCGGTCTTTGTCAAGGCGGTGGCCGGCGGCGGGGGCCGCGGAATGCGCCGCGTGGACGACCCCTCCAGGCTGGCCGACGAGCTGGGCGCGGCCATGCGTGAGGCCGAGGCCGCGTTCGGAGACTCCACCGTCTTCATCGAGCAGGCCGTCGCGGCACCACGACACATCGAGGTCCAGATCCTGGCCGACACCCAGGGCAACGTGGTGCACCTGTTCGAGCGGGACTGCTCAATCCAGCGCCGGCACCAGAAGGTGATCGAGATCGCGCCCGCGCCCCACATCTCGCAGGAGCTGCGCGACGCGCTGACGGCGGACGCGGTGAAGTTCGCCAAGGCCATCAACTACACCTGCGCCGGCACCGTCGAGTTCCTCGTCGAGACCGAGGGTGAGCGCGCCGGGCGTCACGTGTTCATCGAGATGAACCCGCGCATTCAGGTGGAGCACACCGTCACGGAGGAGATCACGGACGTCGATCTGGTGCAGGCGCAGATGCGCATTGCCGGCGGCGAGTCCCTGGACGACATCGGTGTGCGCCAGAACGAGCTGCAGATCCGGGGGGCGGCGCTCCAGTGCCGGATCACCACCGAGGACCCGCAGAACTCGTTCCGCCCCGATACGGGCCTCATCACCGCCTACCGCTCCGCGTCGGGGGCCGGCATCCGGCTCGACGGCGGCACCACCGGAACCGGCGTCGAGATCAGCCCCCACTTCGATTCGCTGCTGGTCAAGCTCACCGCCCGAGGCCGCGACTTCCCGATGGCCGTGGCCCGCGCCCGTCGGGCGCTGGCCGAGTTCCGCGTCCGTGGCGTGGCCACCAACATCCCCTTCCTGCGCGCGGTCCTGGATGACCCGGACTTCGCCGAGGGCGCTGTCACGACGGCGTTCATCGACCAGCGGCCATACCTCCTCCACGCGCGCACCCCGGCGGACCGCGCCACGAAGCTGCTGCGGCACCTCGCCGAGGTGACGGTCAACCGGCCCAACGGTGAGGCGCCGACCACGCTCGAGCCGCTGACGAAGCTGCCGAAGGCGGACCTCGCGTCCCCGGCGCCCGACGGCGCCCGCCAGCGGTTGCTGGCGCTCGGGGCAGAGGGCTTCGCGCGGGAGCTGCGCGAGGCGGTGCCCGTGCGGATCACCGACACCACCTACCGAGACGCCCATCAGTCGCTGCTGGCCACCCGGGTGCGCACGCGGGACCTGCTGGCCGTCGCCCCCACCCAGGCGCGTCTGCTGCCGCAGATGTTCTCGGTGGAGTGCTGGGGTGGGGCCACCTACGATGTGGCGCTGCGGTTCCTCGGTGAGGACCCGTGGGAGCGCCTCGCCACGCTCCGCGAGGCGATGCCCAACCAGAACCTGCAGATGCTGCTGCGTGGCCGCAACACCGTCGGCTACACCCCCTACCCCACGGAGGTGACCAATGCCTTCGTCGCGGAGGCGGCGGCCACCGGCGTGGACATCTTCCGCATCTTCGACGCCCTGAACGACGTCGAGCAGATGCGCCCGGCGATCGAGGCCGTGCGGGGCACCCCGTCGGTGGCGGAGGTGGCGCTCTGCTACACCTCCAACCTCCTGGACCCGGCCGAGAAGATCTACACGCTGGACTACTACCTGCGGCTGGCCGAACAGATCGTCGACGCCGGCGCGCACATCATCGCCATCAAGGACATGGCCGGCCTGCTGCGACCCGAGGCGGCCCGCCGGCTCGTCACGGCGCTGCGCGATCGGTTCGACCTGCCCGTCCACCTCCACACCCACGACACCACTGGCGGCCAGCTCGCCACGCTGATGGCGGCCATCGACGCCGGCGTCGACGCGGTGGACGTGGCCAACTCGGCGATGAGCTCGACCACGTCGCAGCCCCCGATGTCCGCCCTGGTGGCGGCGCTGGACCAGACCGAGCGCCAGTCTGAGCTGGACCCGCAGGCCGTGCTGGACCTGGAGCCGTACTGGGAGGCGGTGCGCAAGATGTACCGGCCGTTCGAGTCCGGGCTTCCGGCCCCGACGGGCCGCGTGTACAGCCACGAGATCCCCGGCGGGCAGCTGTCCAACCTGCGCCAGCAGGCCATCGCGCTGGGCCTGGGGGAGAAGTTCGAGGCCATCGAGGACATGTACGAGGCGGCCGACAAGATCCTCGGCCGGCCCACGAAGGTCACCCCGTCGTCGAAGGTGGTGGGCGACCTCGCCCTGCATCTGGTGGCGGTGGGCGCGGAGGCCGCCGCGTTCGAGGCGGACCCGCAGCGCTTCGACATCCCGGACTCGGTGATCGGATTCCTCAACGGCGAGCTGGGCGAGCCCGCCGGCGGCTGGCCCGAGCCGTTCCGCAGCAAGGCCATCGAGGGCCGCCGCACGCCGGCGCGTGTGACCGAGGTGGCCGACGACGACCTCGCCCTCCTCGCCGATCCCGGCCGCACCCGCCAGGAGACCCTCAACCGGCTCCTGTTCCCCGGCCCCACCAAGGAGTTCGAGCAGCAGCGTGAGGACTTCGGGGACATCTCCGTCCTGCCCACCGTGCCGTACCTGTACGGCATGGAGCGGGGCAAGGAGTACCCCATCACGCTGGAGAAGGGCGTCACGCTGCTGGTGGGTATCGAGGCGATCTCCGAGCCGGACAAGCGCGGCAAGCGCAGCGTGATGTGCCTGCTGAACGGACAGATCCGTCCGGTGCGGGTGCGTGACCTCAAGATCAAGTCCGAGGTGGCGACGGCGGAGCGGGCCGATTCGAAGAACAAGGGCCATGTCGCGGCGCCGTTCAGCGGTGCTGTCACGCCGACGGCCGAGGAGGGCGCGAGGGTCGCGGTGGGGGATCAGGTGGCCACCATCGAGGCCATGAAGATGGAGGCCGCCATCAACGCCCCCGTCGCGGGCGTGGTCAAGCGCGTCGTCCTGACCGGCACCACGCAGCTCGAGGGCGGCGACCTGGTGCTGGTGATCGATCCCGAGTGATCGGCGGGCGGGCTAGGCGGTGGTTCCCACCACCACGACGTCGAGGTGCGGCTGCCCGGCGGCCACGGTGAGCACCTCGACGATGGGGGTGAGGAACCTCCGGTCCTCGTCGGTCAGTTCGGGGTGGTCGAACGCCGCGCGCAACCCGGCCAGGGTCTCCACGGCGTGCACGTGCTTGGCGTAGCCGGCAACCTGTCCCGGCGGGATGCGCAGGGCGATGCCCAGGTCGCGGTCCGCGAGGCTGCGCAGCGAGTAGTCGCTGTTGAGCCCGGCCCGGGCGAGGTTCCACTCGGTGCGCTCGAACGCGGCCTCATCCCAGACCACCCTTCTTGTGGCGGCGGCCAACTCCTCCAGCCACGCGATCAACACCCGCCATGACGGGGCCACCCGCTCCGGGGCGATGTAGCCGCCGTCGAGCAGCGCGTCCACGTCCGCGCTGGACGGCGCGGCGGGATCGACGGCCGTGGAGGGGTCGCGGCGAAGAAGGGGGCGCAGCCAGCTGCGAGGTTCAGGGGCGGGGCGGGCGAAGTAGGTGGCTGCCGAGGCTCGAAGCCGATCGGCGAGGGCGGGGGAGGCGCCGAAGATGTCCCGCACATCGTCGATGGCGATGGCGCACGCGACGAGCTGCTGCATGCATCCCACGGTAGCCGTGGGCGTACCATCGGCACAGTGAATCCGAGAACTCGCCGCATCATCGTCACGGGCGTCCTGGTGGCCCTCGTTCTCATTGCGGTGCTCGGCGCCATCCTGCCCGCCTGGGCCGAGGACGTGGTGCCGCCGGAGGGCTCTACCCCGGTGGTGGGCATGGCCTATGGCTCAGGCTCCTCGACGCTGTGGTTGGCTGGGCCGGGCGCGGACGACGGTGTGGTCGTGTCTGCGGAGGACGGCCGGGAGGTGTCGTTCGGGGGTGACCCGGAGTCGGTCCAGGCGCTCGCGTGGAGGGGGGACCGGCTGTGGGTGGGCGACATCGGCGACGCGGACGCGTCTCGTGACTTCGTGGTGGTGTTCCGGCTCGGAGAGCTGGAGGAGTCTCGGCTGACGTACTTCGCCTACGACTTCGTCTACGAGGACGGCCCGCGCGACGCGCAGGCCATGATGATCTCGGGCCGTGGCCGCATCTACATCGCCACCGCCGGGGCTGACCCCGGCATCTACCGGGCCGAGCTCGAACCGTCGCGGCAGGAGATGAACACCCTGACTCGGGTCGCCGACGCGCCGGAGGGAGTCACGGACGGGGTCTTCCTCTCCGACGGCACCACCTTGGCGCTGCGCACGGACGTGGGCATCGAGTACATCGACGCGCTGACGTGGGAGCCCCTGGCTACCGACACCATCATCGGGGCGCCGGAGGGCGAGTCGGTCGCGGTGGGGCCGGATGACCAGATCTTCGTCGGTGGGAATCCGCTGATCCGCGAGGTCGAGGTGCCCTCCTCGGACGTGACGACGACGGTGGCGCCGTCGGCCGAGCCGTCGGCCTCCGCCTCCCCCGAGGAGCCGGCGGATGTGTCGCCCTCGGCCTCTCCGAGCGCCGAGCCGGAGGATCCCGGGCCGGAGTCGGCCCCGGCGCGCACCGGCACGACCATCGCGCTGGTGCTCGCAGGCCTCGTCGCCCTGATCGCGGGCGCGGTGACCTTCCTCGTCCGCACCTGATTGGATGGTGCCATGGCCAGGTCCCAGCTCTCCGTCGCCCGCGCCGTCACTCCGGAAGGGGTGGTGGAGGACGCCACGATCCTGATCGAGGACGGACGCATCGTGTCCGTCCAGCCGGGCGGCGGTGGGGGCGCGCTGTGGGCGGTGCCGGGTTTCGTCGACACCCACTGCCACGGCGCCGTCGGCGTCAGCTTCGGCGACCCGGACCCGGCCCGCAACCTCGAGGCCATCGCGCACCACCGGGCGCACGGCACCACCACGATCTTCGCCAGCACCGTCACCGAACCGCTGGGGAGGCTGCAGGCGCAGCTGGCGGTCCTCCGAGCCCTGTACGAGGCGGGAGATCTCGCGGGCATCCACCTCGAGGGCCCCTTCCTGGCCCCGGAGCGCAAGGGCGCCCACGACGAGGCGCTCCTGCTGGTCCCGGACCCCGCCTCCGTCGAGCGGCTCATCGCCGCGGGCGGACCGGCCCTGAGGATGATCACGCTGGCCGTCGAGCTCGAGCACGCCGAGGCCGCGACGCGTCGCTTCACCGAGGCGGGTGTGGCGGTGGCG
>DATITN010000203.1:0-5270 GCA_035467795.1 Arachnia sp. | reverse complement strand
ATCGCCTCGCCCAAGGCGCTCTGGCCGGAGGAGAAATTCTGCGACCATGTTCGCGAACTGGCCGGACGGAGCGGCGGGCAGTTCCGGCTCGATGAGGATCTGGGAGATTGCGTCCGGGACGCGGACTTCATCTATACCGACGTCTGGCTGTCGATGGGCGAGGACGAGAGCGGCTGGGGCGAGCGTATCGCGCTGCTGACGCCCTATCGAGTGACCCGCGAATTGATGGCGGCGTCCGGCAACCCGCACACGAAATTCATGCACTGCCTGCCGGCCTTCCACGATGCGAGCACCGAGGTCGGCGCGCACGTTCTCAGCGAATATGGCATCGACTGCATGGAGGTGACCGACGAGGTGTTCGAGTCCGAGGCGAGCGTCGTCTTCGACCAGGCGGAGAACCGAATGCACACCATCAAGGCGGTGCTGGTCGCCACCCTCGCCGGCTGACGACCTGGTTCGGTGTGCGGCCAATGTTCCTCCAGGGCGGCCGACGACGTCCACCGGGCCCGAGTCCCGGTCTGGAGGAACACAGGCCGCACGACGCGGCGGGATCCCTTCAGCGACACCCCGGCACCCCCGGAGGATTAGCCTGAGCACGGGGGAGGCGACCCAGCCCTAAGCTACGTTGGCGTAAGCTACGGATGCGTAAGTTAGTGGAGAGGAGGCCGCGTGCGCGGTCAAAGCCAGGACATGGTGCAGCTGCTGACCCCGGAGGGTCGTCGCGTGAGCCACGACGACTTCGAGTTCGCCGGCACCACCGCGGACCTCGTCGGCTATCTCCGCGACATGGTCCTCGCCAGGCGCTTCGACGCCGAGGCCACCGCCCTCCAGCGGCACGGCGAGCTGGGCCTGTGGACCCCGCTGATCGGGCAGGAGGCCGCCCAGGTGGGTTCGGCCCACGCCCTTCGCCCCGCCGACGTGGTGTTCCCGTCCTACCGTGAGCACGCCGTCGCCATGGTGCTCGGCGTCCCGCTCACCAACATGCTGTCCCTGTTCCGCGGCACCAACGGCGGCTACTGGGAGAAGCTCGACACCTTCAAGAACTATCAGATCGTCATCGGCTGCCAGGCGCTGCACGCCACCGGCTACGCGATGGGCCTTCAGCTCGACGGCGCCGTCGGCAACCACGACGACGAGTTGAACGCGGGCGTCATCATCTACCACGGCGACGGGGCCGCCAGCCAGGGCGACGTCAACGAGGCCTACGTGTTCGCCGCCTCCTACAACGCGCCGGTGGTGTTCTTCTGCCAGAACAACCAGTGGGCAATCTCGGAGCCCATCGCGCTGCAGTCGCGCATCCCGCTGTTCCAGCGCGCCCAGGGGTTCGGCTTCCCGGGCGTGCAGGTGGACGGCAACGACGTGCTGGCCGTGAAGGCCGTCACCGACTGGGCGATGGCCCGGGCCCGCGCCGGAGAGGGCCCAGCCTTCATCGAGGCCTTCACCTATCGGATGGGCGCCCACACCACCTCCGACGACCCCACCAAGTACCGCGAGCGATCCGACGAGGAGGAGTGGCGCGGCCGCGACCCCATCGCCCGCCTCACCACCTATCTCCGTGCGGAGGGGGCAGTCGACGATGGGTGGTTCGCCGGAGTCGACGCCGAGGCCAAGGAGTTGGGTGCCGCCGCCCGGGCCTCGATCCCGCTGATGGAGAACACCACGATGGACAAGCTGTTCTCCACCGTCTACGCCGAGCCCACCGTCGCGCTGGAGGCGCAGCGCCGCGAGTACGCCGAGTTCGCCGCGAGCTTCGGGGAGGACGCGTGAGCGAGACGCTGACCATGGCCAAGGCTCTCAACCGTGGGTTGCGGCGCGCCCTGCAGGCCGACCCGAAGGTGCTGCTCGCCGGCGAGGACATCGGCAAGCTCGGCGGCGTGTTCCGGATCACCGAGGGCCTGCAGCAGGAGTTCGGGGAGAACCGGGTGGTGGACTCGCCGCTGGCCGAGTCGGGCATCATCGGCACCGCCGTGGGTCTCTGCATGCGCGGCTACCGGCCGGTGTTGGAGATCCAGTTCGACGGCTTCGTCTTCCCCGGGTTCTCCCAGATCGTCACACAGGTGGCAAAGCTGCACATGCGCACCGGAGGGCACACCAGGATGCCCATGGTGATCCGCATTCCCTACGGCGGCGGGATCGGGGCCATCGAGCACCATTCGGAGTCTCCTGAGGCCTACTTCGCGCACACACCCGGACTCAAGGTGGTCACGTGCTCGAACGCCAACGATGCGTACTGGATGATCCAGCAGGCCATCGCCTCCGATGATCCCGTGGTGTTCTTCGAGCCGAAGCGGCGCTACCACGTCAAGGACACCGTCAACTTCTCCGCCCGCCCGGCTCCGATGCACCAGGCTCAGGTGGTGCGCTACGGCACGGATGCCACGCTGCTCGCCTACGGGCCGATGGTCAGGACCTGCCTGGACGCCGCGGTGCTCGCAGCCGAGGAGGGGACCTCCCTGGAGGTGGTGGACCTGCGCACGCTGAGCCCCATCGACTGGGTCACCCTCGAGTCCTCGGTGAGGCGCACGAGGCGCGCCGTCGTCGTCCACGAGGCGCCGAAGACGCTGGGGCTGGGCTCGGAGATCGCAGCCAAGCTGCACGAGGACCTGTTCTACGTGATGGAGGCCCCGGTGCAGCGGGTGGCCGGCTACGACATGCCGTATCCGCCGGCCAGGGTGGAGGAGGAGTACCTTCCGAGTGTGGACCGGATCCTCGATGCCGTCGACCGTTCGCTTGCCTACTAGGAGCCTGAGATGAAGCACCAATTCCTGCTGCCGGATCCGGGCGAGGGCCTGCTCGAGGCGGAGATCGTGGCGTGGAGGGTCGCGGCCGGTGACGTGATCGACGTCAACGACGTGCTGGTGGAGATCGAGACGGCCAAGTCGCTCGTCGAACTCCCCTCCCCGTTCGCCGGCACCGTGACCGAGCTGCTGGTGGCGGAGGGTTCGACCGTGGAGGTAGGCAGCCCCATCGTGGAGATCGACGACGGTTCGGGCGGTGACGAGGCACCCACGGAGGAGGTTCTCGCGGAGGCTGGTCCCAACCTTGTGGGCTATGGGCCATCCGACCCGGGACCCGCGCGGCGTCGTCGTCGCGGGCAGGGGGCGGACAAGGCTTCGGTGGCCGAGGCGATGTCGGCGGCCTACGGGCACCATGAGCCGGGTCGCCGGGCGGACGAGGTGCATCCCGCGGGGGCGGTCCACGCCCAGCCACAGGGTGATCCGTTGCCGGCGCCCGGGCGGGCACCGTCGGAGTCCCAGTTGGTGTTGGCCTCGGATCCTGGATCGTCGCGGGCGAAGCCTCCGGTGCGCAAGTACGCGATGGATCTCGGCGTGGACCTGGGAACGGTGGTGGGCACGGGGCCGGAGGGCACGATCACCCGCCGCGACGTCGAGGCCGCCGCCGCTTTCCGCTACCTCGACGAGCAGCCCAAGCAGGGGCGCATTCTCAACGATCAGGCCGCGTTCCAGGCTTCCGAGCCGAGGCTCGGTGAGGCCGCCGGTGCTGCTCCTGGCCAGGCGCACGCAGGCACCTCCTTCAGCGGGTCCAGCTTCGGCGGCGGATTCGGGCCGACGGAGGGTCTGGGCGGCTCCAATCCGCGGCAGGGCCGCGCCGAGCGCCGCGTCCCGATCAAGGGGGTCCGGAAGGCGACGGCGGAGAACATGGTGCGCTCCATCCAGACGCACGTGCACGTCACCGAGTGGATCACCGTCGACGTCAGCGCGACGATGGACTTTGTCGAGACGCTGAAGGGGCGCCGGGAGTTCACGGGGCTGAGGGTGTCGCCGCTCTTGGTCTACGCCAAGGCCATCTGCCTGGCACTCGCGCGCAATCCCGAGCTGAACTCGTCGTGGGATGAGCAGCGGAAGGAGATCGTCTACTACGGCGACGTGAACCTGGGCATCGCGGCGGCCACCCCGCGCGGCCTGATGGTGCCCAACATCAAGTCCGCCCAGGATCTGAGCCTGCTGCAGCTGTGCCAGGCGGTGAACCAGCTGGTGCAGGTGTCGCGGGAGGGGAAGTTGCAGCCCGGCGACTACGCATCCGGCACGTTCACCATCACCAACGTGGGCGTGTTCGGGATCGATGCGGGCACGCCGATCATCAACGGCGACGAGTCGGCGATCTTCTGCATGGGCTCCATCGAGCGCCGCCCTTGGGTGGTGGGCGCCGGGGCCGAGGAGCGGGTCGTGCCGAGGTGGGTGACCACGTTGGCGGTGGCGTTCGATCATCGGATCGTCGACGGAGAGCAGGGGTCGCGGTTCCTGCACGACGTAGCCTCCATCCTTCAGGAGCCGGCGTTGGCGCTGCTCTACTGAGCGTGTCCCAGGCGATGGTGTTTGGGCGGCTTGATTGTGGGTACGTAGCTACTACCAACCCACAACGAGGAGGAATCATGGGAGTCGACGACAAGATCAGCAATGCAGCCCAGGAAGCGTCGGGGAAGGTCAAGGAGGGCGTCGGTAAGGCGACCGACAACGAGCGCCTCGAAGCTGAGGGACACGCCGATCAGGCTGAGGCCGATGTGAAGCAGGCCGGTGAGAAGATCAAGGACGTCTTCAAGTAGAGCCCCCGGGCGAGCATATTCAGTCTGACTTCGCACCAAGGCGAAAGCGCGGCCGGCCACTCACGTGGTCGGCCGTTGCTCTGCCCGGAGTGCGGATCTCGGCGCATCTATCTGGGCTCGCCACGCCCCTGGATTGCAGGTGGCATTGTGACAACATCCCCTGAACCTGAGGCGCTCGCTGCGGTGTACCCGCGACTGGCGGAGGCGCTTCACGAAGTGCGCGTCGGCGTCCCGCCAAGCAGGGACGCGGCCTTCGACACCCTCAGACGGCTCTTGGCCGTCCATGTGAACACCGAACGGCTGGGGCAGCCCCATGACCCCTTCGCCGGCACCTGGAACGGCAAGGCGGCGCGTTCCCAGAGGGCCATCGCCGCGTCCGTCGCCTTCCTGGAGATGGTTCGCCGGGATTCACTGGACTTCGTGATCGAGGCCGGGCTGCTGGAGGAGATCCTGGCCGACTACCTGGCGCCAGGTCCGGCTGCCGCGCCGGACGCCCAGGGACGCGGGGAGTGAGACACAGCCGGGCCGGGCCTCTTGATCGTTGGCCGCCCTTGGCCCTCTCCGCTAGTGTGCGACGGTACGGTGACCCGCGCCGTCACCCTCACCCAGAGGAACCTTGAATGACCCTCGATCTCAGTGGCGAAGAGGGGGCTCCGGCCTCAGCGGCGCCCCGTGTCGGCATCGACATGTTCGTGCCGGATCCCCA
>DATITN010000202.1:0-10843 GCA_035467795.1 Arachnia sp. | reverse complement strand
GGCGGACAGCGAGTCCGCGACGATGGACAGTCCCGCCATGCCGCAGCCGAGCGTGCGGACGATCTCGTCGTCGTGCAGCGCCATCTCGATGGCCTCGTAGGCGTACTTGTCGTGGCAGTAGTGGATGATGTTGAGCGCCTCTACGTAGGTCTCCACGGCCCAGGTCAGGATGTCGTCGTAGCTGGCCCAGACGGTGTCGAAGTCCAGCGGCCCATCGCCGGTGATCGGCTGGTAGCCGTCAACCACCTGCCTGCCGCTCATCTCGTCGCGGCCACCGTTGATGGCGTACAGGAACGCCTTGGCGGTGTTGAGGCGTGCGCCGAAGAACTGCATCTGCTTGCCGATGGCCATGGGCGAGACGCAGCAGGCGATGGCGGTGTCGTCGCCCCAGTGGCTGCGGATCTCCTGGTCCGATTCGTACTGGAGCGCGGAGGTCTCGATCGAGATCAGCGAGCAGAACTCCTTGTAGCCGGCCGGCAGCGCCGCGTCC
Source organism: Arachnia sp. (assembly GCA_035467795.1). GTDB lineage: Bacteria > Actinomycetota > Actinomycetes > Propionibacteriales > Propionibacteriaceae > Arachnia. The sequence continues at coordinate 10,353 of DATITN010000202.1, read as the reverse complement.
CAGTAGACGGTGATGTTCGGCTCCGGGGCCGGGCCGAGGTTGCGCAGCGTCTGCAGGAGGCGGAACGACGTCCGGGTCACCAGGGTGCGGCCGTCGTCGGCGAAGCCACCGTCGGACCAGGTGGCCCAGTACGGGTCGCCGGAGAAGATCTGGTCGTAGTCCTTGGTGCGGAGGAACCGGACGATGCGCAGCTTGGTGACCAGCGCGTCGATGACCTCCTGGACGCCCTCCTCGGTGAGGGTGCCGGCGGCGAGGTCGCGTTCGGCGTAGACGTCGAAGAAGCCGGACAGGCGGCCGATGCTCATCGCGGCGCCGTCCTGGCTCTTCACGGAGGCCAGGTAGGCGAGGTAGGTCCACTGCACGGCCTCGACGAAGGTGGCGGCGGGGCGCCGGAGGTCGAAGCCGTAGCTGTCGCCCAGGTTCTTCAGTTTCTGAAGCGCCTTGATCTGTTCGGCGTGCTCCTCGCGGTAGCGGGCCCAGTTCTCGGAGAATGGCTGACCGGCCACGGCATCGAGGTCGATCTTCTTCTGCTCGATGAGGCGGTCCACCCCGTAGAGGGCCACCCTGCGGTAGTCGCCGATGATCCGCCCGCGACCGTAGGCGTCCGGCAGGCCCGTGATGAGGTGCGCGCTGCGCGCCTTGCGGATCCGGGGGGTGTAGATGTCGAAGACGGCCTCGTTGTGCGTCTTGCGGTACCGGGTGAAGATGTCCTTGACCCGCTCGTCGGGTTCCAGCCCGGCCTCCCGGATGGCCGTCTCCACCATCCGCCAGCCGCCGGCGGGCATCATGGGGCGCTTCAGCGGCGTGTCGGTCTGCAGCCCGACGATGACGTCGTCGTCGCCGGAGACGTAGCCCGCCGGGAAGGCGTCCACGTCGCCGGGGATGTGGGTCTCGACGTCATAGACGCGGCGGGCGCGCTCGACGCTGAGGAAGTCCTGCTGCAGGGTCTCCCAGACGCGCAGCGTCTTCTCCGTGGGTCCGGCGAGGAAGGCGGCGTCACCGGTGTAGGGGGTGAAGTTGCTCAGGATGAAGCTGCGCACATCGATGCTGTGCTGCCAGGGCCCCGGGCGGAAACCGCTCCAGGGGTCTACTGCGGTGCCGGTGTTGTGGAGGGTGGCCGAAGCCGTCATGGTGCTCCCTGTGAGAAGGATCAAGAGTGTCTCTCACTGGCGAGCGACGTCGACCGAGCACCGGGGCGGTTCCGTCCAGGAGCCGGCCACCGCGGTGTCGCCAACGATGGCATTGATACTACTCTTCGTAGGAACCCCGCCGGGGGCCGGCCCCAGCTAGCGCGCTACTCGGCGGCCCACCTCAGGGACCACGCGGCGGCGCGGGGACGGAGCATGTACTCCGGCCGCACGTCGGGCCCGCAGGATCGGGAACCGAGCCCGTGCTGTTGGGCGTCGACGTACAGGTGCATGGCGGTGGGCTCCCCCAGTTCGTGCGGATGGCGGGCCGCCGTCACCTGGTGGGCGTCGTGGGCGCGCAGGGAGAAGCCGGGCAACTCCCCCGCGGCCCGCTCGGCGTGGAGGGCGAGGCCGAGCTCGGGGAGGGCAAGCTCGCGCAGGTCCATCCGGTGCCCGCTCTCCTGCGGGACGGCGTAGGTCACCACAAGGTCCTCGATCGTCGACTGGAATCGCCCGACGTGGGCCGCGGTCGAGGAGTCCACATAGTTCTCGTGCGGGCCTGTGCCGAACCAGGCGGCGCGGGTGAGCCCGAGGGGAAGCTCGAAGTGGAGCCCGATCCGCGGCCAGGTGCCCGCCCAGTCCTTCGTCGGCTCGGCGGAGGCATCGAGCCGGAGGTCGTCGCCGTCGAGAGTCCAGATCAGCTCGACGGTGACCGCCTGTCTCGTGGCGGCGGGGGCGTAGCGATGCAGGACTGTGAGACGGCCGGGGCCCGGGGTGACGGACATCATCCGGCGGTGCAGGCGGTCCAGCCCGGCTGCGCGCCACTGCTCGAGCGACGACGGCGCCGGGGCGCCGACGCCACGCGAGGCGGTGGCCTCCACGTCCACGTAGGAGTTGAATCCCGCGAGCGAGTCGTTCTCTGTGGGTGCCCGCCACAGCTCCAACCGCGGGCCGCGGACATCGCGGCCGGCGAGTTCCAGGAGGTCGCCCGTGCGCGCGTCGAAGGTGGCCGGGCCGAAGATGTAGACGCCGCCCGCAGCCGAGGGCGTCTCGCCGGTCACCGGGTGCCGCGGGGCGGCGGGCGACTCGTCGAGGAGTGACTGAACTCGGCTGACCACGTGCCCGGCCGGCGCCCACGGCCCGTCCTCCACCATCACGGCCTCGACGGTGCGCCACAGCTCCCCGGCCTCGGGGGCGTGGAACGGCGGCAGCTCGACGCAGACGAGTTCCCCTGGGGCGACCGGGCGGATCTCCACCTCGCCCGAGGCGATCTCCCGGCCGTCCAGCTCGTCGCGCCACACGATGCGAAGATCGCTGGTGTCGCCGTCGTGGCGCCGGTTCTCCACCCCGAGCTCCTCGTCGGTGATGGTGAGCTTCACGGGGGTCACCACCGCGGCGTACTCGGCCAGCATCGTGGTGGGGGTTCCGTCGGAGAGCACCATGCCGTCGCAGACGAAGGAGCCGTCGTGGAGCTGCTCGCCGAAGTCGCCGCCGTAGCCGAAGTACTCCACGCCCTCGGGCGTCGTGGTGCGCAGCCCGTGGTCACGCCACTCCCACACGAAACCGCCGTGCCATTGGGGCAGCGTGTCGAAGCGCTCCTCGTACTCGGCAACCGCCCCGGCACCGTTGCCCATGGCGTGCAGGTACTCGCACAGGATCATGGGGCGGCCCGCCAACACCGCGTTGCGCCCCGCGGAGCCACGGAGGTTGCGGCCGGTGCCGGCGGACATGTCCTCCATCTCCTCCACCGTGGCGTACATGCGCGAGACCATGTCGGTGTAGCGGCCCTCGAAGTCGGGCTCGTAGTGCACGGGGCGCTCGGGGTCGCGGCGGTGCAGCCACGCGGCCATGGCGGCGGCGTTGGCGCCGGTGCCGGCCTCGTTGCCCAGGGACCAGGCGACGATCGACGGGTGGTTCTTGTCGCGCTCGAACATCCGCTCGGCGCGGTCCACGAGCGCCTCGCGCCAGCGGGGATCATCCGTGGGGTTGTCCACCCAGCCGCCGCGCTCGAAGCCGTGGGTCTCGAGGTCGCACTCGTCGATCACCCACAGCCCCACCTCGTCGGTGAGCTCGAAGAAGTCCGGGTGGGGCGGGTAGTGCGAGGTCCGCACGGCGTTGATGTTGTGCCGCTTCATCAGGTGAAGCTGGGCGCGCACCCGGTCGCGATCGAAGACGCGGCCGTGGTCGGGGTCGTACTCATGCCGGTTCACGCCGCGGATGCGCAGCTTGCGGCCGTTGACCCGCCACTCGTGGCCGACGATCTCGATGCGCCGGAACCCCACGCGCAGGGAGCGCGCCTCCGCGGCGTTGCTCACCCGGGCGTCGTAGAGGCGGGGCCGGTCCGCGCTCCACGGGTCGACGACGCCCACCGGGATGGGTGCCACGTCTCCTGGCGCCTCGAAGGTGAGGGCCAGGCCCAGTTCGTCGATGCCGATCGTGACCGGGAACGCCGCGGCGTCGGCGCGGACCTCGGGCATGAGGGTGCCCTCGCCGGTGTCGGGATCGAAGTCCGCGCGCAGCCAGAGGTCGTCGACCCCGGCAGCGGGGCGGGCAAGGACGGTCACCGGCCGGAAGATGCCGGGCAGCCACCATTGGTCCTGGTCCTCCACGTAGCTGGCCGCCGACCACTGGTGGACACGCACATGGAGCACGTTGCGCCCGGGCCTGGCCTCGTCGGTGACGTCGAGCTCCTGGGCCAGGCGGCTCCCCCGCACCACGCCCACCCTGGAGCCGTTGAGGGACGCGATGGCCAGCGACTCCACGCCGTCGAAGCGCAGCAACACGCGGTCCCCGAAGCCGTCGGGCAGGTCGAACTCGACGCGGTAATCGCCGGTGGGGTTGTCGTCCGGCACGTGCGGGGGCTCCACCGGGAAGGGGAAGTTGACGTTGGTGTAGGCGGGCCTGCCCCAGTCCTCGCGACCCTGAAGGACCCAATGGCTCGGCACGTCGATCCGGTCCCAGCCGGAGTCGTCGAGGTCGACGGCGGCGGCACCGTCGGGCGCCAGGTCAGGCCTGGAGGAGTACCGGAAGCGCCACGTGCCGCTGAGGTCGATCTCGGCGGCGTCCGAGGCCACCCGCGACCTCGGCGGAACGCGGTTCCCGGACCCCGGGGACAAGGACACGATCTCAGACACTTCACTGCCTCCACTGTTCGGCTCGGTTTCCCCTCACCCTAGTCCCGGACCCTCGCCCGACGCCGGGGGTAGGCTGCCCGCAACGACGATCGAAGGGGATCCGCCGTGTCTGAGCTTGCCGACATCACCCAGTTCCTCGCCGCCCGCGAGCCGTGGTCCCTGCTCCCTCCCGGCCGCATCGCCGCCTTCGCGAAGCGGGCCGTCGGGCGCTACGTCCGCAGGGGAACGGTGATCCTCGCCGCCGGCTCCGCCCCCACCGCCATGTTCCTCGTCCGCTCAGGGGCAGTGGAGATCGTCGACGCCGTGGGCGACCTCATCGACCACGACGAACAGGGCGCCTGCTTCGGGCAGCTGTCCATCATCGAGGAGCGGCCGTCCCGCTACACGTTCACCGCGCTCGAGGACACGTTGCTGTGGTCGTTCGCCCCGGATGTGGTCCGGGAGCTGCTCGCGGTGCCGGAGGTGCGGCGCTACTTCACCGAATCGCGGCTGAGCGACGCGACCCGCCAGGTCCCCGAGGGCGGCCCCGTCCTGCAGGTTCCCGTCTCCGAGATGATCACCCGCTCCCCCATCACCATCCACTCAGGCGCCACCGTCGGCGAGGCCGCCCAGGCGATGGACGAGGCGCGCGTCTCCGCCATCCTCGTCACTGAAGCCGACGCCCTGGTGGGCATCCTCACCGACCGGGACCTGCGCCGGGTGGTCGCGCGGGCCGTCGCGCCGTCGTCACCGCTTGCGGAGTCCATGTCCACCGCGCCGCACACGATCAACCACGACGCCCTCGCCCTGGACGTCCTGCTGAACCTCGTGGAGCACAAGATCCACCACCTCCCGGTGATGGACGGCGACCGGGTCCTCGGCATGGTCACCTCGGGCGACCTGATGCGGTTGGAACGCTCGAGCCCGCTCTACATGGTCGGTGACCTGGCGCGGCAGTCGGACCCTGCCTCCCTGGCGCGCGTCATGGGGAGGGTACCGAAGCTGGTGGGCCGCCTCCTGCGCCAGGACGCCACCGCCGAGGACATCACCAGGATCGTGAGCCGGACCACGGAGGCGCTGTGGCAACGGCTGCTGGAGCTCGCCGAGGAGGAGCTCGGCGCCCCCCCGGTGCCCTACTGCTGGGTGGCGCTGGGCTCGCTGGCCCGCGGGGAACAGGCGCTCGCCTCGGATCAGGACCACGCCCTGATCCTCAGCGACGACTACGAGCCCGGCCATGCGCCCTACTTCGAGCAGTTGGCCGAATCGGTGACCTCCGCGCTCGTGGAGTGCGGCTTTCCCCGCTGCAAGGGGGATGCCATGGCCACCAACCCGCAGTGGCGCAAACCGCTGGCGGCCTGGAGCCGCGAGTTCGTCTCCTGGCTCGCGGCCCCCACGTCGGAGGCCGTCCTCAACTCGTCGATCTTCTTCGATATGCGCCCCATCCACGGCGACCACACCCTGTACACGGCCCTGCAGCAGCGCATCCTGCGGACCGCCCCGTCCTCGACGCGGTTCCTCGGCCACCTGGCCAAGCACGCCAATGACGCCGAGGTGCCCATCGGGTTCCTCCGCGGCCTCGTCGTCGAGAAGAAGGGCCAGCACCGCGACCGTCTCGACATCAAGCTCGGCGGCATCAACCCCATCGTCGACGTGGCCCGCATCCACGCGCTGCACAAGGGGCTGCCGCAGGTCTCCACCCGGGGGCGCCTGCTGGCCGCGGCGGAGCACGGCGCCGAGGTGGACAACCTGCTCGACGCCTACGAGTTCCTCGGCTACACGCGCCTCCAGCACCAGGGGAGGCAGGTGGCCTCCGGCGAGCAACCCGACAGCCACGTCGACCCCGGGGACCTCTCGGACTTCGAGCGCCGCCACCTGCGCGACGCCTTCTCCATCGTCGGCAAGGCCCAATCCGCGCTCACCGTGACGTTCCAGACCCACTTCATCTCATGAGGTGGCCGTTCCGCCGCACCAACGCGGGGGCCGCGGACAAGGTGCCCGACGGCGCGCTGCGCCGCTACCTCGGCGCCGAGCCTGTGCCCCGAAGCACGCCCATCGCCGAGCTTGCGCTCCTCGCCGTCGACTTCGAGACCACCGGCCTGACCCCGGCCACCGACCACATCCTCTCGGTCGGGATGATCGACGTGGAGGGGTTGAGCATCCCGCTCGGCACCGCCACCAACTTCTACGTCAACCCCGGTCACGAGGTGGGCCAGTCCGCCGTCATCCACCAGATCACCGACGACGAGCTCGCCGACGCCATCCCCAGCGCCGAGGCGCTGGACCGCGTCTTCGAACGCCTCACAGGCAGGGTGCTGCTGGCCCACCATGCCGCGATCGAAGTGGGTTTCCTGGCCGCCGCGACGCGCCGGCTCTACGGCGTCAGCATCGAGCTGCCCGCCGTCGACACGATGGCGCTCGGGCACCGGGCACTCGGCTTCGACGAGGACCACCCCCGCGACGCACTGAGGCTCTGGAAGCTCCGCTCCCGCGCCGGGCTGCCGCACTACCGCGGCCACGATGCCGTGGTCGACGCCCTGGCCTGCGCCGAGCTGTACCTGGCCCTGGCCCAGGAGCTGGGAGTCAAGGACCTCGGCCAGCTCCTGCGCTTCTCCTGACCCGCGCCACTACACTCGCCCCACGTCCCTCGCGCGCCCCGGGCCGCAGCGATTACAGGAGCTTCGATACCCGATGACCACCATCTGCTGGTTCAGGCGAGTACTTCGCGTCGAGGATCATCCGGCCCTCGTGGCCGCCGCAGCCGAGGGCAGCGTTGTGCCGCTCGTCATCCTCGATCCCGACGAGGCGGCCGCGCACCCCGCCTCCGCCCAGCGGCAGGCCTTGAGCCTGCCCGCGCTGGACGCCGAGCTCCGGCGCCACGGCAGCAGGCTCACCGTGCGGCGGGGGCGCCCCACGGACGTGCTGGCCTCCGTCATCCGCGACACTGACGCCGCATCGGTCCACACCACGGTCGGCTTTCCCTTCGCCTCCGACGACGGCCTCGACGACGCGGTCACCGGCGCCGGCGCCCGGCTGAGCCTCCACCCCCTGGCGGACCTGGTGCCGCGCGGCTCGGTGAGGACCGGCTCGGGCGGCACGTTCCGCGTGTACTCACCCTTCTTCAAGGCGCTCAGGCAGCTGGACATCCGCCCACCCGTGGCGTCACCGGAGCTCCGGCCCCCCCTCTCGTGGCCGTCGTCCGACCCGCTGGACTGGCCCGAGGCCCGCGCGGCGATGCGCCGCGGCTGGGATGTGGTGGCCGGCCACGTCGACGCCGGGGAGGAGGCCGCCGTGAACCGGCTCGAGGACTTCCTGGACGGCGCCGTCGAGGACTACCCGGTGCACCGCGACGACCCGTGGCGCCCGGCCACCTCAGGCCTGTCCGATGCGCTGGCCGTCGGCGAGATCAGCGCGCGCACCATCTGGCACCGGTGCCTCCCGGCCTGGCACGAGGGACGCCCCGGCGTGGAGGGCTTCCTCTCCGAGCTTGCCTGGCGCGAGTTCGCCCGCGACCTGTTCCACGAGTCCCCCACCCTCGGCGAGCGCTGCTGGCGACCCGTGTGGGAATCCTTCCCCTGGGACGGCGACGGCGAGGCGGCCGAGCTGTGGCGCCGCGGCCGCACCGGGGTGGCCATGGTCGACGCGGGCATGCGGGAGCTGTGGGCCACCGGCCGGATGCACAACAGGGTGCGGATGATCGCCGCCAGCTACCTGACCAAGCACCTTCTCGTCGATTGGCGGGTGGGGCTGAGCTGGTTCGAGCGGACGCTCACCGACTGGGACGCGGCCTCCAACGCGATGAACTGGCAGTGGGTGGCGGGCTGCGGGCCGGACGCGTCGCCCTATTTCCGGATCTTCAACCCCGACACGCAGGCCACCAAGTTCGACCCACGGGCCGCCTACCGCTCGCACTGGCTCACCCCCGAGGCCGACGGCGCCAGGGACTTCGCCGCGGCCGCCCCCCTGTCCTGGCGCGTCGACCTCACCGATCGGCCCGAGCCCGTCATCTCGCTGGCCGACGGCCGCGCCCGCGCGCTCGCCGCCTACGAGTCACTGCGCGCGGGAAGGGTCGACTGACCCCTTGACCGGCGTGTCGGGGCTTGGGTCACGGTGCACCCGGCGGCTAGAGTCACCGACCGTATGTCTTCCTCCGCGCTGGACCACCTGTCTCCCGCTTTCCCGCAACGCGCGGCGTGGGGTACCGCGTCGTCGCTGCGGGCCTGGCAGGCCGCGGCCCTCGAGCAGTATGCGCGGGACCAACCCCGCGACTTTCTCTGCGTGGCCACCCCCGGCGCAGGCAAGACCACTTTTGCGCTGAGGATCGCCCTCACCCTGCTGTCGTCGCGGACGGTGCGCCGCATCGTCGTGGTGACCCCCACCGAGCACCTGAAGGTGCAGTGGGCAGACGCCGCCGCCCGGGTCGGGATCCAGCTGGACCCGGGGTTGGGTGGGTCGTCGCGGAGGGGCCGTGCGAAGGAGTACCACGGGTCGGCCGTCACGTACGCGGGGGTCGCGGCCCGCTCCTACGTCTACGAGGCGTTGTGCCACTCGAAGGAGACCCTCGTCATCTTCGACGAGATCCATCACGCCGGCGATTCCAAGAGCTGGGGCGAGTCGATCTCCTACGCGTTCACCCACGCCACCCGCCGGGTCGCGCTGACGGGCACCCCGTTCCGCTCGGATGACCACCCCATCCCGTTCGTCGCCTACGACGACATCGCGCCAGGCGTGCAGCAGTCGCGCGCCGACTACACCTACGGCTACACCGAGGCCCTCGCCGACCACGTCGTGCGGCCCGTGATGTTCATGAACTACGGCGGGCAGATGCGGTGGCGGACGAAGTCCGGCGACGAGCTGGGCGCGGACCTCGGTGTGCCGATGACCAAGGACCTCACCGCGCACGCCTGGCGCACCGCCCTGGCGCCCACCGGTGAGTGGATCCCGGCCGTGCTGCGCGCGGCGGACAGGCGGCTCAGCGAGGTCCGCCGCCACGTCCCCGATGCCGGCGGGCTCGTCATCGCCACCAACCAGACCACCGCGCGCGCCTACGCCCGGCTGCTGCACGATCTGACGGGTAGCAAGCCCTGCGTCGTGCTCTCCGACGATGCCAGGGCCACGACCCGGATCGAGACGTTCGCCTCCTCCGAGGAGCGGTGGATGGTGGCCGTGCGGATGGTCTCGGAGGGCGTCGACGTGCCCCGGCTGGCCGTCGGGGTCTACGCCACCGCAACCTCCACGCCCCTGTTCTTCACGCAGGCCGTCGGCCGGTTCGTGCGGAGCCGACGGCGCGGCGAGGTGGCCACCGTCTTCCTCCCCACGGTCCCGGTGCTGCTCGCCCACGCCGCGACCCTCGAGCGGCAGCGCGATCACGTGCTCGGCAAGCCCAAGGGCGACGACGTCGACATCTGGGCCGAGACGGAGGCGCTGATCGAGCAGGCCAACCGCAGCGAGACGGCCACCGACGACCTGCTCGGCCAGTTCGAGGCGCTGGAATCCTCCGCCACCTTCGATCACGTCCTGTTCGACTCGCAGGCCTTCGGCATGCACGCCGAGCCCACCTCGGCCGACGAGCAGGACTACCTCGGCCTGCCCGGACTGCTGGAACCCAGCCAGGTCAGCGCCCTCCTCGCCGACCGGCAGCGCCGGCAGCTCCGGCGACGCGAACGCGACGACCGGAAGGCCGAGCCCGAGGTGGCTCTGCACCGCGCGATCGCCTCGAAGCGCAAGGAGCTGAACTCGCTGGTGGCGCAGTTCGCGCGGCACAAGGGCGTTCCGCACAGCCATGTCCATGCGGACCTCCGCCGCGAGTGCGGCGGGCCACCGCTGGCGCAGGCCTCGCAGGCGGAGGTGGACCAGAGGGTCACCACCATCCGGGCCTGGCTGCGCGGCTGACCGCTGCCGAGGGCTGCGCACCGGCGGTTAGCCTGGGGCCATGACAGAGCACACTGAACACTCAGCCGGCGGCGTCTACTCCGTCAAGGGACGCGAATTCACCCGCGACTCCCGCTACATCGAGACCCGCATCGTGGCCGAACCCCGTCCCGGCACCGACGACTACCCCGTCGAGCCTGGGCGCTACAGGCTGGTCGCGGCCTATGCGTGCCCGTGGGCCAACC
>DATITN010000201.1:0-3234 GCA_035467795.1 Arachnia sp. | reverse complement strand
GGGTGATGGGGTTCTGTACCGACGGGGAGTACGAGAGCTTCATCCGGCAGGCCCCCCTGTTCGAGCAGATGCTGATCGAGTCGGGCATCACCGTGACGAAGCTGTGGTTCTCGGTGGCCCAGCGGGAGCAGCGCACGCGCTTCGCGATCCGGCAGATCGACCCGGTCCGGCAGTGGAAACTCTCACCCATGGACCTGGAGTCGCTCGGCCGCTGGGAGGACTACACGGCGGCGAAGACGGCGATGCTCAAGCACACCGACACCGAGATCGCCCCCTGGTACCGGATCAAGTCAAACGACAAGAAGCGTGCCCGGCTCAATGCGATGCGCCTCTTCCTGGACCTGCACGACTATGAGGGCAAGGACCCGTCGGCGATCAAGCCCACGGACCCGCTGATCGTGCAGAGGGGCCGCAAGAAGTGGATGAAGGCGGATGAGGAGTCCGCCGAGGACGCCGCCGTCCGCCTCGATGCGACGCACGGATCGACCTCCGACCCTGAGCAGGACACCACCAAGCCAAGCGTCCTCTTCGTCTGCGTGAAGAACGGCGGCAAGAGCCAGATGGCCGCCGCCCTCGCCAGGCTGCACGCGGGCGACACTGTCGACGTGTACTCGGCCGGCACGAAGCCCGCCGCGTCGCTCAACGAGGAGTCGCGCGCCAGCGTCGAGCAGGTGGGCGCCACGTTCGACGGTGAGCAGCCGAAGGCGATCGACCCCGAGATCCTGCGCAGCGTCGACAGGGTGGTGCTCGTGGGCGGCGAGGCGGTGGTTGAGCCCGTCGAGGGCATGCGCGGCACCATCGAGACGTGGCTGACGGACGAGCCGTCCCTGCGTGGCATCGAGGGCGAGGAGCGCATGACTCTGGTCCGCGACGACATCGACGCCCGCGTGCGTACCCTCCTGGGCGAGCTGGTTCCGCCCTCCGTCGGCTAGGGGAGCTGGCCGAGTGCGAGGATGGCGTCCATCAGCGGGCGCAGGTCGTTGTTGCGCACGCGTTGCGAGTTGGCCGACTCGCTGATGCCCTCGCGCTCGGCGATGTCGGCATTGTCCAGGCCGTCCAGCATGCCCCGGAGAGTGGCGAGCGCGCCCGGGCGAAGGCGAGCCAGGTGGGCGTCCACAAGCCGCGACATCGCGTCGGCCACGGGGGTTGCTGCCGCCCGCTCGTCGCGGATCGCGGTGCGTACAGCCTCGTAGCCGGGCTTGGCCGCCTGCGCCTTGACCCAGTCGATCGCCTCGCGAGCCAGCCACCAGGCGGAGCCGTCCTGGATCCCGCGTGCCTCGTCGACGACGACCACCTGGCCGCCCCCGAGGCCGCAGCGCGCGTCCCACCGAGGCGCGAGGGCGAGCCTGAGGCTGAGCCCTGCGGTCACGGCGGCGCCCAGGGTGGGGTAGACACCCTGGAGCTCGTCGCCGACGGTGGGGCGAAGTTCGTGCAGCGGTTCGACGGCGGCGTTGACGCCCGCCACCGCACGGAGGACGTCGGCGTGCAGCGCGATTCTCGGTGAGGAGCGCGAGGCCACAATGTCCACCAGGAGCGCTGCGACCGACTCACGCTTCATCCTCGTCATATGTAGAGACTACCTTCATATGCCAAGAATGCAGAGAAGACCTTCAGGTGCTCAGGCGGCATCCTGCCTGGGCGGAGATGTGTGAGCGGATGGATGTCCACATGTTAGGTAGATGGCTGTCAGGATGTTAGTTAGACGGTCGTTCAGCCCTAAGTCGTCCCAACCAGTGGTGGTGTACACCGGAGAGCACGCCTATCGGCGGCCGGACGGCATCGCCGTCGTCCCCCTCGCGTTCCTGGGGCCCTAGCTGAGTATGGTGTCGCGCATGGACTGGGGGCTGGTGCTGAAGGCCGCGACCGTGCTGCTCGCGGGCTTACTCGCCCTGCTCGGCAACCCCGTCGTCCGGGCACTGCTGAGGCGGATCGACAAGGCGTCCGCGTCGTCGTCGGAGGTGGAGGTGGCGCAGACCCGGGCCAGCCTCGGCCTGGAGGCCGCCCAGAAGGAGCTTCCGGGCGGAAGGTGGATCGGCATGCTGGAGCGGGTGGCTGTCTACGCGTGCATCGTGGCGGAGTTCCCGGCCGGGATCGCGATCGTCCTGGCGGTCAAGGGTCTTGGGCGGTACGCCGACCTGGCCACGGCGTCGGACTCGGGGACCTCGCGCAAGGGCGAGCTGTTCATCATCGGGACCTTCGCCAGCATGCTGTGGGCAGGGCTCTGGGCCGGCGTCGCCTACTTCGCCGTGCGGGCGTGGTGAGCGCCGAGGGCCTGCTGCCGGACCACGTGGTGGCCGAACTCCTCGCCAGGTGGGCCGAGCCGCATCGTCGCTATCACGCCCAGTCGCACCTGCGTGACGGGCTGGAGGTGCTCGACCTTCTGGGTGCGGGGAGGCTTGAACGCGTGGCCTTCTGGTTTCACGACGCGGTCCACCGCAACTCGAGCCCTGACGACGAGCTCGCCTCCGCCGCGATGGCGCAAGATCTCCTTCGCGGCCGGCCAGCCTCAGAGGTCGACGAGGTGTGCCGGTTGATCCTGGTCACCGTCGACCACGCGCCTCACCTCGACGACGAGGCCGGTGGCCGGGTGGCCGACGCGGACCTGCACGGTCTGGGGCTCCCGTGGGAGCGGTACGTGCGCAACGTCGAGGCGATCAGGGCCGAGCTCCCGGCGCTGGGGCAGGCCGAGTGGGTCGAGCGTCGGCGGCGTTTCGTCGAGCGGATGCTGAGCCGGGATTCGGTGTTCAACACGCCGATGGGCCTGGCGCTGTGGGAGCGCCAGGCCCGGTCGAACCTCCGGCTGGAGGCGGATCAGCTCTCGGCGAGCAGCTGGTAGAGGCGGCGCCTGAGTTCTTCCACCTCGGCGGTGGCCTGGGCGATGAGGTCCTCGTTGCCGCTCTGGGCAATGGTGCCGACGGCGGACCACGCCTGACCGTAGGCCTGCGCCAGCCCGGCCGCGGGGTGTGCCGCACCGTCGTCGTCCTGCTCCCAGGGGGCGGGACGTTCGGTGGCCTCGGCCTCGGCGCGGCCAGCGTCGGTGATCTCGTACGCCTTCCCCGCCTCGGAGGCGATGAGGCGGATGAGCCCCTCGTCCTCCAGCTGGTTGAGGGCCGGGTAGATGGCGCCAGGGCTGGGCTTCCAGCGCCCGCCGCTGCGGGATTCGAGCTCCTGGATGATCTGGTAGCCGTTGCGCGGCTGCTCGGCGATCAGGAGAAGGGCCGCGTTGCGGACGTC
>DATITN010000200.1:0-7407 GCA_035467795.1 Arachnia sp. | reverse complement strand
AGAAGCTCGGAGTGCAGCTCGCCCGGCATCTTCCCGGTGACGGTGGGGACGGCGACGCCCGCGGCGATGCGACGCTTCAGCCCTGCGATGCGGACCAGGAAGAACTCGTCCAGGTTCGAGGAGAAGATGGCCAGGAACTTGGCCCGCTCGATCAGCGGGACGCGGTCCCGGTCCCGGGCGAGGTCCAGGACGCGGTCGTTGAACTGAAGCCAGGAGATCTCGCGATCCAGGTAGCGGTCCGTGGGCAGCGGGGTCTCACTCAATGTCCCTCACCTCTCGAGGCGGTAGCTGGTGTCGGTCTGGGCGATCCGGAAGCCAGCATTCTGGTACATCCGGACGACCCTGTCCTGATCGCCCTCCACGTAGAGCTGGACGGTATGGTCGCCCCCAGCGGCCAGGTGCGCGAGGCCGTGCGCCAGCAGGGCGCGCCCCAACCCCTTGCCTTCGTGGGCTTTGTCGACGGCGATGAGGTAGACCTCGCCCAGGCCGTCGCCGTGCCGCTTGGTCCAGTGCAGGCCCACCACGTCGTCGCCGTGCAGCAGGACGAAGAATCCCGCGGCGTCGAACCAGGGCTGGCGCGTCAGGTCTTCGAACTCCTTCGCCGTGAGCCGGCCCTGCTCCGGGTGCTGCGCGAAAGCCTGTGCGTTGAGCGCCAGGAGCGCTGCGGCCCGATCCGGGGTGTAGGTGACGATGCGGTAGCCCTCGGGGAGGTCCCCGCCCGGTTCGTCGCTCCGAAGGGGGCGCTCCATGCGCAGCAGCGTGCGAACCGGTGACAGCCCGAGGCGCCTCGCCAGCGAGTCTCCGCCGGGCAGAGTACCGAACGCCCACACGGCAGAGTCCGGGTGGGCCCGGAGCGCCTCCGTCAACAGTGCGGCGCCGACACCCTCGGAGCGGTGGGCGGGATGCACGCCCAGAAGAAGCGTGCCGTCTCGCTCGTCACACACGACGAACCCGTGCGGGTCCGAGCGCGATCCCATGAAGAAGAAGTCCGCCTCGCGGGTGCCGTCGATGCCCATCGAGCCGGACTCGTTGAGGGGCGAGATGCCGTCGTGCTCGGTGATGGCGGCGACGAGGCGTCTCAGGGCGTCCTGCATCGTCGGCGTCAACGTGGTGAGGCTAATCAGCACGGTGTCCCTCCCTCGAGCTGGCGAACCGGTAGCCCACGTTGCGCACCGTGCCGATGTAGTAGTCGTATTGGCCGAGCTTGGCCCGAAGGCGGCGCACGTGGACGTCCACCGTCCGGGTGCCGCCGTAGTAGTCGTATCCCCAGACCTGGCTGACCAGGGTCTCCCGCGACAGTACCCGCCCGGGGTGTTGCATCAGGTAGCGCAGCAGCTCGAACTCGGTGTAGGTGAGGTCCAGGGGTGCGCCGTCGAGGCTGGCCGAGTAGGCCGCGCCGTCCACGCGGATGGGGCCGGCGGTCAGCACATCGGGATCGACGTTGGCCTTGGCCAGGATGCGGAGGCGGGCGTCCAGCTCTGCGGGTTCGCCGCCGGCCGCGACGAAGTCGCTGAAGCCCCAGTCCGGCGACAGAACCGCCAGTCCGGACGTGGCCACGAGCAGGAGCACTGGCGTGCCGCCGCTCTTGGCCAGGGTCTGGCAGGCCGAGCGCGCCCCCGCGAGGTCGGTGCGGCCGTCGACCATCACCACTGCCACCGCCTCCGCCTCCACCAACGCCTGGGCCGCGGAGGTGACCTGGGTCACGTGATGGCTCAGCAGTGTCAGCTCCACCGGGGGCTCCCCCTCGGAGACGAAGAGAATGTTGCTCACGCGGGAGACCTCCTTCCGGTCGAGTGACTGGCTCATCGTAACGCCGCTGGACTCCCGGCGTTATCCGCGCCGACTTGTAGCATGGCCGCCATGGAGCAGCGGGTTCCTGATGAGTACTTCCGGCCAGCCGCTGAATCCGACGACGTGCGCGCTGAGGACAGTGACCGCACGCTGCCGGACAGGGCCGCCGCGAAGGCCGTCGCGCCCGCAGACATCCGCGACGGGTGGACCGCCCGCGCCGTCGCCAGCTTGGCGGTGGTGGCGTTGGGTGTCTCCTTCACCGTCGGGCGGCTCTGGGTCTTTCCCCCGGAAGAGCAGCCGCGTCAGGAGCCCACCGCACCGCCCTCTGTCTCCGTGATGCCCTCGCCCTCAGGTTCGCCGGATGTTCTCGCCCCCTACGACGGCGCCGTGGCGGGAGTCCAGGCCATCGCGGCCGAAGGTCGCTGCGCCGAGGGTGGCAGCCGCGACGCCCCGCTTGCGCTGGTGGACAACAACAGCGAAACGATCTGGCGGTGTCGCGGCGACGGTGCCGAGCAGAGCGTCACGGTGCGCTTTCCCGGGGTCCGCACCCTCGTGGGGCTGCGGGTCGTCAACGGCAACACCGTCTGGACGGACCGCTACCTGGCCGAGCGCCGGATCCTCACCATCCGGTGGACGTTCGCCGACGGCTCGTTCTTCGACCAGGGGCTGGCGGCCAACGATCGAAGCCCGCAGGAGGTGCGCTTCCCGGAGACCGACACGGACCGGGTGACGCTGACCATCCTTGAGTCCACCGCTCCCGGAGGCATCAGCGCGTCGATGGACGCCGTGTCCATCAGCGCCCTGGACTTCCTCAGCCCGGCCTGACCCTCAGGCCCAGTTGTGCGTGTCGATCAGGATCGTCACCGGCCCGTCGTTGACCGAGGAGACGCGCATGTGGGCGCCGAAGCGTCCCCGCGACACTGTCGCCCCGAGCAGCTCCAGTTGCCGGCACAACTCCTCGACGAGGGGCTCGCTCACCTGGCCGGGGGCGGCCCCGCTCCAGGAGGGACGACGCCCCTTGCGGGTGGAGGCGTAGAGGGTGAACTGGCTGACCACGAGGAAGGGGGCCCCGGTGTCGCTGGCGGAGGCCTCGCCGTCGAGGATCCGCAGGCCCCACAGTTTGCGCGCGAGGGCCGCCGCGTCGGCGTCGGCATCGTCATGCCCGACACCGGCCAGCACCAGCAGCCCGGGCCGGTCCAGCCGCGCGACCACCTCGTCGCCCACCTCGACGGCCGCCTCGAGAACCTTCGTCACCACCACGCGCATGGCCCCATTGTGGCCGGTTCGTATACTGGCCCGCATGGCCGCGGTCCTGGTGTGGGTGCTGATTGTCGCCACCGTCGCGCTGGGCGTCGGTGCGCTCGTCGCGCTGGGCGTGACCCTGCGAGGGCTGTGGAGACAGCTGCGAGGAGATGAGTTGTGAACATTGACATCGAGGTGCCTGAGGGCCTCAACCCTGCCCTGACTGCGCTGGGCTGGCTGGTGGGCCGGTGGGAGGGCACCGGCAACGGCACGGACCACGACGGGAACGGGTTCGAGTTCGAGCAGCGCATCGAGTTCAACCACAACGGCGGCGAGTACCTGTACTACGCCTCCCAGACCTTCCTGCTCGGCAGCGAAGGGGCCGATCAGGTGCCGATGAGCATGGAAACCGGCTTCTGGCGCCCTAAGAAGGATGCCTCCCTGGAGGTGGTGCTGACCAGCGCCGACGGCTGGACCGAGGTTCTCGTCGGCAAGATCCAGGTCACCCGCATCGACCTGATGACCGACGCAGTGGTCCGCACAGAGTCGGCCACCGTCTCGCATTCCGCGGGCCAGCGTCTGTACGGCAAGGTGGAGGGTGACCTGATGTACGCGCTTGACCGCGCCACCACCGAGCACGAGTTGCGCCCCCACATGTGGGCCAGACTGAAGCGGACCTGACATGCCCGTGATGCTCGAGTCCGGCGTGGACGCCGGCCTCGCCTGGCACTTCGGCAACCCGGTCGCCGAGGCGCGCGCGCTGGAGGCCGGGGATGGGGTGGTGGACCTCCACAACCGCGAGATTCTTCAGATCAGCGGGCCGGACAGGCTCGGATGGCTGCACTCGCTCACCACCCAACACCTCAGTGCCCTGCCGCCCGGCGAGGCCACGACGGCGCTGATCCTGTCGCCCACGGGGCACATCGAGCACGTCCTGCACGGAGTCGACGACGGCGCCTCGTTCCTCGCGTGGACCGAGCCGGGCCGCGCCGCCGAGCTGATCGCCTTCCTGGAGAAGATGCGCTTCGCGATGCGCGTGGAGGTGACCGCCCGCCCGGACCTGCGTCTGGCCTGGGTGGGGCATCGGGTTCCCGTGGACCCCTCGTGGCGGGCGCGCGACTCCGAGCTGGGCGGGTCCGAGGTGTTCCTCCCTGCGGAGGCTGAGCTCGCCGGAACCGTCGGCACCTGGGCGCTCGAGGCCATGCGGATCGCCGCCGGCGTTCCCCGGATCTTCGTCGACACCGACTTCAAGACCATCCCCAACGAGATCGGGCTGGTGGGTACGCACCTCAACAAGGGGTGCTACCGCGGCCAGGAGACCGTGGCCCGTGTCCACACACTGGGCAGGCCCCCGCGCCGCCTCGTGCTGCTGCACCTCGACGGGACCATGTCCGCGCTGCCGGAGAGGGGCGCAGCGGTCGAGCTGGCCGGCCGGGTCGTGGGTGTGGTGGGCTCCTCAGCCCGCCATCATGAACTCGGCCCCATCGCGCTCGCCCTGGTGAAGCGGTCGCTCGCCGTTGACGCGGAGCTGCTGGCGGACGGGATCCCGGCCGCGCAGGAGGCACTCGTGGACCCCGACGTGGGCCTGCACGTCCGCCCCGTCCTCAGGTAAGGGGGGAGCCGCGCGCGGGCTGGCATCATTCTCCTGTGCACAACGAGCCGGCGCGTAACACCACCATCGACGTCGCGCGCGCTCTCTCGGTGTTCGTCGTCGTCCTCTTCCACGGACTCATCTTCCAGGCCTCAGTGGGGCCCGACGGCGCTCTGCAGGCGGAGCTATGGGCGCCGCCCATCTGGGTGTGGGGGCTGTCGTGGCTGCTGATGTCCATGCCGCTGTTCTTCGCCTGCGGCGGCTTCGCCAACGCGCTCATCGTGGACAAGATGCGACGGCGGGGCACCGGGTTCTCGCACTATCTCGCCAACCGGGGCCGACGGCTCACCGGAGGGCTGACACTGTTCGTGACGGTGTTCGCGGTGATCGCCACCGTGGCCGCCTGGGTGGGTTTTCCGACGCTGGCCGCGGAGCTCAGCCGCTCCTTGATGTTCCTGCTGTGGTTCATCTCGGTCTATCTCGTGATCGTCCTGTTCGCTCCGTTCATGGTGATGCTCCACGACCGGTTCGGGGCGTGGGTGATCGTCGCGATGCTGCTGGGCATCATCATGGTGGACCGCGCGTGGATCGGCTTCGGCCGCAACGACATCGGCCAGATCAACATGTTCCTCGTGTGGCCGCTCTGCCATCAGATGGGCATCGGGTACCAGCGTGGCTGGTTCAGGGACGGGCCGGCGCGCCGCACCTGGGCACTCCTGCTGGCCGCGGCCGGCGCGATCGCGGTGCTGATCGCCTTCTTCGGCTACCCGGCCTCGGCGGTCGGCTTCGCCAACGCCCCCCGGGCCAACCACCTTCCCCCCACGCTGGCGATGGCGCTGTTGGGAGTTGCCCAGGTGGCGGGTCTCGGGCTCGTGGAGCGGTCACGGGTGTTCGCCGACCTCGCGCCGCGGGCCGAAGCGAGGCTCACCGGGCTGAGCGCGCTCATGATGACGGTGTACCTGTGGCACGTGCCGTGCCTGCTCATCGGCGGGGCCGCGCTTCTGCTGGCGGCCACGGCGCTGCCGGTGGCGGCGCCCGTGCTCCTGGCCCAGGCCACGGTGCTAGGGGTCGGGGTGGTGCTGATACTGGTCCTGGTGCCGCTCATCGGGCTCGTGGAATACCGGCTGATCCCGCCGCTCGGCACCTCACAGGACCGCTACCTCGCACTGCTGAGCTACGTGCTGATGATCGCCGGCGCAATGCTGGTGTGGAACCACGGCACGGTCCTCCACCCGGCCTACCCGGGTTCCACCGTCGGGGTGGTGGCGATCTGGGCCGGGACCTGGACCATGGTGAGGGCCTCGCGACCGGTGGGGGTGGCGCGCAGTGCAGACGACCTCCTCAAGCCGCTGCGTGGACTCGCGGCCCGCCGGACAGGCAACTCCCCGGAGGCGGAGGCCCCCGGGGAGTTGGTGGAGCGGATCAGCTGAGGGCGGCCAGGGCGGCGTCGTAGTCCGGCTCGTGCGAGGTCTCGGACACCTGCTCGGTGTAGACCACCGTTCCTTCGCCGTCGACGACGACGACCGAGCGCGCCAGCAGGCCGCGGATGGGGCCGTCGGTGTAGGTGACCCCGTAGGCGCCCCCGAAGTCCGAGCGGAAGTCCGAGGCCACCAGCACGTTCTCGATGCCCTCGGCACCGCAGAAGCGCTTGAGCGCGAACGGCAGGTCCTTCGACACGCAGAGCACGGTGGTGCCCTCCAGGTTGGCCGCCCGTTCGTTGAACGCCCGCACGCTGAGCGCGCACGTGCCGGTGTCCAGGGAGTGGAAGATGTTGAGCACCAGGTTGCTGCCGGCGAAGTCCGACAGCGACACCGGAGAGAGGTCTGTGCCGGTCAGCTCGAAGCCGGGTGCCGCGGAGCCCACCACGGGCAGCTCGCCGACGGTGTGAATGGGGTTTCCCTTGTATGTGATCTCAACCATGCGCCGATCCTTGCCGATGACGCCAAATCCGGCCATTCCCAGACCGCCATCCTGGGGGGTGTTCGCCACGAGCGTGCTCCTCGGTTGTGGGTGAGCCGGACCCGGCTAGTCGCGGTTTGGGCCCGTTCAACTCGCGTTCACCCGAAGATGGTGAACTACTCCCATGAGCCAACAGAATCTCCGCGAATACATCGACCAGCTGCGCTCCGAGGGCTACGCAGTCGCCGATGTCCACGGCGAGGACCCGTACCTGATCGACCCGCTCGGCAACGCGGTGGAGACCTGGCGGGATCGCCACCCTTACGACGAGCTCCTGGACCGGGACGCGTACGAAGCGGAGAAGCGGGAGCTGCAGATCGAGCTGCTCAAGTTCCAGTACGCCGCCCAGGACGCCGGCACCAAGCACATCATCATCTTCGAGGGGCGCGACGCGGCGGGCAAGGGTGGCGCGATCAAGCGATTCACCGAGCATCTCAACCCTCGCAGCGCGCGTGTCGTCGCGCTCGCTGCGCCGACGGAGCGGGAGAAGGGCCAGTGGTACTTCCAGCGCTACGTGCAGCACCTCCCGACGGCGGGCGAGATCGTCCTCTTCGACCGCTCCTGGTACAACCGGGCGGGCGTCGAGCGGGTGATGGGGTTCTGTTCCGACGAGGAGTACGAGAGCTTCATCCGGCAGGCTCCCCTGTTCGAGCAGATGTTGATCGAGTCGGGCATCACGGTGACGAAGCTGTGGTTCTCGGTGGCGCAGCGGGAACAGCGCACGAGGTTCGCGATCCGCCAGATCGACCCGGTGCGGCAGTGGAAGCTGTCGCCGATGGACCTCGAGTCGCTCGGCCGCTGGGAGGACTACACGGCGGCGAAGA
>DATITN010000199.1:0-2668 GCA_035467795.1 Arachnia sp. | reverse complement strand
CATCGAGCTGGCGCTCCTCATCGTGGGCGTCGTCGCCTGGGCCCGAACGCCCGACGCGCAGATGCCCCGGCCCAACAAGTGGGTCTGGCTCTTGCTCATCCTCTTCGTGCAGATCCTCGGCCCGATCACCTTCCTCCTGGTGCGGCGCAGCGAAGCCAAGTACGCCGTAGCTGCTGCCCAGCCGGAGGCGCTGCCCGGTGCCCGCCACGCGGCGGGCCGCACCGCCGCCGACACCGCCGACCTCCTCTACGGCCAGCGCGAGGACAAGGACCCCAAGTGAACGTGGTTGAGACCCAAGGCCTCACCAAGCAGTACGGCGAAGTCCGCGCCCTCGACGGCGTCTCCCTGACGGTGCCGGAGGGCTCGGTGTTCGGCTTCCTGGGCCCCAACGGTGCAGGCAAGACCACGATGCTGCGCATCCTGCTGGGCTTGGCGCGCCCCACCTCGGGCGGCGCCACCATCTTCGGCCACGACACCGAGTCCGGCCGAGACGCCATCCACGCCCGCGTCGGGTTCCTGCCGGACGTGCCGGGCTTCTACCCGTGGATGACGGGCGCGGAGTTCGTCCGGTTCGCCGGGTCGCTCTTCGGGATCGCCGAGCCGACCCTCACCGAGCGCGCCGACGCCCTCCTTGAGATGGCCGGCCTGGCCGGCAACAAGAATCCGGTGGGCGGCTACTCGCGCGGCATGAAGCAGCGCCTCGGGATCGCGCAGGCCCTCATCAATGCCCCGGACCTGCTGATCCTCGACGAGCCCACCTCCGCCCTGGACCCTCTCGGCCGCGCGGAGGTGCTCCAGATGATCGCATCGCTCCGTGGGCGCACCACCGTCCTGTTCTCCAGCCACCTGCTCGGCGACGTGGAGCGGATCTGCGACCAGGTGGCTGTCCTCGACCGAGGCCGGCTCGTCGTCCAGGGCACGGTCGCTGACCTTCGCCGCTCCCACGGCGGTTCGACGACGGTCCGGATCGCGGTCACCAACGGCATTGAGGCGCTCACCGCGGCTGTCGCGGCCGAGCCGTGGTGCGTCCGGCACACCCCGGTGTCCGGAGACGGGCAGGCGATCGACGTCGTGGTCAGCGATCTCGCGGCCGCGCGGCAGGCATCGCCAGGGATTGTGGCCGGGCTGGGGCTGGGGCTGCGCCGCTTCGACGAGCTCGAGGTCTCACTGGAGGACGTGTTCGTGGGCCTTGTGGGGGCGAACCGATGAGCTTCCGAGCGTTCCTGTCCAAGGACCTGCGCGAGATCGTCCGGACGTGGCGGATCTTCGTGCTGCCAGGGATCCTGCTTTTCTCTGCCGTCACCGGACCCCCGACGGCCGCCTACACCGCCGAGCTGCTCGCCACCCTGGGCGGCGACATCTTCGCGGGCGTGATGCCGGACCCCACCTGGGTGGACTCCTACGCCCAGTGGACCAAGAACCTCAGCCAGATCGTCGCCTTCGCCCTCATCATCATGATGGGCAGCGTCATCTCGGGTGAGAAGCGCGCGGGCACCGCGATCATGGTGCTCACCAAGCCCGTGTCGCGCGCGGGCTTTGTGCTCTCGAAGTTCGTCTCGACGGCGATCCTGCTGATCGGCGCCACCCTGGTCGGGATGCTGGTGACCTGGGGGGTGACGCTCATCTGGTTCCCGGACGCACCGTTCGGCCCGCTGCTCGCGGCGACGGCGGCGTGGCTGCTGTTCGCACTCCTGTTGGTGGCGGTGGTGCTGCTGGGCTCCGCCGCGGTGGACTCGGGCGCAGGCGCGGCAGGCATCGGCCTGGGCTTCTTCTTCCTGCTCATGCTGTCGGGGATCTGGGGCCCGATGCTCCGCTGGACGCCCGCGGGGATGATCAACGCCCCGGTCGCGCTCGGGGCGGACGTCGAGGTCGACCTCCTGTGGCCCGCCCTCACGACGGCGGCCCTGGCCGTGGTCCTGGTGTGGGCGGCCGTGAAGGTCTTCGAGCGCCGCGAACTGTGACTGCCGCTGCCTGACTGACCCGTCGCACGAGGCCACTGCAATAATGAGGGCGCTCAACCAGCCCCACCCAGCACCAAAGGCCTCACGTGATCCAGCGCCGCGACACCGCAGGGACCCCGCATGGTCGCCGGTGACTCCGCCGGCGCCGAGTCCCGACGCCAGCTCGCCCTCGCCGACGCCTACGCCAAGGCCGCCGCCGAGGCCCGCGCGGCAGCGGGCCGCTTCGGGATCGCGGAGACCACTGAGCGTCAGACCGCGCGCACCCTCGCTCCCCTCTCCGGGCTCGGCTACTTCCTCCTGCCCGACCGCCACTGGCCTGGCACCCGACGCGCTCAGGTCGACCTCGTCGTCGTGGGCCCTGGCGGCGTCTTCATCGTCGACACGAAGGCCTGGAAGGAGGTCGGCATCGACAACGGCCGGGTCCTGCGCGGCGACGACGACGTCACCGATGAGCTGCTCAGGCTCAACGATCTGGTCGACGTCACGCAGGCCGATCTCGCGGAGGCTGGTCTCGCGCCCGGCGAGGTGCACCCCCTCGTCGTCCTGGCGGGACGCAGCGGCCTCGACGCGACCGTCAACGGGATCCGCATCGTCGGCGAGCGCGACGCCCTCCGCGCCATTGCGGGCCACGGCAACCGGCTGACCCCCATGCAGGTCGACATCGTGATGGGCCGCGCCCTCAGCCTCTTCCCTCAGGCCACCGCCCC
>DATITN010000198.1:0-4916 GCA_035467795.1 Arachnia sp. | reverse complement strand
CACGTCGAGGGTCTCGCCCTTGGCGTAGTCGTCACCCTCGGTCTTGACACTCAGGGTGGCGCCGTCGCCGGACTGCTCGAAGACCTCCTCGGTGCCGTAGAAGCGGAAGCGGGACTCGTGGCCCTTCCAGTAGCCCACCCGGCGGAACTCGTTGGTGCGCATCGCGCCGCCGTCGGCGAGCTCGAACAGCGCGGTCATGTTGGAGAAGTCGTTGTCCCAGCGGGAGATGGACTTGTCGAAGATGCCGTCGGTCCCGCGGTCGACGATGCCGAGGCACGACACCGTGGTGGCGTAGGTGGGCAGCGCCCCGAGGACCCCGCCGATGGCGTGGGTCGGGTAGAGCATGGGCGGGAAGCTCGCGGTGGGCTTCCAGTCCTCCCCGCCGCTGAACTGGTAGGCGGCGGAGAAGCCGTTGTCCATGTCGTGGACGTAGTCGCCCTCGGAGTAGAAGACGCGGCCGAACTCACCGTCGGCGATCCGCTTGCGTGCGTAGATCACCGCGGGGTTGTAGTAGCTGGTCTCCCCCATCATGTAGATCAGGCCGGTCTCCTCGACCTTGGCCACGATGGCGGCGATCTCCTCTGCGCTGATGGCCATCGGCACCGCCGAGTAGACGTTCTTGCCCGCCTCGAGCGCCTTGAGGGCCAGCTCGCCGTGGCTCCACCGCTGCGTCATGATGGCCACCGAGTCCACGTCGGAGGCCAGCAGCTCGTCGACATCCGCGAAGCTCCCGGCCAGGCCGTGCTGCTCGACGTGCTGCGCGGCCCGCTCGGGGACGAGGTCGGTGACGTAGACCTCCTCCACGGCTGGGTGCAACTGCCAGAGGCTGATGAAGCTCCGGGCGAACTGGCCGGTTCCGATGACACCGATTTTCATGAGGGTGCAGTCCTTTCGACTGAATGCGTGATTGGGTGCTGATGCGCAGGGCCGCGGCGACGCGGTAAGCCCAAAGTTACCCGGGTAACCAAACAGCATGCAAGCTGCCCTAGGATGGCCCGCAACGCCAATCCGGCGGTGATCGGCCAGCCCGCGCCACCGCCGCCCCAGACAGGGAGGTTGCCGGTGACCTCGGAGCCCACCTCGCCCCGCAGGCCTCGCGCCGTGACCCGGAGCGACGTCGCGCGCTACGCAGGGGTCAGCACGGCGGTGGTCAGTTTCGTGGTCAACGGGGGGCCCAAGACGGTGTCGGAGGCCACGAAGCAGCGCGTGCTCGACGCCGTCGAGCACCTCGGGTACCGGCCGAACCGGACCGCCCGCGCCCTCTCGATGGGCAGCACCAAGACGCTGGGCCTGGTGGTCGGCGACACCACCAACCCGTTCTTCGCCGAGTACACCCGAGAGCTGCAGCAGGCGGCGGCCGACCTGGGCTATGCCCTGCTGATGACCGCCGGCGGGCCCGGACCCGACGCCCCCCTCCGCTCGATGCTTGACCTTTGCGACCGCCAGATCGACGGGTTGATCGTCGCCCGGGCTACGGCCATGGGTCGGCTCGAGGAGCTGCGCCGCCGCAGCGCCAACCAGCCCGTGGTGGTCATCGACGCGGCCGCCGCCGTCCCGGGCTACGCCACCGTCGGCCCGGATGCCGCCGAAGGGATGGCAATGGCGGTCGGGCACCTCCTGAGCGTGCACCACCACCAGAGCGTCGCCCTGGTCATCGGCGACGACGTGGAGCCCGACACGGACGGCCGCGAGGCCGGCTGGCGGCAGGCTCACACCGACCACGGGCGTCAGCCCGGCGAGGTGTCGCGGACCGCCTTCACGCGCGACGGCGGCTACCGGGCCGGGCTCGACCTCCTGCGCGGGGACGACAGGCCGACGGCAGTGGTCGCGAGCTCCGACCTTCAGGCGATCGGCCTGCTCACGGCGGCTGGCCAGCTCAACCTGCGGGTGCCCGAGGACGTTGCCGTCGTGAGCTTCGACGGCACCGAGGAGACCCGGTTCACGGCCCCCCCGCTGACCACCGTCCGCCAACCGGTTACGACGATGGCCGCCGCGGCGATCGACCTGGTGGTCCACCCGCGCCCCGCCGCCCACGAGACGTTCCCGATGGAGCTCATCGTCCGCCGCTCCTGTGGGTGCGAGCCCGAGGTCCGCCTCATGGCAGCGCCGGGGGTTAGTCTTCACACCATGACCGAGTCACCGGACGACCGACTGATCGAGGGACGCGAACAGCTACTTCCCGAGGAGCTGGCCGCAGGCAGCGACGACCCTGAGGCTCAGGCGCGAGCGATCCTGGAGGAGTCCGAGGAACGCACCCTCCACCCTGAGAAGACCCGTCGGGAGTCCACGCAGACGCCGGACTGAGGTCGAGGGCCACGGCTCGCGGCAAAACCATCCGTCGGGCGGGCTGTCGGACTGCCTGACTTTCGGAGGCGATTCACTGCAGATGCCCTGGACCTGTGCAGGATTGCCTTCACCGATGTGGCGGGAGCGGGAGCGGGCCATCGTTGAGATCGGACACGGGAGCTACGGCAAGGCCACGGTCGTCGCCGATGACGACTTGGCCGACATCGCGTTGAAGTCCGGGTCGGCAACCATCTGTCTGGCCTCGGCGTTGGCACGCCACAACCTGAGTGATGAGAATCTTGCCGCGCTCGACATTGCTTGGCCAGGATCGCGGCCAGGTCCGTCAGGGTGCCGCCTGCGGTGCGGGATCGTGCGCGCGCGCAAGGGTCGTGTCCCCGTCTGGGCGCAACACGATGTAGTGGACCGGGGTCTCGGGGTACATGTCGCGCCATGGCCGAAAGTGGAGCAGCATCCAAGGGCCGATCACACCGTCGACGATGGCGGCGAAGCCCCCGCGCGCGCACCCGTAGGGCGCAGCGGCGATGACGTCCATCACCGTGTGGTTCTGATCGTCAGCGGCGGGCAGGTACGGCGGAATCGACCCAGACACGATCGCCCGCCCGAAGTCGTCGGTGTGGAGATGGACCCCCCGGTCGATTCCGGAGGCGACCCGCCGCGCGACCGTCGACTCTCCCTGCACCGGGTGGCCCGGTCAGGATGATCACGGATCCACTCACGCGCCGACACTACCGGCGCCACCGATCTGCCGATCCGCCCACAGGGGAGGCGACGTCCCGGCGCCGGGCATCTGTTGCCGTCCAAAGGGAGTTCATCCGTTTGTGAGCGGGATTTGTGAGCGACACCCTCGGGGTCACGAGACCCGGCTGCTTGTGCGGTGGATCTGGTGGCGTAGTCGACACCAGATCCGCCCCCTAGCCGGGCGGCCGAGAAGCCGGATCGCTGCACCCGGCGGGACTTTGAGATCCCGCGAGGGTGGGGGTCGGCAGGGCGGCTGCGCGTCGGGATGCCCAACACGAGGATCACCAGACTGGCCTCCCGCGTGAACAGACTGAGACCAGAGCCGCCCTGTCGGCACACGCCCGACCCGGCCACGCCACAGAGAAACGAGTGCAGGGATGGGGACTGCTGCACTAGTAGGTGACATCTGATCTGTGACGCGGGGCTTCTCAATGGAGAGTGCGAAGGGCCCGACTCGGATCAATTCCGGGTCGGGCCCCTGTGCTTCTGTCAGAGGTTGCGGGCCTGGTCGACTTCGGCGCGGGTGTCGTCGGCCTTGTCCTGGGCGTCGGTCTTGACGGTCTCCGCGGACCACTGGGGACTGTTGGGTGACTTCGTCCTTCGCCACCTGCGCATCGGCCATGATGTTGTCCCCGGCTTCCTGGGCGACGCCCTTGACGTTCTCTACCGCTTCCTGAGCTCGGGGCTGGAGGTGGTCCTTGGCCTCGATGGCCATCTCCTCGAGTTGCTCAAGCGCCGGCTCGGCGGCGTCCTTGAGCTGCGTGGCGCCTTCCTTCTCCATCTTTGAGGCGGGGATCAGCCCGCCGATGAGGGCCCCGAGGCCGGCGGCGATTAAGCCCGCTGCGATCGGGTTGCCCCGGGTGGCGGTCTTCACCTGACGGGGTGCGCCGACGACCGCGTCACGGGCATCGCCGACTGCCTCGCCGGCCGCGTCCGCGACAGCACCAACGGCACCGTCGTCGTAGGGGTTGGTGTCGGAGCCGAAGATGCGCTCCTTGATGCCGAGGACGCTGTCCTTGACGTTGTCGACCTGCTCGCGCACGACGTTGCTCGGCTTGGCGCTGTCACCGAGAGCGTTGACGTTCTCACTCAGCTCGGCGCGGGTGCGCTCAATGTCGCGACGGATCTCTTCCGGGTTGTTGCTCATCGGTTCTTCTCCTCATTGCCGGTGACGGCGTTCGGGATCTTGTTGACGGTGTCAGCGGTCCGATCCAGGCCGCGCATATTGGTGAACTCGTTCTTCCCCGCCGCGGCCAGCATGGCGGCGATGGCGAGCCAGATGACGGCGACGATCAAGCCGCTCCATCCGAGTTCAGGGTCTTGTCTTGTGCCGATCAGGACGGCGAGGCCCCACCAGAGCGCAAGGGTGAGGGCAATAAGCCCCAGGAGCGCGGTGACGCCGGCGCCGACGTACATGCCGACTCCCTTGCCCGCCTTGAAAGCGGACTGCTTCGCCTCGACCTTCGCGAGCTCCACTTCCTGACGGATCAGCGTGGTGGCGTTGTCGAACAGGTCCCCGGCGATCTCGCCGAGCGAGCGGTCCTCAGCCCTGTAGCGCGCGTAGCTCGCTTCGTCTTCGACCTCCTCAGGGTCTCTCCCCAGAGGTGCTGCTCCCAGCGACGGATCGCGGTAGCCGCTCCCGTAGGGGTCACCAGCCGTGGCGTTGGGATTGACGTGCAGGGAGCTCATCGGAGCCCCTCCCGCCACGGATCCCCACCTTCGCGGGTGAGGTCCGCGGTCTGGGACTGCGGCGGCACGAACGTGGCGTTCCCCAGCGAGGACTCGCGCCGAGGTGTGGTACCCGACGGGGTGGAAAGGCTGTAGTCGTCAGCGAGCGGCGTCGAGTAGGTACCGGAAGTCTGCATCGGACG
>DATITN010000197.1:0-6942 GCA_035467795.1 Arachnia sp. | reverse complement strand
TCGAAGAGTCCCTCGCGCCACTCCCCGACGAGGCGTCCCGGCAGCTCGCCGAGGGGCTCCATCGTGTACAGGGGCACCATCTCGACGGCGTAGCCCTTGGCCCTCAGAGCATCCTCGAGCACGGTCGACGAGAGGGCAGAGCCGGGAATCACCACCCGGCCGCCGCCCTCGGGCCAGGCCCGCGCCAGGGCCGCCGCGCTCGATTCACCCTCCGGCACCAGTGCCACCTCCAAGCCTGCCGCCTCGGCCGCCGACGCCGTCCGCGGCCCCACGGCCGCCACCCTGGCGCCCGGAGGAACGCTCAGTCCGAGCTCCGCCATCACCTCAAGCGTCGCCGCCGACGTGAACGCCACCCAGTCAGTCTCATCCGGCCACGCCTCCGCGCGGAGGGTCACCCGCCGCTGCACGGGCTGGGCCACCACCTCCGCGCCGGCTGCCCGCATCCCGTCCGCGAGGGGCCCGTCTGCCTGCGTCAGCAGGATCCTCAGCCCCGCGAGCACCGCATCGCCTCGCCAGAGCGAGGTGTCGTCGTGCAGCTCGTGAAGCCTCGACGGGTGGCTCGCGCCCAGGTCCGCCACCTCGGCCGCGCCGCGCCCCATGAGCTCCTCCGCCGCTCTCTCCCCCGCCCCCGGGCCGAGCTGCACCGTCGTCCGGGTGGCGGTGGAGCCGTCGACGGCGAAGACGCCGGCCGTGAGCTCCCCGTCGCGCCCCCATGCCGCGATCGGCGCCGCGCAACCACCGCCCAGGCCCGCCAGGACGGCCCGCTCGGCGTCCACGGCCTCACGGGTCGCGGGGTCCTCGAGCGCGGCCAGCTCGGCCACCAGAGCAGGGCTGTCCGCACGGCACTCCAACGCCAAGGCGCCCTGGCCGGGTGCGGGGAGGATGTCCAGCACATCCGTGATGTGGGCGGTGAGGCCCAGCCGCTCCAAGCCCGCGGCGGCCAGGACGACGGCGTCGAGGTCCCCGTCGGCCACCCGCGCCAGTCGGGTGCCGACGTTGCCCCGCACGTCCACGAAGCGCAGGTCCGGGCGCAGCGCGCGCAACTGGGCCACTCGCCTCGGGGAACCCGTCCCGACGGTGGCGCCCGCCGGCAGGCCGGCCAGCGTCAGGTCGTTGCGGGCGCAGAGCGCGTCGCGCGCATCGGCGCGCCGAGGCACCGAGGCGATGACGAGCCCGTGGACGGCCGCCGTGGGCAGGTCCTTGAGCGAGTGGACGGCGAAGTCACAGCGACCCTCCAGGAGCGCCGTGCGCAGCTCCGCCGCGAACACTCCCAGGGACCCGAGGCGGGTCAGGGACCCCTGCTCGACATCGCCGCCGGTCCTGATCCGTACGAGGACCACGTCGTGGCCGAGCGCGCGCAGCGAATCTGCCACCTGCTCGGACTGCGCCACCGCCAGTGCGGAGCCACGCGTGCCGAGGCGGAGCCTCATCGGCTGAGCCGATCACAGCCGGCGATCACGGAGGCGATCCCGTTGCCGTCCAGCCACGCACCCACCAGGTCCACGCCTGCCGCCTCGACGGTCTCCAGGTAGTACTGGCGGGTGGCGTGCTCCATCCGGGTGGGCATGGCCTCCCAGGACACCGACGCGAAGCCGGTCACGTCGCCGTCGTCCAGGTCCATCCCGAGGAACCTGGACGCGTCCCCCAAAGCCTCGGCCCTCGTGGGGATGAGCTGCTCGGGATAGGACAGGCGAAGGAGCTCCTGCCCCTCGCGCCGGGCCCACGGCCACTTGAGCGAGTAGTGGGTCAGCGCCTTGGCGTGGATGGCGTCGTCTCGCTCTCCCACGAGGAGCCCCGAGCCGACCGGCCCCTCGGCCAGCGCAGGATGGGTCACGCCGAGCACCGCCAGCCTCGCCGTCGCGACGGGCGGAGGCGTGAGCTCCACCCCGATCCGGGCGAGCAGCGAGCAGGCGGAGGCGGCTGACGACGCGAGTGCGAGCCGGTCCGCGCGCAGCACCTCGCCGTCGGGCAGCCCTACCGCGAACTCGTGTCCGGCGTGACGCAGCGACACCGCGGGCGAGGCCAGCCGGATCTCTCCGCCTGCCGCGACAATCGCCCGCTCGAGGGCCTCGATGAGCCGGAACATGCCGCCCACCGGCTGCTCGACGGCCGCCACTCCGGGGCGTCGGACCGCGGCGACCGCACCCAGCAGGGTCCCCTCCTCGGCCAGCGCCTGCAGCAGGCCCGGGGCGAAGGCGGCCAGCGGCATCCGATCGGGAGACAGCGAGTAGACCCCGTGCGCCACGGGCGCCACCAGGGTGGCGAGGGCGCCTTCGCCGAGCCGGGCCCGCACAAGTTCGCCGACGGTGACCGCGTCGGCCCCCACCTCCGCGGGCAGGTCGGCGTCCTGCCTGAGCCGCGCCAGGTCCTGGGGGGTCAGTGCGCCGAGTGCGGGGTCCTCCAGCGTCGAGGGGATCCCGAGCACCCCCTCCGCCATCGGCCAGACGCCATCGGGGCGCCAGATGTGCGGCTGCCCGGCGGGGCCGGCCACCTCCAACCCCAGTTCCTCGCACAGGGCTCTCCCCACGCCGCCGCGCACGGCGTAGGCCTCCGCGCCCGAGTCCACCCGCACCCCGCCGATGTCGATGCCCGACAGCATCCCGCCGAGCCGCGTCGACGCCTCAAGGACGGTGACCCGACGGCCCTGCCGGGCGAGCCGGTATCCGGCCAGGACGCCGGCGAGGCCGCCCCCGACGACGACGGCGGTCACAGGCTGTGCAGGAGGGCCACCAGGTCGGTGAGCACCCCCGGGTCTGTGGTGGGCGGAACCCCATGTCCGAGGTTGACGACGTGGGCGGGGGCGGCACGGCCCCGGTCGACGACGTCCCGGGCGTGGGCCTCGAGTGCGGGCCAGCCGGCGGCCAGCAGGGCCGGATCGATGTTGCCCTGCAGCGGGAGCCCGGGGAGCAGCGCGGCGGCCTCGTCGAGGGGGGTGCGGTAGTCGATGCCCATCGCCTCGACGCCGCACGCGGCCATGTCGGGGAGGATGTGCCTGGTCCCGGTGCCGAAGTGGATTCGCGGAACGCGCCCCTCCACCGATTGCAGGACCGCCGCCGAGTGGGGGGCGACGTGCCGGACGTAGTCGGCGCGGGTCAGCGCACCTGCCCAGGAGTCGAACAGCTGCACCGCGCGCGCCCCGGCATCCACCTGGACGCCCAGGAACTGGCCCGACAGGTCCGCGCACCAGGCGAGCAGCCGATGCCAGGAACGCGGATCCGCGTGCATCATCGCCCGCGCCGCGAGGTGGTCGCGGGAGCCGCGACCCTCGACCAGGTAGGCGGCCAGGGTGAACGGCGCACCCGCGAAGCCGATCAGCGGGGTGGCCTCCCCCAGCTCGGCCACCACCAGGCGCACCGCCTCCGTGATGGGGGTGGTTTCGATGAGCGCGTGCCGGGTGACGCGTTCCACGTCGGCGGCCGTGCGCACGGGCTTGTCGATCACGGGGCCCACGCCGGAGTGGATCTCCACCTCCACCCCCGCAAGGACCAGAGGCGTCATGATGTCTGAGAACAGGATGGCGGCGTCCACATGGTGCCGCCGCACCGGCTGCAGGGTGATCTCGGCAGCCAGCTCGGGGATGAGGCAGGCCTCGAGGATGGTGGTCCCCTCGCGGATGGCGCGGTACTCGGGCAGCGACCGGCCGGCCTGGCGCATGAACCAGACGGGCAGTCTTTCGGGGCGGTGTCCGCTGAGCGCGGAAAGCATGGGATTCATTTGTGGACGATTCTGCCTCATCTGCCAAGGGTGATTGAATAGGGACCACTGTGACTATGCGCGTGTTCTCGATTCAGCACGACCGGCAGGGACTGCCGGAGGTTGAACGCATCAGCCCTTGCGTTGACGACGTTGCCTCCCGCCTGACTTCCCTCCCGGAGGTCAACGGGGTCGTCGTGCTCAACACCTGTAACCGGGTCGAGGTGCTCCTCGACACCACCGGCGAGGCGTCGAACACCCGCCTCCGCGCCGCCCTCAACACCACGTTCGACACCCCTCCCGTCTGGGACCTCTACCTCGGCGAGGCTGCGCTCGGGCACGTGTTCCGCGTGGCGGCCGGCCTGGATTCCATGGTGGTGGGCGAACGGGAGATCGCAGGCCAGCTGCGCCGGGCGCTGGCTGCGGCGCAGGAGGACGGGTCCACGTCGCTCCCGCTGACCATTGCACTCGACGAGGCGCTCAAGACGTCCCGGCGGATCGCGCGGGAGACCGCGTTGGAGAGCGCCGGGCGCTCCGTGGTGAGCGTCGGCCTGGACCTGATGGGTGTCGACGACTGGCCCACCGCCACGGTCACCATCGTGGGGACGGGATCCTACGCCGGGGCCGTCGTCGCCGCCCTGCGTGCGCGCGGCGTCGCCCACATCCGCGTGCATTCCGCCAGCGGTCGGGGATCCGCGTTCGCCGACAGCCATGACCTCAACCACGTCGCCACCCTCGAGGAGGCCCTCGCCGGCACGGACCTCGTCGTCACCTGTCGCGGCCTGGGTTCCCCCGTCATCGAGGTCGCTCACGTGCAGGGGCCGCAGCGCTTCCTCGACCTGTCTCTGCAGCGTGACGTGGCCCTTGAGGTCGCCGCGTTGGTGGGCGTGCGCGTCGTTGATCTGGCCTCCATCCAGAATTCGATCCGGCCGTGCTTCGCCGACGACACCCGGCGCGCTGAGGCGCTGGTCGAGGCGGGGGTGGCCGAGGTGCTGATGAAGCTTCGCTCACGCATCGTCGACCCGGCCGTCGTGGGATTGCGGCAGGCGGTCATGGCACTGGTCGACGACGAGGCGGCCCGCCTTCCACAGCGTCCGCTCACCCACGACGACGCGGCCCTCGCGCTGCGCCGACTTGCTACGAGGCTGCTGCACATCCCGTCGACGCGGGCCAGGATGGCGGCCGAACAGGGACGCACCGAGGAATACCTGCTGGCCATGGCCGAGCTCTTCGGGATCGGCGCCGGCGAGGTGGTGGATCCCGACGCGATGGAGTCGCAGCACTGCCCGGTCACGCACCTGGCCATCAACGACCTCGATTCCGCCGACGCCCAGGAGGCCATGTGAGTATCGCCCCGTACAGCGCGGTCCTGTTCGCCTCCTACGGCGGTCCCAACGAGTCCGCCGATGTGCTGCCGTTCATGCGCAACGCCACCGCCGGACGTGGAATCCCGGACGAGCGGCTCATCGAGGTCTCCAGGCACTACGAGCTGTTCGGCGGCAGGTCGCCGATCAACGAGCTCAACGCTGCGCTGATGGATGCGGTCCGCGACGAGCTGGCCCGGCGTGGCGTGGTGGTGCCGGTGGTGATCGGGAACCGCAACTGGCATCCCTACTTCGCCGACACGGTGCAGGAACTGGTGGATGCCGGCCACGAGCGCGTGCTCGCGCTGGCCACCTCCGCCTACTCCTCCTACAGCGGCTGCCGCCAGTACAACGAGGACCTGCAACGGGCCGCAGACGGCCGCCCGATTCGCATCGACAAGGTGGACCCCTTCGCGGAAACCCCCGGGTTCGTCTCGGCCAACGCCCGCGCCCTCGGCGATGCCGTGCGGCGCTTGAGGGCCCGGATCGGGGACAACACGGTGAGGGTCCTGTTCGTGACCCACTCCATCCCCAGCGCCATGAACGAGGCGTCGTCCACGGGCGAGCCGGAACGCCGCTACGACGCGCAGCACCTGCGGGTCGCGGCTGCGGTGGCCGCTGAGGCCTCGGAGATGGTGGGCGAAGAGCTGGCCTGGGAGCTCACGTTCTGCTCCCGCTCCGGCGCCCCACACATCCCCTGGTTGGAGCCGGACGTCAACGACCGGATGCCCGAAGTGCAGGCCGACGGTGTCGCGGGCGTGGTGGCGGCGCCGATCGGGTTCATCTCCGATCACATGGAGGTGGCCTACGACCTGGACACCCAGGCCAGGGAGACTGCCGCCGAGCTCGGCCTCCCCTACGAGCGGGCGGCCACCGTGGGGACCGACGCAGGATTCGCCGTCCTGCTGGTCGACGAGCTGCTCGCGAAGGCTGCGGCCGCGCGAGGCGAAGTGCCCGCTGAGGGTCGCTGCCGGTTCTCCACCGGCCGCTGCTGTCTGCCCCGCCCCCTGGAAGGTTCCCGATGAGCAAGCACCCCGGTCGAGACGAGCGCGACGAGCAGGACGTGGACCTTGAGGCCATCAACGCCCAGCCGTTGTACGCCATGTACTCGGTTTTCGCCACCCGCACACCGCTGCCCGCCTCGACTCTCGAGGTATCGGCGCTGGCCGCCGGCGTCACCGCTGCGCTCGAGGACACCGGGGTGAGCGTGCGCGGCTTCTACGACGTGGGCGGTTTCCGCGCGGACGCCGATCTGATGGTGTGGACGCTGGCCCATGATCCTTCCTCGCTCCAGGCGGCCTACCACGCGGTGCGGCAGAGCGGCCTCGGAGGCTACCTGTCGCCAGTGTGGTCCGTGATGGGCGTGCACCGCCCCGCGGAATTCAACCGCACCCACGTGCCCAGCTGCTTCGCCGGTTTCGCGCCCCGGCCGTGGATCACCGTCTACCCGTTCGTCCGCAGCTACGACTGGTACTACCTGGATGACGCGCATCGCTCGAAGATGCTGATGGAGCACGGCATCGCCGGGCGGGAGTACCCGGACGTGGTGGCCTCCACGCTGTCGTCGTTCGCGCTTGGCGACTACGAGTGGATCCTGGCCTTCGAGGCCGACGAGCTGCACCGGCTGACAGACGCGATGCGCCACCAGCGCTCCGTCGAGGCCCGGCTGCACGTTCGCGAGGAGACACCGTTCTTCACCGGCCCGCGCGTCGGGATCGACGAATGGATCGCCCGCCAGCCGATGGCCTGACGCGCCTCATTCCTTCCAGCCGAGCTCCCGGGCAACGGCCACCAGGTTCTCCATCCAGTGGACGTTGTAGTCCACGCCGAGCTGGCTGGGCATGGCGAACAGGACGTAATCGGCCTCGGTGACGGCCTCGTCGGC
>DATITN010000196.1:0-2657 GCA_035467795.1 Arachnia sp. | reverse complement strand
CGTCGCCCTGCTGGGGTACGCGTTCGGCATGGGTGCGGTCCTGTCGGTGTTGGCGCTGGTCACCGCGCTCCTGGGCGCTGGAGCGTCCGGGAGGTTCCACGCGTTGGCGCCCCACGTTAAGAGGATGTCGGGGGCGTTACTGGTGCTGGCAGGAGCCTACGTGAACTGGTACGGCTGGGTGGAGTACCGCGCCTTCCAGGGCGACCTGATCACGGGAGGTCCGGTCGCATGGGTCAGCGCGGCGTCGTCCCGCGTCGGGGCCTGGATCGCGGGCGCGGGTCCCGGTCTCGTCGCGGTGGCGGCCGCCCTGCTGGCTGGGGCGGCGGTGATCAGCCTGCTACGCCGTCGCCGGAGTCTCCACGCGGCGGAGTCGCCTCGGACTTCTCAGGAGCCGACAGGCCCGCCCGAGCGGTAGACGGCCTTCACGTGGTGCAGGGCGTCCGCGCCGGCCTCCAGGTTCCCGTCGACGACGAGGAGGTCGGCCGTGTGACCGGGGCGGAGCCGGCCGATCGAATCCCCGAGGCCGATCGCGTCGGCCGCGATGGAGGTGGCCCCGCGGAGCGCAGGGATGAGACCCAGGAGTTGGGCCACCTCCGACACCGCGTACGGCTGGACGTTGAACGGCTTGGACGGCGCGATGCCCGCGTCCGTGGCCACGGCGATCCGCACCCCGGCCTCGTGCATGCGGCGCGCATGCGCCAGGACCAACGGCAGCACCGCCGCCAATCGGGGCGGCAGCTGCCCCCCGGGCAGGGAGCCGGCCGTGCCGACGGCGAACACGCCCGCCTCGACCATCCGCCGGATCAGGCCCGGACGGTCGGCGACGGAGTCCGCCGTCATGAATGAGGCGTGCTCGATGGTGTCCACCCCGGCGATGAGCGCCGACTCGATTCCCTCCACCCCGTGCCCGTGCGCGGCGACGGGGATTCCGAAGCCGTGGGCGGCCTCCACCAGGGCCCGCAGCTCCTCAACAGTGAACTGCGCCTCGTGAGGCAGCGAGCCCGGCGTCACGTTGCCACCGGTGGCCATCACCTTGATGACGTCACATCCGCGCTCCGCCCGCTCGGCGACCGCCTCCCGGATCGCGTCCACGCCATGGACGGCACCTCCGAGGAACCAGCAGTGGCCTCCCACGCTGGTCAGCGGCGGTCCGGAGGCGAGCAGCCTCGGGCCGGCGGCCGGGTCGGCTGCGGTTTCGGCCCTCAGGCGCAGCGACACGTAGCCGCGGTCGCCGAGGTCACGCACCGTCGTGGTCCCGGCGGCCAGCGCCCGCCGCGCGTTGTCACGGGCCCGCACCAGCAGTTCGTCGTCGGTGGCCGCCGTCAACCAGCTGACCGGATCGGTGCTGCAGTCCCATGTCACGTGCTGGTGGGCGTCGATGAGGCCGGGAAGCAGCGTTGAGTCCGGGCCGTAGTCGGCCACTTCCACGTCTTGCCCGTAGGAGCCTCGCTCGGCGAGTTCCACGATGCGCTCCCCGTCGACGACGACCTCGCGTCCGGTGTGGAACCGGTCCCCGTCGAAGATTCGTCCTGCCCGTACCACCGTGATGGTCATCGCGCCTCCTGCCCTGGGTGTGTCCACGAGTGTCGGCGCGGATGCTCAGGATTCGTCGTCGACACGCGACAGGGACCAGTCATTGGTCTGCGGTTCGCTCAGGGGCAACCGAGGTTACGACGAGGCGCACGTCGCCGGTCCCGCAGATCGCCGAGGCTGATCTCTGATGCGGACTCAAACTGGCTCAGACGTCTTAGGTTTTTTCCCCCATTGGGCAGGCCAGTTGGACTAGGCTGGAGAACACGAGGCCTAATCGCCCCGCGCTCCCCCCGAGACAGATTGTGCCGGGGTTTGTTGGATGGAGGTCCTCAAAATGAGCGCGAATTGGAAGCGGATCGGCGTTACAGCCCTAGCCGCAATCGTCCTGGCCCTCACGCCACAGGTTCCCGCACTTGCCGCCAAGGGGGGCGGCGGTGGCCACACCGAAGTGATCGGCAACAATTTGTCATTTCCCGTGATCTGGGGCGATCTCGCCGCCCCCGGGCTGACCCTTCCGGGCACGGAACTGCAGGCCGATCTCACCGCTCCATGGACCGCAGCCGCCATCGAATCCTGCCCTGCGGGCATGTACCCGTTCGCGCAGAAGACGCTGGGTAACGTCTGGCAGGCGCAGAACGTGCTCGCTGAGGAGACGCTGTATGTCGACGAGATCGACTGGGGTGACAGCCTGGAGTCGGTGGACATGAAGGTAGGTCGCCCCATCCGGGTCGAGTTGTCCCTGTACAAGACGGACCTGGCCACGCCCCTCACGGGCTACAGCATGGTGATGCTCGCCAACCCCAGCAGCCCCGACGAGGTGCAGGGCGTGTGCGCGAGCGATCTCGTCCTTGACGATGGTGTGATCACCGGTGACGAGAGCACCATCAACTCCTACGCCAGCACCGAGGCGACGGTGTACTCGCCGACCGCCAGGCTCGTGATCCAGAAGATCGACCCAGCCGTCACCTACTCCTGGGCCGGAGCGTCGTGGGAGGGTGCCGACACCCCGGTGTCGTTGTCCTTCGCCGGCGAGCTCAACGTGGGCGGCAAGGTGATCTACGGTCTGTCGCAGGGCGGCTGGAAGCCGACGGCGGTTGGCACCTATCGGGTGACGTTCTACCTGC
>DATITN010000195.1:0-2150 GCA_035467795.1 Arachnia sp. | reverse complement strand
GGTGGTGGGGGTCGTTCCCGTCGACACCACCCTCGATCTGAAGGCCCTCGCCACGGCTGTCGGGGTCAAGCGCCTGGCCATGGCAGCTCCGGCCGTCGCCGAGCGCTCCACCGGCATGATCATCGGCGGCATCAGCCCTGTGGGGCAGAAGCGGCCGCTGCGCACCGCCGTCGACGCCTCCGCCATGGACCACGACACCGTGCTGGTCTCCGGAGGGCGGCGGGGGCTGGATGTGGAGCTGTCGCCCCACGACCTGGTCCGGCTGACCGGAGCCGTGGTCGCCGCCATCGCCGCGGGGTAGTCTCGCGCCATGACGGAGAACCTCACGTTGACCAACAACGCCGCCGCCAACCGCTACGAGCTCCACCACGGGCACGAGCTCATCGGCCTGATCGACTACCGGATCGACGGGGACGTGGTGGACATGCACCACACCGAGGTGGACCCGGACCACGGGGGCGACGGGCACGGCAACCGGATCGTCGAGTTCGCGCTGAACGACGCCCGCGAGGCGGGGTTCAAGGTCCGCCCCACCTGTCCCTTCGTCGCCAAGTACATTCACAGGCACGAGGACTTCTGGGATCTCCGCGCCTGACCCGCCCCTGAGGTGACGCCCACGCCGCTGAGGGGCACAATGGGCCTGATTCAACCCGACCACACCCGAGGGAGCCCCGATGAGTGGAGCCATCACCATCCGCCGCAACGACGACGCGCAACAGGTGACGCTGACCACCACCACCACGGGCCTGGACCTGTTCGGTGAGGACCGCAGCGTCGTGGCCATGCGGGTGGGCGGGGAGCTGCGTGATCTGGCCGCCGAACTGGTGGATGGGGACGAGGTCGAGCCGGTGCTGATCGACAGCCCCGAGGGCCTCGGCATCCTGCGCCACTCCGCGGGACACGTCACCGCCCAGGCGCTGCAGGGCCTCTTCGTGGACGCCAAGCTCGGCATCGGCCCCCCCATCACTGACGGCTTCTACTACGACTTCGCCACGGCCCCCCTCACGCCCGAGGACATCAAGGCCATCGAGAAGCAGATGGGCCAGATCGTCAAGGAGCGGCAGCGCTTCGTGCGACGCGTCGTCACCGACGACGAGGCCCGCGGCGAACTCGCGGCCGAGCCCTTCAAGCTGGAGCTCGTCGCGGACAAGGGTTCCTCGTCTGACGAGGACGGCTCCAGCGTCGAGGTGGGCGCCGGCGAACTCACCATCTACGACAACGTCCGACGAGACGGCTCAGTGGCCTGGAAGGACCTGTGCCGCGGACCCCACGTCCCGCACACGGGCTACCTCGGGAACGGCTGGGCGCTCACCCGCACCTCGGCCGCCTACTGGCGCGGCGATCAGCGCAACGCAGGGCTGCAGCGCGTCTACGGCACCGCCTGGCCATCGAAGGAGGCGCTCCAGGCCTACAAGAACCGCCTGGAGGAGGCAGCCAAGCGTGACCACCGCAAGCTGGGCGTGGAGCTGGACCTCTTCAGCTTCCACGAGATCGTGGGCTCGGGCCTGCCTCTGTTCCACCCCCGCGGCGGCGTGATCAAGCGCGAGATGGAGGACTACGTGCGCGCCCGCCACATCGAGGAGGGCTTCGACTACGTCGGCACGCCGCACATCGCCAAAGAGGATCTGTTCTACACCTCCGGCCACCTGCCTTATTACGCCGACGGCATGTTCCCCCCCTTGTTGGAGGACGCGGAGCGCGACGAGCAGGGCGCCGTCGTCCGTGGGGGACAGGCATACCGCCTCAAGGCGATGAACTGCCCCATGCACAACCTGATCTTCGCCTCCCGCGGCCGCTCCTACCGCGACCTGCCGCTCCGATTCTTCGAATTCGGCACCGTCTACCGCGACGAGAAGTCCGGCGTCATCCAGGGCCTCACCCGCGTGCGGTCGATCACCCAGGATGACTCGCACAGCTACTGCGCCAAGGAACAGGCCCCGGACGAGGTGCGCCACCTGCTCAAGTTCGTCCTGTCACTCCTCAACGACTTCGGCCTCACAGACTCGGTTCTGGAGGTCTCCACCCGTGACGAGGACGGCAAGAAGAAGGACAAGTTCATCGGCTCGGACGAGCAGTGGGCCGAGGCCACGGCCGTGCTGGACGAGATCGCGGCCGAGTCCGGGCTCCCCATCGTCGCCGACCCGGGCGGG
>DATITN010000194.1:0-5057 GCA_035467795.1 Arachnia sp. | reverse complement strand
GGTACTGCTGCGGCTGGCCCTGCTTCTCCCAGTGCGAGGTGATGGGGTCCAGCAACTTCCAGGACAGCGCCACCTCCTCGTGACGGGGAAACAGCGGCGGGTCGCCGAGCAGGACGTCGAGGATGAGCCGCTCGTAGGCCTCCGGGGACGATTCGGTGAACGATCCGCCGTAGCCGAAGTCCATCGACACTTCCCGGATCTCCATCTGGGTGCCGGGGACCTTGGCCCCGAAACGGAGCGTGACCCCCTCGTCGGGCTGGATCCGCATTACGAGTGCGTTGGTGCCGAGTTCCTCGGTATCCGTGGCGGTGAAGGGCAGGTGGGGTGCCCGCTTGAAGCTCAGCGCCACCTCGG
Source organism: Arachnia sp. (assembly GCA_035467795.1). GTDB lineage: Bacteria > Actinomycetota > Actinomycetes > Propionibacteriales > Propionibacteriaceae > Arachnia. The sequence continues at coordinate 4,703 of DATITN010000194.1, read as the reverse complement.
TGACGCGGCGGGGCATGCGTTTGGCCGAGCGGAGGTAGAACGGGACCCCGGCCCAGCGGCGATTGTCGATGTCCACGCGCATGGCGGCGAAGGTCTCCGTCTTCGACCCCTCTGGCACGCCCTCCTCCTGCAGATATCCGATCACGGGTTTTCCGCCCTGCCATCCGGCGGCGTACTGGCCGCGCGCGGTGTGCAGGTCGTATCGGGATGGGACCCGGGCCGCGGCGAGGACCTTCTGCTTCTCGGCACGCAGCTGGCCGGCCTCGAACGATGTGGGCTCCTCCATCGCGGTCAGGGCCAACAGTTGCAGGAGGTGATTCTGGATCACGTCACGAGCGATTCCGATCCCGTCGAAGTAGCCGGCGCGGCCGCCGATGCCGATGTCCTCCGCCATGGTGATCTCGACGTGGCTGACGTAGTGGTTGTTCCAGATCGGCTCGAACATCTGGTTCGCGAAGCGGACCGCCAGCAGGTTCTGCACGGTCTCCTTGCCCAGGTAGTGATCGATGCGGAACACCTCGTGGGGCTGGAACAGCGAGGAGACCACGTCGTCGAGCTCACGGGCCGACGCCAGGTTGTGGCCGAACGGCTTCTCGATCACCACCCGGTTCCAGTTGTTCTCAGAGCGCTCCGTCATCCCATGGCGGCGCAGCTGCGTCATCACCTGCTCGAAGCTTGACGGCGGGATGGAGAGGTAGAACGCGTGGTTTCCGCCGGTGCCGCGGGCGTTGTCGAGCTCCTGGATGGTGGTGCGCAGGCGGTCGAACGAGTTGTCGTCGTCGAACGTGCCCGGCACGAATCGGATGCCCTCCAGTAACTGCTCCCACACCTCTTCCCGGAAGGGTGTGCGCGCGTTCTCCTTCACCGCGTCGTGGACGACCTGCGCAAAGTCCTGGTCCGCCCAGTCCCGGCGCGCGAATCCCACCAGGCCGAAGCCGGGGGGGAGCATGCCGCGATTGGCCAGATCGTAGACGGCCGGCATCAGCTTCTTGCGGGACAGGTCTCCGGTCACCCCGAAGATGACGAGGACGCATGGCCCGGCGATCCGGGGGAGCCGGCGGTCCTGCGGATCGCGCAGTGGGTTCTCGTAGGTGTTCATCGTCGCCAACCCTATCCCGGGGAGGCCAACGTGGGAACGGATCCCGCGCCGCGCTTTGGGTGCCCCCGAGCGGGCGCGTTAGACTGCCGGGAGCGAAGGTGAGGGAATGAGGTGCATGTGGCGGTCGGCTCTGTCGCTGCGTCCTCGGGGGCTCGCTTCTGGGATGTGGTCAAGGCGTATGTCGCCCTGACCAAGCCGCGCATCATCGAACTCCTGCTCGTCACCACCGCTCCGGCGATGTTCCTGGCGGCCGGCGGGCTGCCGCCGTGGGAGCTGATCCTGGTGGTCATGATCGGAGGGCTGTTCGCCGCGGCGTCCGCCAACACCTTCAACTGCGTGATCGACGCCGACATCGACGAGGTGATGCGGCGCACCCGCCGCCGGCCCGTTCCGCGGCACCAGGTCTCCACGCGCAACGCGCTGGTCTTCGGCGTGGTGCTCGGAATCCTTGCCACGCTCGTGCTCGGATTCGGTGCCAACTGGCTCTCCGCCGTCCTGGCGCTCACCGCGAACGCGTTCTACGTGTTCGTCTACACCATGTGGCTCAAGCGCCGCACATGGCAGAACATCGTGTGGGGCGGCATCGCGGGCTGCTTCCCGCCGCTCATCGGCTGGACGGCCGTGACCGGCAGCATCGCCTGGCCGCCACTGATCCTGTTCGCCGTCGTCTTTCTCTGGACGCCGCCGCACACGTGGGCACTGGCCTTCCGTTACCGCGACGACTACGCGGCCGCCGGGGTGCCGATGCTGCCGGTGGTGTCCACCCCGCCGCGGGTCGCCGCACAGATCTTCTGGTACACGCTGGCCACCGTGGTGGTGTCGCTGCTGCTGTGGCCCGTCACCCCCACCGGGCCGCTGTACCCGATTGTCGCGGGCGTGCTGGGCGTGGTGTTCCTCACCGAGGCCGTCGCGCTGTGGCGGCGCGCCCGGGCCGGCGCCGAGGGGCCCCAGCTCAAGGCGATGCGGCTGTTCCATTGGAGCAACACCTACCTGGCACTGCTGTTCCTCGCGGTGGCCATCGACCCGCTTCTGTTCTAGGAGCCTGTCGAGCAAGCCTCCGCAGCCGGCCACTGCGCACTATCGTCGGTGCATGCAGCCCTTCGCGCGGGAGCCGGATTACGTCAGTGTGCTGCGCGACGGCACCGTCAAGCAGATCAATCCCCTCACCGGCACCGAGGTGTGGACGGTCGCGGGGCGGGCGAACCGCCCGCTCGGCCTACCCGTCCACGAACCGCGTCCGCTGGATCCCGGGCTGCACGGCCGGCACTGCCCGTTCTGCGAGGACCGCTACCTGGAGACTCCGCCGGAGAAGTCCCGCGTGATCCTGGGGGAGCGTGGCTGGAAGACGATCTACCGCAACCCCGCAGAGGACCTCTTCGCCACCGTCGCGGAGTTCCGGCGCGTTCCCAACCTGTTCGAGATCCTGAGCTTCGACTACTGGCACCAGAACTACGGTTTCGAGCTGCCGGATCGGGTGCGCGTGCGCCGCGACGCGTACCTGGCCTCAACCGAGGGCAAGGCTCACGTGCTGAGCGTCATCGGCGCCAAGCTGCGTGCCTCCGGGATGACCGACGCCGAGATCTCGGCACTGCCCGAGGAGGAGAGGATCGGCCGCGCCTCCGGGTTCTTCGGCGGCGGCCACGACCTCATCGTGGCCCGTCGCCACTTCGTCGACGGCGCCACCGATGACTCCCAGCTCGCCTCGTCCGGCACCCTCACCCCCGACGAGCACGCCCGCTTCGTCTCCTACACCATCGAGTCGGCCCGGATGGCCTACGAGATCAACCGGTACGCGCGCTACGTGGCTGTGTTCCAGAACTGGTTGAAGCCGGCGGGTGCCTCGTTCGACCACCTTCACAAGCAGCTGGTGACCATCGACGAACGGGGCGCGCACCACGAGGCCACACTGGCCCGGCTGAGGGGCAACTCGAACCTCTTCAACGAGGCCGGCCCCAACTACGCGGCCCGCCGCAACCTCGTCATCGCCGAGAGCGGCTATGCCGTCGCCTTCGCGGGTTTCGGGCACCGGTATCCCACCATCGAGATCCACTCCACCAGCGAGGCCTCCGACCCGTGGGAGCAGCGCGACGACGAGGTGCGGGGGATGTCGGACATGATCCACGCGATGCACGCCGCCACGGGGTCAGCCATACCGTCCAACGAGGAGTGGCACTACCGCCCGATCGACGTCACCCTCCCGATGCCGTGGCGGGTGATGCTGAAGTGGCGCATCTCGACGCTGGCCGGCTTCGAGGGGGCCACGAAGGTCTACCTCAACACCATCGCACCGGCTACGCTGCGTGATCGGGTGGTCACCGCTCTCCTCGATCTGCGGGGGCGCGGGCTCATCGCCCCGGGCCTGGCGATCGGTTCCGAGGCGCCAGGCCGTCCCAACCCGCTGCGGTACCGCCGCTAGCGACCCGTTGCACTGTGGCGGGACGCACTCCGACCGCCATGAAGGGACTGTCCCATGTCCACCGATATGCCTCGGCCCACCGACCGCAGGGTGATCCCCATCCTCCTGGTTGCAGCGTTCGTCGTGATCCTGAACGAGACCACCATGAACGTCGCCCTGAGCTCGATCATGTCCGATCTGGGCATCACCGAACGCTCCGCCCAGTGGCTCACCACCGCGTTCATGTTGACCATGGCCGTCGTCATCCCGGTGACCGGCTGGCTGATGGACCGGCTGCCGACACGCCGGGTGTTCGTCCTGGCCCTGACCCTGTTCAGCCTCGGCACGCTGGCGTGCGCGGTCGCGCCGAGCTTCCCGTTCCTGGTCCTGGGGCGCGTGATCCAGGCCACCGGCACCGCCATCATGATGCCCCTGCTGATGACCACCATCATGCAACTCGTCACCCGGGAGCATCGCGGCCGGGTGATGGGCAACGTCTCGATGGTGATCTCGGTGGCCCCCGCCGTAGGCCCCACTTTGTCCGGCGTGATCCTCCAGGTGGCGTCGTGGCGCGGGATCTTCTGGGTGGTTCTCCCGATCGCGCTCCTCATGCTGTGGCTTGGCTCTCGCCGGTTGACCAACGTCGGGGAGACGAAGGACACGCCGCTGGACCTCGTCTCGGTGCCGCTCACCCTGCTGGGTTTCGGCCCTCTGGTCTACGGGCTGAGCCTGGTCGGGTCCGACGAGGTGGAGTTCTGGGTGCCTCTGCTCGCGATCGGGGTCGGCGTCGCCGGCCTCGCCGCCTTCGTCGCGCGACAGTCCGCTCTCCAGGCCCGCGGCGCGGCGCTGCTGGACCTGCGGACCTTCACCTACACCACCTTCACGGTCGCGGTGGTGATGATGGCGATCGCCATGATGGCGCTGTTCGGGACCATCATCATGCTGCCTCTCCTGCTCCAGCGGGCGTTCGGGCTCGAGCCGCTGCAGGTCGGGTTGATGCTGCTGCCGGGCGGCATCGCCATGGGGTTGCTGTCGCCCGTGGTCGGCCGGCTCTACGACCGGGTCGGGCCGAGGGCTCTCGTGGTGCCGGCGAGCGTCGTCGTGATGGGCGTGTTCGTGTTCTACTCCACGATCAGCCTGGCGACCCCGTGGTGGGCGATCATGCTCGGCCACGTGGTGATGAGCGTGGGATTCGCGTCGATGTTCACC
>DATITN010000193.1:0-9571 GCA_035467795.1 Arachnia sp. | reverse complement strand
ACGAAGGCGCCGGCGAGCTCCGACGGCTGGCCGGCGCGGCCCAGCGGGGTGTCGCCGCCGAACGTGGGCATGCCCTCCCCCGGCTTCGTGGCCGGCTGCAGCGGAGTCCAGATGGGCCCGGGTGCCACCGCGTTGACCCGGATGCCCTTCGGGCCGAGGTCGGCGGCCAGGTTGACGCTGAAGTTGTTGATCGCAGCCTTCGTGGCCGCGTAGTCGATCAGCGATTCCGACGGATCGTAGGCCTGGATGGAGCTCACATTGATGATGCTGGACCCCCTGCCCAGGTGTTTGAGTGCCTGTTGACTCACCCAGAACAGGGCATACAGGTTGGTCTTGAACACGCGGTCCATCTCGTCGGTGGTCACATCGGCCAGCCCGTTCTCGCGGCGGGCCCACTGGAAGCCTGCGTTGTTGACGACGATGTCCAGGCCACCGAGCGCGGAGGCCGCGTCGTCGACGACCGTGCGTGAGACAGCCTCGTCGGTCAGGTCCCCAGGGAGGAGCACGCAGGTCCGGCCCGCCTTCTCCACCCACGTCCTGGTCTCCTCGGCGTCGGATTGCTCCTCGGCGAGGTAGTTGATGGCGACGTCGGCGCCTTCACGGGCGTAGGCGATGGCCACGGCCCGCCCGATGCCGGAGTCTCCTCCTGTGATGAGTGCCTTGAGCCCGGCAAGACGGTCGCGGCCCACCCACGACTCCTCGCCGTGATCGGGGTACGGGTCCATCGGCGGGGTCAGGCCCGGCGGTTGCTGCTCCTGGGCGGGGAAGCCGCCCTTGTCCCCTGCGAGCTCTTGCGCTGACTTGTCCACTGCGTACAGATCCCCAGTCATCTGGCCTCCTCATTCGGATACGGCATGGTCATCCTCCGGTGGTTTCTCTTGTCGGAGAGTTGCCCCTGCAGTGGATGTACCCACTTCCCTGAGTGGCAAACAATGGCCCTCCCCCGATTTCCGTGGCGCTACCATGAGCGGACCTGCGGGCGAAGGAGTTGGCATGGGCATCAGCGGGCCGGGCAAAGGGGACCAGGCAGCGGTGGACGTGGCCGCGCCGGCCGCGGCGCTGCCGGGGAGCCATGGAGTGCAGCAGGCCGCCGTCGGACTGACCGAGGGCGAAGTGACGATGAACCGCGAACTCCTGGGGACGCTGCCCTACTTCCTCGATGACGAGGAGACCGCGATCCTGGTGTGCGTCGGCCAGGTCCCGGTGGACAAGTCGCTGACGCTCGAGCCGGCGGCAATCGTGTTGACGGACCGGTTCCTCCGCATCATCCGGGAGCCCGACGATCTGAGCACCGCGATCAGCATCGACTACCGGGCCCACCCGGATCTCAGGCTGACCTCCGCTCGCGGCTTTCTCGCCGATTCGTTGGCGATCGAATGGCAAGGGGCGGTGGCCGTTCAGGTGTCGGACGTGTCGAAGAATGGACGCAACCTTGAGCCGGCCCTCCTGGAACTCCTCGAGACGGCACCCTGAGCGGCCACGCTGACGGAGCCGACCCGCCGATTGGACTTCGCCGGAAGGTAGCGTCTACAGTTGGTCCTCGCGCGCACCGCTAGCTCAACTGGCAGAGCAGCTGACTCTTAATCAGCGGGTTCAGGGTTCAAGTCCCTGGCGGTGTACCAAAGGCCTAGCCACATGGCCCTCGCCCCTTCGGGGGTGGGGGCCATGCATCATTTATGCAGCATTTATTCTGCGCCCCGGTAGCTGTTGACTAGGCACGATAGGCGACGAATCTTATATCGGCGGAGGGTGTCATCGCCCTGGGCGGCGGCCTTGACGCCGCTCCCGCGACCACGGACCAAGGACGGATCAGGCTGCTGTGGCAGGGCGTGAGAGGGCGCGCACGGCGTCTGAGCAGGCGGCCTTGCGGCCCATGTAGACGTCCATGGTCATCGACCCAGACGGCCTTACCCACACTGGCCCCTGCCTCCGGGCAGGGGCCGAACCGGGACCTTTCGGGCGTTCAGGGGACACCCCGGCGGCGGCTGGGGTGCGTGCCTCATGTGGAGTTCTCGCGAACCCCGCCAGCGGGGCGACCCACTCTTAGACTGAAAGTGTGTGGGCTTGGCCCGCCGGGCCGAGCCAGCAGAGCAGGGAAGGAGAGGAATGATGTTCGGCCCATGGATGAAGGTGGCCGTGGTCTCGGTGGGACTTGTCGGCGCTGCCTTGACGCCAACCACGCCTCAGATATCGATGGCTGCTCCGCTCGAGGATGGACTCACGCCAGCCACGTGCGCGGATCTCGGTGGCGTCTACGCCACACTCAAGAAGACGGAAACCTGCACCATTACCATCACGAAGACCTTCACCACCGTCGAGGAGCACCGGTACGGGGTTGTCGAACCGGATCCGTTCGACAACGAGTTCCCGTACAAGTCGATCTGGGGGGCTTGGGAGAGCAAGCAGGACGTCGCTTTCGTGACCACCCACTCGCAGGTCAGGGACGGGGAGGTTTCAACGGAGCAGACTCAGTCGGTCACCGCGTACTACGACTTCGCGTGGCAAATGTGCGGGCAGTGGGTCTACAACAGTGATGGCCAGCGGGAAGGCGGAGGACTCACCGAAGTCAACGGACCGTGCAAGGACCGCAACCTGATGCCCAGCAACGCCCCGGACGAGCAGGTCGGACCACCAACACAGCCCTGACCACACGACCTGGGCATCCCGTCGCCGGGGCGATGGCGCGCTGCTGGTCTCCGTAGGCCCTCCTCACCAGGCCCCCCCAAACCCAACTCCCCGTCATCGGTGACGTCGGCACACCGCCCCGCCGGACGTGTGAAGTCGTCGCTGACCGCCGAACTGCCCCGGGAGGTGGTCCAGGGGTGCTTGGCACCCCTGGTCCGGGTATTTCGACGGTGGCTGGGTGCGATTCCCGGGCGCGTGGCCCTGGTCTTTCCGGCAGTATGAACGCATGAGCGAACGGTCCGCGATCGCCGCGAGCAGATCGTGGCGGGACGGCGTCCTGACGGACGGGGACGTGACACGGGAGGAGCTGACCCTCGCCGCGACGGACCCCGGCACGCTCGTGTGGGTGGACCTGTTCGACCCCGACCCGGCGTACCTCGCCGAGATCGTGCACGAGCTGGGCCTGCCGTCCACCGCCGTTGAGGACGCCCTTGCCCCGCACGAGCGCCCCAAGCTCATCCGCCATGACACCTACCTGTTCTTCACCGTCTACAGCGTCCGGTTGGGCGAACCGCACGGCGACGGTGTCGGACGCCTGCGCCTCGGGCGCGTGTCGGGAATGGCGCTGCCCACCGCTCTCCTCACGATCCGGTTGGACGACTCCTTCGACATGGGCCCCGTCGTGGAGCGGTGGACCGAGAACGAGCACCTGCTGCGCGCAGGATCTGGGGCGCTGGTGCACGGCCTGCTGGACGAGGTCGTCGACTCCCACTTCGCCGCCATCCAACTGCTCGACGACGAACTGGAGTCGCTTGAGGACGTCCTCTTCGAGGAGGCGCGCACCGGCAGGGGCTTCGCGCGCACCATGTATCAGTTCCGGAAGGACCTCGTGGCGCTGCGGCGGGTCGTGCTGCCCATGCGCGAGGTGGTGAACGGTCTGCTGCGCCATGACGAAGACAGCGCGGCCATGCGGCCCTGGTACGACGACCTCTACGACCATGTGCTGCGGGCGTCGGAGTGGACCGAGTCCCTGCGTGACATGGTGTCGTCCGCTTTCGAGACCAACCTGTCGCTCCAGGACAGCCGACTCAACACGATCATGAAGAAGCTGGCCGGGTGGGCGGCGATCATCGCCGTGCCTACCGCGATCACGGGCTGGTTCGGGCAGAACGTGCCCTACTGGGGGTTCAGCGACTCCTCGGGTGTCTGGCTGTCCACCGCTCTGATCGTTGGATGCGTGGCCCTGCTGTACGCCGTCTTCAAGCGGCAGGATTGGCTGTAAGTACGCGTCCGGGCCGTGGAACCGGGGGCGGCCCGACCTGGTGGTCGGACCTCTGGGGGGCGAGCCGTCATAGGGAATCAAACGCCGCGCCCACCCCGCTTGCGCGGGAGTGCCGTCGAGCGCTTGACCCGAAGCAGAACTTCCGAGAGACGGGCGCATCGTGCACCCAGTCCGGCTCAGGTGAGGTGGCTGAGCCTGGACAGGGTGAGAACCCTGCGGGCGGCCAGTGCCACTTGCAGGGCGAGACGGGTCGGCGGATCGGTCAGGTCGGCGTCGAGGATGGCCGCGATGCGGCGGAGCCGGTGTTTCATCGTGTTGTAGTGGACGTTGAGTTCGCGCCCTGCCAGGGCGCCGTTCCCGTGCCCCAGATAGGCCTCAAGGGTGGCGCTCAACGGGCCTCCCACCCCGTCGACGGCTTCCAGTTCGCCCAGTTGGCTGTCGACCAGATCTGCCAGCCCGGCTGGCCCGACACCGAGGAGCAGTCGCTCGACCGCGACACCCTGGTGGCTCGCGAGGTGCACCCCCCGCACTTCGGCGATGGCCACGGCGTCCCGCGCCTCGGCGTGGGACCGGGCTACGTGAGCGAGGTGATGGACGACCGATCCGACGGCGACCCGGGTCTCGCCCGCGAGTCCGTCCAGCGATTGTTGCCACGCGGCTGCCCATGCCATCGGGCGGACTGCTCGGACGAGCGCGACCACCTCAGTCCCCCGCGACCACACCACGGACGCACCCGTGCCCAGCGACTCGGCCAGGCGTGACACCTGAGCCGTGTCCACCTCGCGGGCCACCCGGGCGAACACGACCGTCCGCGGTCCGTCGAGGTCGAGCGCGTACAGACGCGCCCGCTCCCGGAGGATGGCGTGGTCGGTCTCACCGCGTCCGCTCACCAGATCCTCCAGGAAGAGGATCCGCATGCGCTCGTCGAACTCCGCCGCCGCCTGGGCCTGCGCGACGTGGAGCGCTGCCGCGAAGCTTGCCTGCTTGAGGAGCAGGTGCTGGGTCACGCTCAGCCGGCTGTTTTCCTCGACGTCCAGGCGTCCACGAACGACCCCGGCGACGAGGATGGGCGTCTCGGTCCAGTGATCACCCTCGGGCCAGTCGAGGGCGGCCCCGTCAGCGTCGCAGGCGTAGTGGACGCCGCCGGCCGCCAGCCGGACCGATCGAGCCAGGGCGATCGCGAGGGTGCGCGCGATGTCGTCCAGCCCGCCCCCTGCAAGGGCCACCCGCGTGAGGCGTTCCCGGATCGCCTCGGTGTGGTCGGCAGCGGCACCCTCGTCGGCCAGCAGGACTGTGAACACCGAGGTGATGACCTCGTTGAACGACAGATTGTCCGGAACCACCAACACCGGGAAGCCCAACTCGTCGGCCCTGCGCAGGGCAGCCTCGGGGAGGTGATCGAGGTAGCGTCCGAGCTTGACGGCCAGCGCCGCCAGACCGCTTCGATGCAGCGCCTCGATCAGGTGCGGCAGGTCTGATACCCGGTCACGCAGCGGGTAGGCCGTGGTGAGCAACACCTCGCCCGGCCGGACGAAGGCCTCGATGTCGGGCACTTCCATCACGTTGACGCCTGACACCTGTCGGTCCAGACCCGTCCGTCCAGCTGCCACCTGGCTGCCCGACATCGCCGGCAGCGCCATCAGGCCCAAGACTGTCAACCCGCTCACACAAGCACCCTACGTTGTATCAATGGGACATTGTTAAATCCTTATGAAATCCCCTTCCATGGCTGTTTCGGACGATTCTTCGTATCTACGATCTCGCCATGAGCCACCTCGCATTGAGTTACACCTTGCGGCTCGGGAGGAGCCACCGGCCGGAGCCCTTCCTGGTCGGGGCGACCGTCGAGCACGTGGGCGCCCGAACGGTGGTGCTCTCCCGGCTGGGCGAACTGGTCTACCTCACCGACGATTCCGCCGGGCTCATGCCGGGAGGTCACACCCTCACCCCCGCCGGGATAGCACGCTTGCGGTCGGAGCTGGCGCCCCTCGGGGTCGGCGTCCAGATTGATCGGGGATGGTCCGAGCCGACGACGGGACGGCCGACCTCGCTCGAGCTGCCGAACGTGCGTTTGAGTCCGTTGCGTGTCCGTGAGCTCGGGCACCTGGTTGACGGTTCGCATCTGGACGCAGGACTCCGCGACGCCCTGGCGTCCCTCGTCGGTGACGCTTCACCCAGCGAGGCGATCGGCTCGCTCATCGGGACCGGGCCGGGAACCACACCCAGCGGAGACGATGTGCTGGTTGGCGTCCTCGCTGGTTGGCAGCTCACAGGACAGGTTCACCGCCTGACGACCGCCCGTGCCCTGATCACCGCACTGCTGCCCGCCACCACGCGAGCCTCGGGCCACTTCCTGCGCTGGGCCATGGCCGGCAGTTACGCCACCCCCGTCCTCGACCTCGCCCGTGCCCTGGCCGACGAGGGCTCCCTGGCTCACGCGATGACCGCCCTCCGGCGGTTCGGCGCGACGTCAGGCCACGATCTCGCCATTGGGCTGGCGACCACCCTGGCCGGGGACTCCGGCCACGTTCAAAGGAGTGCTGCATGACCATGACTCTCGGCTGGCGTGTCTTCCCACGGCTCTACCGCGACTCGGTCACGCTCATGGCTGCAGCTTCGGTGGCCGAGAAGACACCGGGCGCAGAGAAGGTGGCCGCCATGATGGCCACCCCGGGCAACCAGCGCATCATGGCCGACGCGGGCATGTGGCCCGCCGACCTGAGCGCGGCGCCCGACGATCTGGTGGTGTCGATCCGGGCTAGGGTCGACGACGTCGCCCTCGCTCTGGAGGCCTTCGAGACGGCGCTGGCCGGCGGAGGTGAGAGTGTCACGGCAGCCGTGGCAGCTCCGGGCACTCTCGTCGAGGCCCTCGCAGCCACCCCGGGTGCCACCGTCGCCACCGTGTCGGTGCCCGGCGCCTACGCCCCAGTCGTGGTCGAGCAGGCCCTTGAGCTCGGTCTGCACGTGTTTTGCTTCTCCGACAACATCTCCGTGGATGACGAGGTGCGCCTGAAGGCGATCGCCCGGGAGCGCGGGCTGCTCCTGATGGGGCCCGACTGCGGCACCGCCATTCTCGATCAGACCCCTCTCGGCTTCGCCAACGTCGTCCGCCATGGCAGCGTCGGCATCGTCGCCGCCTCAGGCACGGGCGCCCAGGAAGTCAGCGTGCTGCTCGACCGTTGGGGAGTCGGCGTCTCGCAGCTCATCGGCGTCGGCGGACGCGACCTCTCCGCTGAGGTCCGGGGCGAGATGACCCACGCGGCTCTCGAACGGCTGGCGGCCGACGAGGAGACCGAGGTGCTCATGGTCGTCTCCAAACCCCCCGCCGGCGAGGTCGGGAGCGCCCTGCTCGACCTTCTCGCGGATCTGGCCACCGCAGACCGTCCAGTGGTGGCATGCCTGCTGGGCGCGCCCGACACCGGTCGGGTCGGCGGCGACTCCCTGCTCGTCCGCGGGACCCTTGAGGGCGCGGCTGTCGCCGCCGTCAACCTCCTCGGCAAGACCGTCGACCTCCTCGAACCGGACGCACCACCGACGCCCACCGGCACCTCGATCCTCGGACTGTTCACCGGCGGGACCCTGGCGTCCGAGGCGAAGATCGTGCTCGCCCGCCACGGCGTCACCGCGACCATCCACGATCTCGGCGACGACCAGTACACCGCCGGCAAACCCCACCCGATGATCGACCCGACCCCGCGCAACGAGTGGATCGCCACCCGCGTGGACGCCGACATCCTGCTCGTCGATGTGGTCCTCGGCCACGGCTCGCACGCTGATCCGGCCGGGGAACTCGCCGGTGCTGTGGCCGCGGCGCAGGCCGCCCGAGCCGCGCACGGACGGGCTCCCCTGACCGTGATCGCCTCGGTCACCGGGACGGATGCCGATCCACAGTCCTTCCCCCACCAGGTCGTGACTCTGACCGCAGCCGGCATCACGGTCGCCCCCACCAACGCCGCCGCGGCCCGCATCGCCGCACGGCTTACCGGCGCAACGATCCCCGCAGAAGGAGTCCCCTCATGATCACCGGCGGCGTCTCGATCCTCAACGTCGGGCTCCCCCTCATCACCGAGGGAGTGCCGCCCGAGCAGGTCACCCAACTCGACTGGCGTCCCCCGGCCTTCGGCGACGTCATGGCCGGCCGCGCGATGGCCGCGCTCTCCGACGACATCACCCGGGACGCGAACCTGACCGCGATCGGCCTCGTCCACGCGGTGCGTCCGTCGTGGGTCGGGGTGCGACCCGCCCGAGACGTCATTCCAGCCCTCGCCGAAGGGAGAACCCTGCTGCATGCCGGGCCACCCATCGCCTGGGAGCGCATGTGCGGCCCGGTGCGTGGTGCCCTCATCGGCGCGACCTTGTTCGAGGCGTGGGCCGACTCGCCAGAGTCCGCGGAGGCGCTCCTGAGCGAGGGGGCGATTCGCCTTGACCCGTGCCATCACCACGGCGTCGTGGGCCCGATGGCGGGCGTCGCCTCGCCCTCGATGCCGGTTCTGGTGGTCGAGGACTCGGCGTCCGGCAGCGGGGCGCGTGCGTTCGCGACCCTGAACGAGGGCCTGGGGAAGGTGCTCCGTTTCGGCGCTTACGACGCCGAGGTCATCGAGCGGCTGACGTGGTTGAAGGACATCGCCGGGCCCGTCCTGGACGAAGCTCTCCGCAGACACGGCCCCGTCGACTCGACCGCCCTGTTCGGTCAGGCCCTCTCAATGGGCGACGAGGGCCACAACCGTAACGTCGCCGCCACCTCGCTGCTCACCCGTCGGCTGGCCCCCGTGGTGGCCGGGATCGACGGCGGCGTGGCTGTTCTGGCCTTCCTGGCGGGCAACGATCACTTCGCGCTCAACCTCTCGATGGCCGGGGCGAAAATCAGCCTGGACGCAGCCATCGGCGTCCCGCACTCAACCCTGGTCACCGCCATGGCCCGCAACGGGGTCGAGTTCGGACTGCGGGTGGCCGGCACCGGCGAGCAGTGGTTCACCGCCGAGGTGGGCCCTGCCGACGGACTCTTCTTCCCCGGCTTCGGACCCGAGGACGCCAACCCCGACCTCGGCGACTCGGCGATCACCGAGACCCTGGGGCTCGGCGGGTTCGCGATGGCAGCCTCGCCCGCGATCACCCGATTCGTCGGCGGCACGCCCGACGATGCTCTGGCGACCACCCGGTCGATGCGCCGGATCACCCTCGGCCCACACCCGGCCTTCCCCCTGCCACCGCTGAACTTCGCCGGGACTCCCTCCGGGATCGACGTGCTCCGTGTGCTGGACACCGGCGTCCTGCCGGTGATCAACACCGGGATTGCCCACAAGCAGGCCGGGATCGGCCAGATCGGCGCCGGCATCGTCCACGCCCCGCCGGAGGTCTTCACCCAGGCCGTGCTCGCTCTCGCCGGGCTGCGAGGCCTGACATGACCCAGAGTCCAGACACCAGGCCCGAAGTGAGGACGGTCGTGCTCGCCCTCGGCGGCAACGCCATGGTCGTGGAGGGCGAGGACGGATCGCTGGTCCGGCAGCAGGAACGGGCCAGGGACTTCGCCGAGATAGTCTGCGACCTGGTCGCGGACGGCTGGCGCGTGATCGTCACACACGGGAACGGCCCTCAGGTGGGCTTCATCGCACGTCGCGGTGAGCTGATCGCCGACCTGCGACTCGGCGAGGGGCTGCCCGAACT
>DATITN010000192.1:0-6885 GCA_035467795.1 Arachnia sp. | reverse complement strand
GCGTGCTCGAACAGCGGGTCCGACAGGATGAGGCCTTCGATGGGCTGGGGGGCCACGTTCTTGCCGCCGAGGGTGACGATGATGTCCTTCAGCCGGTCCGTGATGGTGAGGAACCCCTCGGTGTCCACATAGCCCACGTCGCCGGTGTGCAGCCACCCGTCGATGAGCACCTCGGCCGTGGCCTCAGGGGCGTTCCAGTAGCCGAGCATCACGTTGGGGCCCTTGTAGAGGATCTCTCCGAGGTCCCCGATCCGCAGCTCGCCGCCCGGAAGCACCTTGCCGACGGTGCCGGCCTTGAAGTCGTCCGGCGCGTTGAACGAGATCAGCGGCGAGGTCTCCGTCAACCCGTAGCCCTGCTGGATGGGGAGTCCGACCGAGGAGAAGAACTCCTCGATCTCCGGCCGCAGCGGCGCGCCGCCGCAGGCCAGGACGGTCTTGGGCCCGCCGAGCGCAGCCCGGACGTTGCCCAGAACCAGCTTGTCCGCCAACGCCAGCTGGGTGCGCAGCAGGGCACTGGGGCGCCTGCCGGAGCGGTAGGCGTACTGGTTGTGGCGGCCCACTTTCAGTGCCCAGGCGAAGATCTGCCGTTTGGCCGCGGACGACTCAACCTTTGCGTGGGCAGTGGCATACACCGTCTCGAACAGCTTCGGAACGCTGACCATCATGGTGGGCTGCGCCAGCACCATCTGCTCGGCCACGGTCCGCGCGTTCTCCACGTAGGTGTTCATGGACCCGTGGAGCAGCACCACGTAGGTCCACGCCCGCTCCAGCGCGTGCGAGAGCGGCAGGAAGCTCAAGGAGTGGTCCTCGGGTTGGATGTTGAAGAAGCTGTCCAACGCGTCGCTCTGCGTGACGAAGGCGCTGTGCTGCAGCATCACGCCCTTGGGATTGCCTGTGGTCCCAGAGGTGTAGATGATCGAGGCGAGGTCGTCGCCGCTGGCCTCGGCGAAGCGGGCCTCGACGGCGCCGTGGTCCGGCTCGGCCAGGAAGTCCGCGTAGCTCGTCACGATCTCCGGCATCCCCGAATAGGGCTTGAGGATGACGATGTGTGCCAGGTCCGGCAGCTCGTCGGCCACCGACAGGACGCGCTCGCACTCGCTCTGATTGCCGACGAACATCACCGTGAGTCCCGAATCGGCGGCGATGTGGCTGATCTGCTCAGGAGTGGAGGTGGCGTACAGCGGGACCGGGACGGCGCGGGCGGTGGCCGCCCCGAAGTCGATCTCCGACCATTCCGGCCTGTTGGCGAGGAAGATCCCGACCCGGCCACCGGACTCGACGCCGAGGTTGATCAGCCCCTGGGCGACGCGGTTGACCTTGTCCTGGAACTGCGTGTACGTCTGGGTGACCCAGCGTTCCCCCTCGCGGATGCGGGTGGCGGTACGCGACCCGTGCTGCGCGACGACCGCTCGAAGACGCGTGACGACGTGGTTGATCTGCGGCATGGTGACTCCCTTGACGGCCTGTTGAGCACAGGCTACCCACGCCATCTACGGCCTAGAGGCCGCTTGACAGGATCCGGCATGACCTCGCCGTGCGCCCGCCCCGACCGAGGTCCTCTGGGAGACTGGGACAACACGCGGAGGAGAACGGCATGGACGTCTTCATCGGAGCCCTCATCAACATCGTGGTGCTCATCTACCTCACACGGAGGCTGCTCGGCGTGCCCGTCGGATGGGGCCGCGTGCTGATCATCGCCGCGCTGGCCAACGGGACGGCCTGGGAGACCGGCGACGATCTTCTCACTTCGCTGGCCGTCACAGCGGACACTCCCCCGCTGCCGCTGCTCCTCATCGCAGTGGTCGCAGCCGGATCCGTCATCACCGGCCAGATGATCGTGCTCACGGTTCTCGAGGTGATCCTCCCCACGAGCCGTGTCCCCAGCCTGTCGTCCGTCATCACGGGGATTCCCGGCGCCCTCCGTCGGCTGAGACGCTATGTGGTGATCTGGTGGATCCTGCTGCGTCGCGGACTGACCGCCTACCTCGGACCCGTGGCGAAGGCCGACGTCGGCTCGCCACGTGTGGCGCGTTCGCTGCGTCAGGCGCTCACCGACGCCGGGGTCACGTTCGTCAAGTTCGGCCAAATGCTCGCCACGCGGGCCGACCTGCTGCCGCCCGCCTTCATCCGGGAGTTGTCGACACTGCACTCGCAGGTGGACGCCGAGCCGTGGGCGGACATCCGCCCGGTGCTGGAGGCCGGCCTGGACCGCCCCCTGACCGAGGTGTTCGACAGCGTGGAGGAGAAGCCGATGGCGGCCGCGTCGGTGGCCCAGATCCACGCGGCGCGACTGACCGACGGGACCGACGTGGTGGTGAAGGTCCAACGCCCTCGGGCCCGACGCCAGGTGACCGCGGATCTGGACATCCTGCTACGGCTCGCCCAGGGCCTGGAGCGGCGGACCGTCTGGGCCCGACAGATCGGCGCCGTGGGCCTGGCGGAAGGTTTCGCGGCCTCACTCCACGAGGAACTGGACTACCGGGTGGAGGTGGCCAACATGCGCGGCGTGGCCGCCTCCGGCACCCTGATCGTCCCGCAGGCCTTCGACGAGCTGTCGTCCGAACGCGTCATCGTGATGGAGAGGCTCTCAGGCGCTCCGCTGTCAACGGCTGGGGACGCACTTGCTTCACTGCCCATTGAACGGCGCCGTGCGCTCGCGGAGGAGCTTGTCGCCGGCATCGTGCAGCAGGTCTTCGTCACCGGCGTGTTCCACGCCGACCTTCACCCCGGGAATGTGGTCCTCACCGGCGACGGCGGGCTGGCCCTGCTCGACTTCGGTTCCGTGGGACGCCTCGACCGCCCCGCAAGGTCCGCGCTCGCGATGTTGATGTACGCAGTGGAACGGCAGGACTCCCTCGTGGCGACGGACGCGGTCCTCGGTCTCATGGATCGTCCGGCCGGGCTCGACGATCGCGCGCTCGAGCGCGACATCGGAGGACTCGTCATGCGTTTCAGTGGCGACTCGGCTCCGGGCGGGGCGGCGGCGATGTTCGCCGAGCTGCTGGACCTGGTGGTGCGGCACGGCTTCCGGGTCCCGCCGCAGCTGGCCGCGGTGTTCCGCACCCTCGGCACCCTGGACGGCACCCTCCGGCTCCTCGATCCCAGGATCGACCTGGTGTCCGTGGCCCGCGCCAAGGGCGCCGAACTCGCCCACGAGCTGGCGAGCCCGGCGAAGATGCGGGAGCAGGCCTCGCACCAGCTGGCTGCGCTGCTCCCCCTGCTGGCTCGCATGCCGAGGCGGCTGTCCCGCATCGCTGAACATCTGGAGGACGGCACGTTGGAAGTCAATGTGCGCGGCTTCGCCGACCCCGACGAGCGGCGGTTCCTGGCGGGGATCGGTCAACAGCTCAACCTCACCCTGATCGCCAGCGTGCTCGGCCTCGGCGGCCTCTTCCTCCTCACCCGCGACGGCGGGCCGCTGATGCTGCCCACAGTCCCGCTCTGGGTGTTCCTCGGGGTGACCTGCCTGTTCCTCGCCTTCACCCTCGGCGCCCGGGTGCTGGCCACCATCTTCTTCCAGCCCCGCGGATAGGGTTGGCCGCATGACTCTGCGACTTGGCGCCCACGTCGACTCCACGGATCCGCTGGCCGAGGCCGCCGCGCTCGGCCTGGACGTGGTCCAGATCTTCCTGGGGGACCCGCAGAGCTGGAAGAAGCCGGCCACCCTGGTCGATGGCGGGGCCGCTGCGCTGAAGTCCGCCGCGGAGGCTGCCGGCGTCGGCATCGTCGTCCACGCCCCCTACGCCCTCAACGTGGCCTCCACCAACAACCGGATCCGCATCCCCTCGCGCAAGCTGCTGCAGCAGACGGTCGCGGAGGCCGCGGCCGTCGGCGCCATCGGCGTGGTGGTCCACGGAGGCCACGTCACCGCTGACGAGGACCCGGCGGTGGGATTCGCCAACTGGCGCAAGTGCGTCGACGCCCTGGAACTGGAGGTGCCGATCTTCATCGAGAACACCGCCGGCGGCGGCAACGCGATGGCCCGGCATCTGGAGGCCATCGACCGGCTGTGGGACGCCGTCTCCGGCTCCGCTAACGCGGACCGGGTGGGCTTCTGCCTCGACACCTGCCATGCCCACGCCGCCGGCCTGAAGCTCGACGGGCTCCTCGGCCGGATCACCGCGATCACCGGCCGGGTGGACGTTCTCCACTGCAACGACTCCCGCGACGAGGCCGGCAGCGGCGCGGACCGGCACGCCAACCTGGGCCAGGGGATGATCGACGGCGACACCCTGGCCTCGCTCGTCCGCGAGGCGGACGCGATCACCATCCTCGAGACCCCGGGCGGCATCCCCGAGCGGGCCCTCGACCTGGCCTGGCTGCGCGGACGCCTCTGAGGTCGTCCACGCGCAGCCAGGCTTCAAGCGCAGGATTCGGCTAGCCGGGCTGACCCGGCTGTGTGGGTCCTACCCGGAAGGGACGCATCATCTCGTTGTCCTCATGCTCGACGATGTGGCAGTGCCACACGTACTGGCCGGGGGTGTTGAACTGGGCCCTGACCCGGGTGACCTGGCCTGGGTAGGCGATGACCGTGTCCTTGACCCCGGCCTCCCAGGATTCAGGTAGCACGGCTGTCGATCCGGGGAGGATCTGGACCGTCGAGTCGGCTTCGTTCACGAAGATGTCCTGACGGTTCACCACCTCGAACTTCACCTCGTGCACGTGCATGGGGTGGGCGTCCGCGGTGGCGTTATAGAACTCCCAGACCTCCGTCGTCCCCGGGGTGGGGTTCTCGGTGATGGGCTCCATCCACATCCGGTGAGTGAACGATGCAGGGGTGACGCTGGGGTCTCCGTCGACGGTGCCCAGCATTGCCTCGGCGGGCGCGTCCTCGAAGTACATCGACATCATCTCCGCGAGCACCAGCCGCCTGGTCACCGTCTCAGCCGGGAGCGGCGCGCGCGCCGGGAGCACAAGGTTGGCCGGCGGTGTCGTGGGGTCGGGTGCAACCACCGGCACCACCCGGAACTGCAGCACCTGGCCCGTTGATTCGGTGTCGGCAGCGTCGAAGTTGACGCCTGGCACTCCCCCGCCGAAGGGCTCGTCCGGCCCCAGGTTGCCCAACACGTAGCTGCCTACCGGCACGTTCGTGAAGTCCACGATGAGGTCGGCCCGCTCTGCCGGGGTCATGAGGAGGCGGTTTCCGTTGGTCGCCGTGAGGTTGACCGGGGCCCCGTCGAGGAAGCCGCCCTCATTGCCGATCTGCCAGACTTCCACGCCGGGTATGCCGCTGAAGTCGAGGATGAGGAACCGCGACTGGCACCCGTTGAGGACGCGGAACCTGTAGCGCCGCTGCTCGACGGTCTGGAACGGCCACGTGTTGCCGTTGACCATGATGGTGTTGCCGAAGAACTCGGGGTTCCAGATCGGCGCGATGTCGGTATCAGGAATGAACGGACCGGTGATTTCGTCGAAGAAAGCGCGGGTGTCCGGGTAGAACAGCGAACCGTCGGCGTTGAAGGAGCGGTCCTGGATGGCGATCGGGATCTCGTAGTAGGTCTTGTTCGACGGGAACTTGTCGCCCTCCTTGGGCGCCGGTCCCGGGAGCACGGCCCCCGCACCGGTGGCGGAGTCCAGCACTACGTCGCCGGGGCCGCCACGGATGAGGTAGAAACCGGCTGGGCCGGCGTACACGTTGAGTCGCGTCATGCCGAGGGTGTGGTCGTGGTACCAGTTGGTCGAGGCACGGTCCACGTTGGGGTACTGGAACGTGGCGAAGCCGGGCCCCCACGTCGTCCCGAACTTCGTCGAGGCCTTCCCTGCGAAGAAGTCATACCAGGTGCCCTCGGTGGCATAGCCGGCCGGGATGTCGTTTGCGTCCGGCAGATACCACGCCTCGGCGTAGCCGTCGCTCTCGTCTCCCACGCCCACGGCCCCGTGCACGTGGGTGACCATCGGGACCGGTCCGGTGTATGGCCCCGGCGTGGTCCCGAAGGCGGGGCGGGTGTCGCGGCCGGTCATCCCACCCGGCGGGTTGGCCCAATGCAGGGTCGGGTCCACCGGCAGCAGGTGGGGCAGGAAGTTGCCGGTGTCGTCGACGAGTTCGTTGATCCACTTCACCCGCACCGGGCGGCCGGCCTTCGTCTCGATGGTCAGGGACGGCGCGTTGTGGATGAGCAGCCCCTTCTTCGACGACGCGGCGACGGCACCGTAGCCCCACACCGTGGTGGGAGGCAGCGGCGCGGGCAGGATCTGCTGCGGGAACTGTTGGATCGAGATCTCGTAGGAGTCGACGTTCTTGCCGCCCTTGGTCTTGATGGTCCCGGCCTTGGGCATCACCGGCGGGATCAACAAGGGGGTCACATACTTGGCCACGTCCGCCGGCAAGAGGGTCCCACCCGCGATCGCCATCGGGAGCACCCCAGGTCCGGCAGGCACTTCCACCGCCACGGCCCGCCCGCCGACCGATCCCAACAACCACAGACCGAAACCCGCCCCTCCAGCTCGCAAGATCGTGCGTCTCGGCACAGCCGACACGCCTCGCTCAACGGGAATGCTGTTCGTGTCCACTTCTGACCTTTCCGCTAGATACCGAGACGGGGTTCCTGAAGCACAGGCTAAAGCGGCGAGGTGCGATTCGAGGGGAATTGAGGAGAGTCCCCCGGACAGCCTGGCGATCCTGCACGTCATCGAGGCTTCCTGACGAGGCCGGCCGCGGCCTTGAGCGGCCGATAGACTGACCCCGCCACCACGAACCCAAGGAGACGGGAGTTCTGGCGTGCTTCTCGCACTGATCGCCGCCCACGCGGTGCTCGGCGCGCTCACACCACTCTTCGTCCGATGGCTCGGGGCCCGCTCCTTCTTCGTGCTGATGCTGGGCCCCCTGGCAGCGGCGGTGTGGCTCACCACCCTCGCCCCCACCGTCGTGGCCGGCGGCGAATACCT
>DATITN010000191.1:0-10561 GCA_035467795.1 Arachnia sp. | reverse complement strand
GCAGGCGGGCCGTAACTGGGGCGCCTCGATGGTCGACGACGAACCCGAGGACACAGATCCCGTCGAGGGTCTGGTGGCGCATCTCGCCGAGCGAGGGTTCGGCACCGACGCAGTCGGGGAGCAGCTCACGTTCACCCGCTGCCCGTTCCGGGCCGAGGTGGGCCTCAAGGAACTCCCGATCGTGTGCGCCATCCATCAGGGTTTCGTGGACGGCTACCTCGACGCCAGCGGTAGCGTGATGCTGGCGGGTCGGATCGACGTCGGCCCCAGGCTGTGCCACCTGGCCCTCCACCCGGCAGACGCTTCGCCACTAGACGTGACCACGCCGGGGGGCTGAGCGACCCATTGGGGGTCGCCCGCCCACCGGCGTGGATCGGTTGAGGCCTCGATCAGCCCTTGACGCCACCCGCCGTGAGTCCGGAGACGATGTACTTCTGCAGGTACATGAACAAGGCGATGATGGGGATGGCGGCCAGCACGCCACCGGCCGCGAACAGCGACCACGGCGCGTTGCGCTCGTCAGAGCCCCAGACATACAGGCCCACCGCGAGTGTGTAGTTCTCGGGCCTGGCCAGCACGATGCGCGCCAGGATGAACTCGCCGTAGGAGCCCACGAAACTGAGCAGGCCCACCACCGCGAGGATCGGCGTGACCAGGCGCATGATCATGCCCCAGAAGATCTGGGCGTGGGTGGCGCCGTCGATCTTGGCGGCCTCGTCGAGTTCCATCGGGATGGTGTTGAAGAACCCGTACATGAGGAACGTGTTCGCCCCCAGCGCGCCGCCGAGGTAGATGGCGATCAGCTGCAGGTGGGAGCCCAGGCCCAGGAACGGGAAGATCTCGCCCAGCGTGAGTGCCAGCAGGAAGATGGCGACGAAGGCCAGCATCTGCGGGAACATCTGGATGATCAGCAGCGCGGTGAGGCTGGCGCGCCGCCCCTTGAATCGGAACCGGCTGAACGCGTAGGCCGCCGCCGCTCCCATGAGGACAGTGCCTGCCGCCGTCAGTCCGCTGACATAGAGCGAATGCAGCGCCCACCTCGGATAGTCCGTGGTCATCAGCTCGGCGTAGTGCTTGGTGGTGAAGCTCGTGAAGAGCCTCAGGGAGCCCGTGATGGATCCGTTGGTGTTGAGCGAGGCGGACAGCACGTAGAGCAGCGGGAACACGCAGTAGATGATCACGATGATCCCGAAGACGTGCCTCCACCCGACCTCTTTCCACCAGCGGCCGCCGCGAAGACGGACGTCGTTGTCGCCGTTGGCGAGTTGCTTGGCCATCACATGATCTCCTCAAGCTTGCGGGTCTGCCTGAATCCCAGCCAGGAGATGAAGCCGACCACCAGGAAGATGACTATCGACATGGCGCTGGCCAGGCCGTACTGCCGGTTTCCGCCCTCGAAGGCGATGGCGTACACCATCGAGATCAGGATGTCCGTCTCGCCGACAGGCACGGGAGCGCCCGGATAGTTCGGTCCGCCGCCCGTGAGCATGTAGATGAGCGAGAAGTTGTTGAAGTTGAACGCGAAGCTCGCGATGAGCAGCGGCGCCACCGACACCAGGAGCAGGGGGAGGGTGATGCTCCAGAACCGCCTGATCGGGCTGGCGCCGTCCATGATGCCCGCTTCGGTGAGCTCCTGGGGGATGGATTGCAGGGCGCCTGTGGTGACCAGGAACATGTAGGGGAAGCCCAGCCACAGGTTGACCCCGATGATGGCCAGCTTGGCGAGGTTACCGTCGGTGAACCACGGGACACTCGCCCCGCCCAACAGGACCTGGTTGATGAAACCGAACTCCTGGTTGAGCAGTCCTCTCCACACCAGCGCAGCCAGGAAGCCTGGGAACGCGTACGGGAGGATGAACAGGGCCCGGTAGAGGGTGCGCCCCTTGATGCGTGGGTCGTTGAACACAACAGCCAGGAGGAGCCCGAAGGCGAACGTGGTGAGCACCGACAGGATGGCGAAGGCGAAGGTCCAGACCAGTGAGGACAGGAACGGGCCCGCGAGTCGGGAGTCGGTGAACATCGCGGCGAAGTTGTCGAAGCCCACCACCACGCGCCAGCCTGGTGAGAGGCTGCTTCCGTCCTCGGCAACGAAGAGGCCGCGGCTGGGGTCCGCCGTGTAGACCTTGCCGTCTGCGTCGGTGAACGTATCGGCGGCCTCGTCGTAGGACAGCAGCGACTTGGCGATGTAGGCCCTCGCGCCGTTGTCCGTCCGGAGCCAGCCGTCGTCCGGGTTGTCGGACACGCTGACGCGGAGGTCCAGGACCTCGTTCTGACGCTGCTGGATCTCAGCGAGCTGGAGCACGGTGGCGTCTGGAACTTCGGTGACCCGGCCCCCATCGATGGTGGCGTCCGGGGCGTCAGTGAGCGGGGTCTCCGCGTCGCCGATCCGTGCTGCATCGCCGTCGGCGATCGCGAAGCCGAGCTGGCCGTTGCGGTCGAAGACCGTCACCTGGTACTCGGCGGTGCCCTCCACCCGGCGGTCCGAGGTCTTCAGGATCTGGGTGATGGCCGGGCCCTTGGCGTCGTTGTGACCGTCGCCGTAGTTGGTGAAGGCCACATAGGCGGTGTTGACCATCACATAGATCTGGAACACCGCAAGGAAGACGAGCCCCGGGACGAGGTACTTGGCCGGGATGGCACGCTTCGAGAAGTACACGTAATCGACGATGATGAGGGTGAGGACGAGGAAGACGAGGATGCCCCACTCCTGCTGGCCGTAGCTGGCCAGGATGCCGTAGAGGCCAAACGCGTTGACCAGCATCATCAGGACGAGCTTCGCGATGAAGCCCGGGCGCGAGAAGTCCCGCGCGTGGGAGAGCCTCGGCGCCTGCGATGTCGGTGAGTTACTCAAGGGAGTTCAACCTTCGCTTCGTTGCGAGTATGGGCCGGGGGTTGGGCCGCCTTGGCTGCCCAACCCCCGGATGTGACCTGATGGTCAGACAGGCGTCAGAACTTGGCTTCGATGTTCTTGATCATCGCGTCCCACGCGGCGGCGGGCTCGGCGTTGCCGGTGATGATGCTCACCTGAGCGCCGCCCCAGAACTCCCAGACCGCACCCATCTCGGGGATCGACGGCATGGGCTGACCATCCTTGCCGGCCTCGCCGAAGCCGGCCAGGATCTCGTCGGTGACGGCGTCAGCAGACTCGGTCAGGGCCGGCATGCGGTCGCCGAGTTCGTACATCTGGTCCTGGGCCTCCTTGCTGGCCATGAACTCCAGGAACTGAGAGGCAAGGAGCGTGTTCTCGGACTTCGACGACAGGAACACGCCCTGGACGCCGACGAACGGTGCCGACGGCTGGCCACCGGCCGAGGGGACGGGCAGCACGGTCACGTCCATGTCCGCCGCGACGAAGTCTGCGACGTACCAGGGGCCGGTGATGATGTAGGGCGTCTTGCCGTCGAGGAAGGCCTGCTTGGCGGTCTCGCCCTCGAGCGAGGAGGAGACGACCTTCTCAGCCGCAAGCGTCTTGAGGTACTCGGCGAAGGCGAGGCCCTCCGGGCCACCCATGCCCAGCTCGGCGGTGTAGTCGCCGTTGGCGTCGGTCTTGAACACCGGGGCGCCGAACGAGGTCTGGATCGGGTACAGGTGGTAGGCGTCACCGTTGGGGCCCTGCTGGATCACGGCAGGGAACTCCGCGCCCTCGGCGGCCTTGCCCTGGGCGATCAGCTCGTCGAACGTGGCCGGGGTGTCCTGCAGCATGGCGTTGTTGCGGACCAGCGCGATGTTCTCGACGGCGTACGGGACGCCGTACAGCTGGCCGGCCTGCGTGAAGCCGCGGCTGGCGACCTCGTTGAAGCCGGAGACCTGGTCACCGAGCTCGACGGGGGCGATGACGCCATTCTTGACGAGGTCGCCGGTCCAGTCATGCGCGCCGACGATGAGGTCTGGGCCCTCGCCGGTGGGAGCCTGGGCGATGAAATCTGTCTTGACGTCCGCGGACGCCTTCTGCACGACATCCAGGGTCACGCCGCTGGTGGCCAGGAAAGTCTCGCCGAGCGCCTTGAACGAGTCAATGCGGGTCTCGTCGACCCAGACCGTGAGGGTGCCGGCCGCTGCGGGGGCCGAGCTCTCGGCCGGCGCGCTGCTGGCGGCTGTGTCGGTGGCTGAGGGGGTGGTGGTTGACGTGCCGCTGCAGGCGGCCAGCGTCAGAGTAAGTCCTACCGCCGCGGCGGCGAGGAAGCTCTTGCGCATGTGTGTAACTCCTTCGTTCTCCCGGGCCGCTTCGATGCCGACCCGCTCTGGAAAGAAGCGTAACCGTTTCTGCAACGCTTGCAAGTCCGTTGCAATAACACTTCGATAACAATCCCCGTCGGGAAGCGTTTGCCCGGTGGCGTGCCGGGCATATACCCCCCTGGCAAGCACCGCCAGGCACCACTGAGGTTCTGCAACGATTCTGCAACGTCGTTGCAAAGCTGGGCGATTACCTGCACACTTGCCTGCGAACGCAGT
The DNA here is from genome assembly GCA_035467795.1 of Arachnia sp. Lineage (GTDB taxonomy): Bacteria > Actinomycetota > Actinomycetes > Propionibacteriales > Propionibacteriaceae > Arachnia. Next base: position 6,109 of record DATITN010000191.1, on the reverse strand, counting down.
TGCCATGTCCCACGCAGCTCAAAGGAGAGGAGGGCCATGATTCCCGCACGAGCCAAGCTAGCGGACCTCGCCGCGGCCGCGGGCGTTTCCACCGCGACCGTCTCCCGCGTCCTCAACGGGAAACCCGGCGTGGCCGAGTCCACGCGCACGTCGGTGCTCGCCACCGTCGAACGGATGGGCTTCGCGGTCGAGCACGAGCCGCACGCCGGCGCGGGACTCATCGCAGTCATGATGCCCGAGCTCGCCAACCCTTCGTTCGCCCTGTTCGCAAACGAACTCGCCCTGGTCCTCTCCGCGGCCGGCCGCCACATGATCCTCTGCACCGCCGGCCCCGGGGGAACCAGCGAGGAGCAGTACCTCGACGCGCTGCTGGGCGTGGAGATCGCCGGGATCATCTCGGTCTCCGGGACGCCCGCGGACACGGAGGCGTCCTCCGAGCATTACCAGCGCCTCATCGACGCCGGCGTGCCGGCGGTGTTCATCAACGGCTACACGCCGGGCGTGGACGGCGCCTTCTTCTCCTGCTCGGACGCCGAGGCCGTGTCGATGTCGGTGGCACACCTGCGGTCCTACGGTCATCAGCGGATCGGGCTGGCGGTGGGGCAACAGCGATACCTCCCCAGCCAGCGCAAACAGCAGGCGTTCCTGGCGCTGGGACTCCCCCGGGGCTCGATGGTGTCGACCATCTTCTCCGTCGAGGGCGGCCAGTCCGCGGCAGCCAGGCTGTTCGAGGCGGGCCACACCGCCATCGTGTGCGGATCAGACGTGATGGCGCTGGGCGCCATCCGCGAGGCGCGATCCCGTGGCCTCGACGTCCCCGGCGACGTCTCCGTCGTCGGCTACGACGACTCGCCGCTGATGGCGTTCACCAGCCCGGCCCTGACCACGGTCCGCCAGCCGGTGGCGGCCATGACGCAGGCCGCCGTCGGCTCGCTGCTCACCGCGATCCGGGGGCTACCCACGGACTCCACCGAGATGCTCTTCCACCCGGATCTCATCATCCGGCAATCGACAGGACCTCACCATGGCAGCTGAATGGTGGCGCGACGCCGTCATTTACCAGATCTACCCGCGCTCGTTCGCCGACTCCACCGGCGACGGCTACGGCGACCTTCCCGGGATCATCGAGAAGATCCCGTACCTGGCCAGCCTCGGGGTGGACGCGATCTGGATGTCCCCGTTCTACAGGTCCCCGATGGCGGACGCCGGCTACGACGTGGCCGACTACGAGGAGATCGACCCGCTCTTCGGTGATCTCTCGGATGCCGACCGCCTGATCGAGACCGCACACGCGGCGGGGCTGCGCGTCGTCGTCGATCTGGTGCCCAACCACACCTCCGACGAGCACCGGTGGTTCAAGGCCGCCGTCGCGGCCGGGCCAGGCTCGCCCGAGCGCGACATGTACCACTTCCACGACGGGCGCGGCGAGCACGGCGAGCTGGCGCCCAACAACTGGAAGTCCGTCTTCGGCGGGGCCGGCTGGACGCGCCTCACCCGGCCGGACGGCACGCCGGAGCAGTGGTACCTCCACCTCTTCGATGTGAAACAGCCGGACCTGGACTGGTCCACCGAGCGGGTGCGCGAGGCGTTCGACGGCGTGCTGCGCTTCTGGCTGGACCGGGGCGTCGACGGGTTCCGGGTCGACGTGGCCCACGGCCTGATCAAGGCCGACGGGCTGCCGGACTTCGACGCCGAGCAGTCGATGCTCGACCTCGACGGGCCCACCGGTCCCATGTGGGACCAGGACGGCGTCCACGACGTGTACCGCCGCTGGCGCAAGGTCCTGGACGCTTACGACGGCGACCGGTCGCTGGTGGCCGAGGCCTGGGTGGCGGACCCGAAGCGGCTGGCGCGCTACCTGCGTTCCGATGAGATGCACACCGCCTTCAACTTCCAGTTCCTGGAGAGCCCGTGGGACGCCGCGTCGTACCGCGAGGTGATCACATCCACGATGGCCGCCGACGAGGCCGTGGGCGCGCCCACCACCTGGGTGCTGAGCAACCACGACGTGCTCCGGCACGTCAGCCGTCTCGGGCTCAAGGAGCCGGGCTCCAGTCACGAGGGTCTGGGCGCCGACGATGAGCAGCCCGACAACGTCCTGGGCCTACGCAGGGCACGAGCCGCGACCCTCATGATGCTGGCGCTTCCCGGCTCGGCCTACCTCTACCAGGGCGAGGAACTCGGACTCCCGGATCACACCACCCTCCCCGACGACCTGCGCCAGGACCCCGCCTGGTTCCGCTCGAACTTCACCAAGGCCGGGCGCGACGGGTGCCGCGTTCCGATGCCGTGGGTCGCGGAAGGCCCCGGTCTCGGATTCTCGCCCACCGGCACGACGTGGCTGCCGCAGCCGGAGTCGTATCAGGGTCTGTCGGTGGACCTTCAGGAGGACTCCCCCGGAAGCACTCTGTCGCTGTACAGGTCCGCCCTCGCGGCGCGCCGGGAGCACGGGTTGGGCCGTGGCGAGCTCGCGTGGGTGCCTGCCGGGGAGTCGGTGGTGGCGTTCGACAACGGCCCGGTCCGGGTGATGATGAACGTGCTCGGCGCCCCGGTGGAGCTGCCAGAGGGCTACGAGGTGCTGCTCTCCAGCGTGAGTCTGCGCGGCCACGTGCTGCCCACGGACACGACGGTGTGGCTCACCCGTAGCTGATCCCTCACCGCCGGCGGTGCATGCTCGGATGGATCACGTGCCTTGTCGCGGGCACCTTCCCCACCAGGACCCGCGTCCGGGAAGGGCTCGCGGGGTGGCTATGATTGCTCGCGTGTCCGACCGCAACGGTGCGGCGGTGCCGAAAGGAGCCTCTGATGGCCAGCAAGTCCGTGACCGTCGGGTCCGTCGTGGGGCTTCACGCCCGCCCAGCCGCGCTGATCGCCGCTGCCGCGAGCGAGTACGACGACGACATCACCATCTCCCTCAACGGGTCGACGGTGGACGCCGGCTCGTCCCTGCTGATCATGACGCTGGGCGCTGAGCGGGGCGCCGTCGTCACCGTCGAGTCGGACAACGCCGAGGCTGTGGAGCGGATCGCGAGCATGGTCGAGCAGGACCTCGACGCCTGATCTCCTGCTGTGTTCTGAAGCTGACGAGTCACGAGGAGCCTGGTGATGTCCGATCACGTCCCCGACGATGTCGACCCGGCGGGCCGCGACCTGCGGCAGTACACGGACCAGTTGCGTCCGGGTCACGCGATCGTCCGCAACGTCCTCGGTGAGTGGGTGCTGCTTCGGCACCACGAGGTGGTCCGGGCAGCCAACGATCCCGTGACGTTCTCGAGCGCGGTCTCGGCCCATGTGCACGTCCCCAACGGGCTCGACGGCGACGCCCACCGCGCGGCCCGCACAACCCTGGATCGCTACTTCGAGCCCGCTGCCCTGACCCACCACGAACCCGCGTTCCGAGAGGTGGCGCGGGGTCTGTTCGGCTCACTCCCCCGGGGTGTCACGGTCGATGCGGTGCGAGACATCGGCTTCCCGTTTGCTGTGCGCGCCCAGAGCACGTGGCTGGGGTGGCCGGCCTCGCTGGAAACCCAGCTGCTGGGCTGGATGGCCGCCAACCATGCCGCCACCAGGTCGGGGGACCGGGCCAGGACCGCGGAGGTCGCCGCGGAGTTCGACGCGATCATCCGCTCGGTCCTGGCCCCCCGCCGTGCCCTCGGCGATGCCGCCCCCGACGACATCACCACCACCCTCCTGCGCGACGAGGTGGCGGGACGGGCATTCACCGACGAGGAGCTGGTCTCCGTGTTGCGGAACTGGACCGGGGGCGACCTCGGCTCGATCGCACTATGCATCGGGGTGGTGTTCGCCTTCCTGGTGGACCACCCGGGCCTGCAGCGCCGTCTGCGCTCGGGGGTCAGCGACACGGAGATCGACGCGATCGTTGACGAGATCCTGCGCATCGACGACCCGTTCATCTCGAACCGGCGCAGGACCACCTGCCCCGTCGACATCGCTGGCGCCACCATCCCCGAGGGCGACGTCGTGAAGCTGCACTGGACCTCCGCAAACCGGGACGCGGCCGTCTTCGGTGATCCGGACCGCTTCGACCCGGAGGGCAACGCGCCCCACAACCTGGTCTACGGGACCGGCCCGCACGTGTGCCCGGGCAGGCCGTTGGCCACCCTGGAGCTGCGGATAGGGGTTCAGGAGGCGCTGGCGGCGACCACGTGGATCGACTGGGCCCCGGGCGAGTCTGGTGAGCGCGAGCTGACCCCGGTGGGCGGATGGGCCCACGTGCCGGTTCTCCTCAGCTAAGTCCCGGACGCTCGCCCCCGGCCACCCGCCCGCCCCGCAGTGCGGAACAGCGGCAGGTGCACACGGAGCAACCACTCGAAGGGGCCCTGGCCCACGAAGCGCCGCCACGCCCAACTGAAGCCCACCAGTACCACCAGCGTCGTCGCGAGCACCCACCAGTGATCATCCCGGGATCCGCCGAGGAACGCGTCGGTGAGGATGCGGAGCACCACGCTCTGCAGCACGTAGGCAGTCATCGCCAGCCGTCCGGTGGCCACGAGCGGATCCAGCCAGCCGAGATTGCTATCGGGGAGGCTGTCGATCAGCCATCGCGATGCTGACAACGTCATCGTCACCAAGCCGAGTGATGCCAGCATCTCCGGGTAGGTGCCGGAGTACGGATCTGCGCCGAGAGTTGTCGCCTTGCCGATCGACACCGCCAGCGCGGCCACGCTGCCCGCCCCCGCGGCCACGAGGAACGACGAGCGCCGGCTGACGGTGTCGCGGCCGAGCCAGTGTGTGAGTCCCACGCCCAGCAGTCCCGCGGCCAAGAGCGGGAGGAGGCGGTACGGCTCCCCGGAGGCGACGAACTCCACGGCCCAGGCCAACGAGCCCCGGGGCAGCCACGGTCCCCTGGTGGCGACCATCAGCGGATAGGCAACCGCAAGAACCCCCAGGGATGCCCCGATGGCGATCCATCCCCGCACCCGCAGCACCACGAGCACCGCAAGCAGCGCCGTCAGCACGCCGAGCCACTGCAACACCACGACGATCTGCCAGTAGACCGGCTGCAACAGGACCCCCACCGTGACAAGCATCAGCCCGCGAACCACAGACGCACCGACGAACCGGGCAGCCCCGTCGCCCCAACTCCGCCACGCCAGCTCGACGCCGGCCCCGATGGCCGCCGCGAACAGCGGCGCCGTGAGGTACTCGGTGACGTTGAAGATGCCACCGGCGGGGGCTGTGTGGGCGACGACCATCGAGATGACGGCGATACCGCGAGCGAGGTCGAGCCACAGCTGACGGGTGTGCATGCCGACAGCGTAGGGGTCCACGCGTCTGCCAGACTGGGCGGACCAGCCCGAGGCAGGAGGCAACGATGGCGTTACCCGCACAGCTGGCCGGACGGCTCCGGCTACCCGTCGTCGCGGCGCCCATGTTCCTGGTCTCCGGGCCCGAGCTCGTCGTCGAGTGCTGCCGGGCGGGCGTGCTCGGCACGTTCCCGGCGCTGAACCGCCGAACCACTGAGGCCTTCACCGGTTGGCTCGAAGGGATCCAGGAGTCGCTCACCCCCGCCGACGCGCCCTTCGGGGTCAACCTCATCGTGCACCCCACCAACACCCGCCTCGAGGCGGACCTCGCCGTCGTCGTCGAGCACCGCGTGCCGGTGGTGATCACGTCCCTGGGCGCGGTCCCGGAGGTTGTGGAGGCCGTGCACGGCTACGGAGGGCTCGTGTTCCACGACGTCACCACGCTCAGGCATGCGCGCAAGGCGGCCAGGGCCGGGGTTGATGGGCTGGTGTTGGTGGCGGCCGGCGCCGGCGGGCACGCCGGGGCGCTCAACCCGTTCGCTTTCGTCGCCTCCGTGCGGCCGTGGTTCGACGGGGCCCTGCTGCTCGCAGGGGGCCTCACCAGCGGCGACGACGTGGCGGCAGCCATCGCGATGGGGGCAGACCTCGCCTATCTCGGCACCCGCTTCCTCGCGACGCAGGAGTCGCTGGCGGGCGACGCCTACCGGGCGATGGTGATGGCCGCGGGCGCCGCGGACGTGGTGTACACGCCCGCCGTCAGCGGGATTCCTGCCAACTTCCTGGTCGGCAGCCTGTCCGCCGCCGGCATCGACCCCGCCGGGCCGCCCGCCGAACACGAGGAC
>DATITN010000190.1:0-13672 GCA_035467795.1 Arachnia sp. | reverse complement strand
GTTGTCGGCAGACACGAGCAGCCACGTGGTGGCCCACTTCGCCAACCCCTCATCCGCCGCGAGTTCGGGGTGGACCCACGTGTTGTCGGCGTCGCGGACCGCGTCCAGGGTGGCGAGGCCCGCCACGCGGTGGTCTGCCTGATTGAGTCCCCATCCCACCTCGACGTCCCAGGCGCCCGCCACCACGACGTCGGGCTTGAACGTGCGAATCGCACGGGCCACGTCGCGGCGGAGATCGAGGGAGTAGACGAGCATGCCGTCGCGATGGTCGAGGATCTGGAGGTCCGTGACACCCACCTCGTCGCAGGCCGCGCGCTGCTCGAGCGCGCGCAGTGGGCCCACCTCTGCCGGCGGGCGCTGCATGCCCGCCTCGCCGGAGGTGAGCAGGAGGTAAGCCACCTCCGCGCCCTGCGCGACCCAGCGGTGCACGCACGCGGACAGTCCGTATTCCACGTCGTCGGGGTGGGCCACGACGCACAGGATGCGCCGGAACCCGGCATCCGGCAGTGGCTCCAGGACGGGGCGGTCCGGATCGCTCATGAGCGGGCCTTGCTTTCGTCGAGCGTGGGGCCGGCCAGCGAGTCCACCACGCGCAGGATCAGGTCGCGGGGGAGCGGCGTGGTGAGGGGGAACCACAGGGTCCCCTTCCCGCGAACGTAGGGGGCGAGCTCAGAAGCCAGATCCGGATCCGCAGGAACCGGATAGACGGCCACGTGGTCCTTCCACCCGGATACGAAAACCTGCGCCCGGCCCTTTCCCTGCTTGTAGCCGATGATGCCGTAGCTGAACGCCTCGTCAGCATGGGGGAGCGCTCCCTTCACCAACTCCCTGAGCTCGTCGAACATGGGGCGGGCGTTTGCCGGGACGGCAGCCACGTACTGGTCCACGGTGGTCACCTTCTCCGCCGGCGAGTCGCCCAGGGCGTAGGACGCCTCAAGCATCTCCCGCAGGACGGCGAGGTCGACGTCGGCGAGCTTGGTGAGGTACAGGCACGACACACCGGTCTTGTGCTTGCCGAGCTTCGCCAGGTGTTCGGCGTAGTAGCGGTCGAAACCTTCGTTGAAGTAGACGGTGAGCGTGGCCTTGCGCGGGCTGAAGCCGAGCCTGGGCATGTCGCCCTCCCGACCTGTGTCATAACGGTAGTGCTGCGACCCGAAGCCGATGATGCTCGGGCCCCACATCGTCGGCTTCTCACCGCTGATGTCCTGCATCATCGACATGAGCTCGTGGGCTTCGTTGCGCCGTCGCTCTGTGACGGTCTCCAGGAAGTCCTCGACGGGCACGGGGGTGGGGCGTGTGACGGCTTCTGCTGGCATCCGTCAACTGTCGGCGCATGCACCAGCGGTGTCAAGGGGGGTGTCTGGGGTGTGCCAATCCAGTCCGAGTGACATAATGCAGCTTATCGGTCATATATCGAGGGTCGCCGTCACTCCCCCCAGACCGCAGTCGCCCCCGCGTGGCCGGTTAGCCCGATCAGCACCAGACTGGCGAGGGCCGCGACCACCGTCACCGCAGCGGCCACCCGGATCAGTACGACGCGCTGAGAACCGTCGAAACGAACGAGGACGGGGAGTACCAGCGCGAGGATGAGCACCGGCCACGGCGCCCAGACGCCCCACATCCGGTGTGCCTGGACCTGGGGAACCCCGCCCAGCCCTAGGGACTCCATCAGCACGTCGCCCGTGAATCGTGCGGTCAGCGCGCTCACCGCGGCGGCGATGGCCACCGCCACTGTCAGCCACCCGTACCGTGCGCGGAGCTTGGGGATCGCGACGAGCGCGAGCGCCCCGAGCGCAGCGATCGGCACCAGGACCACTGCCGCGTGCACGACAAGCGGGTGCAGCGGCAGGTCGAAGAGGTCCATGGTCAGCTCACTTGACGGGCTCGCCGTCGCGGTCCAGCACGAACCACACGCCCTGGACGTTTTGTCCTGTGGTGTCACCAGGAGCGGTGTCGCCCACCCAGTAGTACAGCGGCCATCCGTTGTAGGTGGCCTGGACCTCTCCGTCGGAGCGCGTCATCGTCCCGAGCTTGGAGTCGTCTACTCCGGCACCTTCCGTCGGCTCGCCCAGCAACGGCGGCCAATTCTCCAGGCACTGGCCCTCGCAGGCGCTCATGTTGGGCGTGTCGTTGGTGAACATGTACAGGGTCATCCCAGCACCGTCGACGAGAATGCTCCCCAGCGGGGTGTCAGCCATCATCAGCGCCAGGGCGCCGGTCGCCGCGCCGTCGTCACCGGGCGACGACGACATAGTCGCCTCCGGCGATGACTCGGACGATGTTGTCTCCGCCGCGGACGACGTCTCCCCCGCGGACGACGCAGCAGGTGCTGGGTCGGGGCTCGTGGTCGCAGGGCCCGTACATGCGGCAAGAGCCACCAGAGCGAGGGTGCTTCCGGCGATCAGCCGAATGCGCGAGGATGTGGTTGTGGTCATGTCTCCTCCTGGCCGAACCTGGTGCCGCAGTGAGCGGCGCCGACCCCTGGCGAGGGGTTACTGGTGGTACGGCTGACGCGGCGAAAAGGATTGACCCTTGGCGCAATCTCCCGGGGCCGCTCTCCCGTATCCCCTGATGTGACGATGTTCCCCCTCGTGGACCGCGCGCCGGACGCGGCGCTGATCGCGGGCCTCTCCGTCAACGACGACGCGGCGGCGGCAGCATTCGTGCGCAGATTCGAGGGCCCCGTGTTCGGCATGGCATTGTCCGTGATCCGCGACCGTGGGCTGGCGGAGGAGATCGCGCAGGAGGCGTTCCTGCGGGCATGGAAGGCGGCCGCGACCTACGATGCGCGTCGCGGATCCGTCCTGACCTGGCTGCTGGCGATCACCCGCAACCTGGCCATCGACGCGATCCGGGCGAGGCGCTCCTTCCCGATCGACCACGAGGTGCTCGATCACCTCGTGTCAACTACCCTGCGCGACGGCCGGGCCGATGACATCGGCGTCCACCTGGAGGCCGCCGAAGCGGCGGGGCAACTCCGGCAACTTCCGCCGGAGCAGGCGCGTGCAGTGGTCCTCTCGGTGATCGCCGGCAACACGGCACAACAGGTGGCGGACCACGAGGGGATCCCGCTGGGCACCGCGAAGACGAGAATCCGGACCGGGCTGCGGCGGATGCGACAGGCTCTGGAGGTCGACGATGGCTGAGTGGCACCCCGAGTACGACGACCTCGTCGCTCTCGCCTTGCAGGCCGCGGAGCCCGCCGAGCGCACCCGCCTCACCGCGCACGTCATCGCCTGCGGCACCTGCCGTGCCGAGTACAGCGCGATCGAGGACGACGTGCAGCACGCCCTCGCCGCCTCGCCGTCGATCGCGCCGCCCGCGGGGTTCTCGGGACGGGTCCTCGCCGCCATGGGCATCGACGACCGCCCCGAGGCCGCTGCCACGCGGACCGACCGTCCCGATGCCCGAACGTGGAGACGGCGCCTGGTCGTCACAGTCGCCGCGTCGATCGCCGTGGGGCTGGCCCTCGGCGTCGCAGGGACCCTGGCCCTCCTTCAGGACCCGATTCCGACGGTGGGTTCGGTGCCGGGAGGCGCCACTGCTGCATCGGCGCTGGTGACCGGCGCCGGAGCGACCGTGGGCTCCGTCGGTGTGACCGACCTGGCGGGGAGCAGCTACCTCGTCATCACCGTCACCTCAGCCAGGCCCGGAATGACCTACGACTGCATCATCGTCGGGTCGGACGGCGCCCGTCGGAGCGCCGGCACCTGGACGCTGGAGTCCTATCAGCACGGTGGCCAGGCAGGAGGATCATGGGTCGTCGCGCTGCCTGAGGGCGGGCTGGACAGGGTAGAGCTGATTGCGGAGTCAGGTGCTGTCTGGTCCACTGCCACGTTCTGACCGCGCTCCGGCCGGAAAGACAAATGAGCCCCCTGGCGAGGGGGCTCATCGTGGGCGATGGCGGTTTCGAACCGCCGACCTCTTCCGTGTCAGGGAAGCGCGCTACCACTGCGCCAACCGCCCGAGGTGGAGACGGGATTTGAACCCGTGTACACGGATTTGCAGTCCGTTGCCTCGCCTCTCGGCCACTCCACCGGGATGGAGGTTTTACCCTCCCCAAACGGGTTGGGAGAGACCACATCTCCGAGCGGACGACGAGATTCGAACTCGCGACCCTCACCTTGGCAAGGTGATGCTCTACCAACTGAGCCACGTCCGCATGCGCTGTATGCATTTGCCCTTGTGGGACTGCCGCAGCTGGCGCGTAGAAAACATTAGCGCACCCCCGGGGAGGACACAAATCAGCGGCTCTCGTTCAGCCACGCGCTCCCTTCGTGGGACGAGGTGACGGGCCGCGACTGTGTGCCGCTGGCGTCGAGCGCCGAAAGCCGTCTCATCTCGCCATGCTGCTGCATGATGGGCAGTATGAGGCCTCGTCTGGTCGTGCACAACGTTGCGTCTGTGGATGGTCGGCTCACCCTCGCGCCGGGCCTGAATCTGATGATCGGTGATGAGCGTTGGACCGCCATGATGGCGGAGCTTCCCGACCCGTACGCGTGGGCGCGAAGCACCCACGATCCGCAGGTCTTCCTCGAGGGCAGCGGCTCGTTCCTCAACCCGGAGGCGGGACCCTTGCTGGGCGCGGAGCCTGTCCCGGCACCCGAGGGTGCCCATTTCCTGCCGGACGACATCGTCAATGTGCCTGGACGCCGCTGGTTCGCGGTGGTCGACGGCGCGGGCGTCGTGGACCTGCAGGTCACCGAGTGGCCGGACGCGGCATGGGCGGGCTGGCACAGTCTGGTGCTGACCTCCGGGTCGGCGCCAGCCGCCCACCTCGAACTCCTGCGTCAGCGCGGCATTCCCTATCTGGTGGTCGGGTCGCAGCACGTGGCGTTGGGGCGTGCACTCGAACTGTTGGCCGAGCTCCTCGGGGTGGAGACGGTGGTCAGCTCGGGTGGAGGCCGGCTGGGTGGGGCCTTGTTGCGGCAAGGGCTGGCCGACGAGATCGACGTTGAGCTGCTGCCGTGGGCGATCGGTGGCCGAGGGACGCCTGCGCTGTTCGATGCTGCACCGCTCGCACCGGGCGAGTGGCCCGCCCAGCTGGAGCTACTCAGCAGCGAGGTGGTGGGTCGGGGTCGGGTCCGGCTGCGCTACCGAGTGGTGCGGTGACTGGCGCGGCCTGGGGCGCCGCAGTGGTCCTCGCGCGGCTCAAACCGAACAAGACCGGTTGTGCACGCGCGCATCTGCCGCGTGGGTTCATTGGCTCCTGTAGATGACGGATCAGTGGTCGATGGCCACGATGGTGACGACGACTTGGAGTGAGTCCCGACGTCGGTTCGCGTTCTCCCGCGGATTCCACTAGACTCGCGTTTCGCTAGGGGCGATTGGCGCAGTGGTAGCGCGCTTCGTTCACACCGAAGAGGTCGGCGGTTCGAAACCGCCATCGCCCACTCTAGATCCTCGAACCGCCATGCTCTGTGGCCCGATGAGAGAGAGTCGATGACGGCGCCGGCAATCGTGCTCGTGGCTGAAGGCCCGGACGACGTGCCGGTGTCGGAGGCGCTACGTGCCATTGCCGCCGCCCTCCGTGAGTCCCGGCCGGATCTGCGCATCCACCTCGCCAGGTTGGGTGGCGTCTCCCCCAGGCTCGAGGACGTCATCACGGACCTTGTTGCCGACGACGTGGCTGAGGCCGTTCTGGTTCCCCTGGATCTGGTCTCCGCGGCGGCCCACCCTGCGGAGTTGGACACCTTCTCGCACTCCTCGGACATCCACCTCGCAGTCAGCCGCCCCGTCGGCCCGGCGGGCGAGGTGCTGAACATCCTCGACGAACGGGTGCGGGAGGCCCTTCACCGAGGGGGCGCCCTGGAGATCGACGGACTCATCCTCACCGCCCCGGGCGGCGGAGACGTGCGTGGATCCTCCCTCCTGGCGCGCAGGGCACGGCAGTGGTCCGCCCACCACAGGTTGCCTGTGCAGCTCGCCGTCGAGGACGGCGACGGATCAGCAACTGCTGCGGCCGTCCAGTCGCTGCGCATGCAGGGCCGGAGACACATCGCGGTGGGCAGCCTCCACCTCACTCCCACGCCCGCCTACCGCGCCCACGCGCAGGCCGCGCTGCGCGCCGGCGCCGTCGCCGTCACCGCTCCCATCGGGGACAACCCCCACCTCTGCCAACTCATCCTGGCGCGCTACGCCTTCGGCGCCATGGAGTTGCTCGACGGGACCCCCACGCGCCTGCCCGACGGCCTGGACGGCGAAGACTCCTGAGCCTTGACTCGGGTACCTAAGCTCGATCTATGACAGAGCCTTACGTCGCCCCCGTGTCCAAGACCGACGACCAGTGGCGAACCGAGCTGTCGCCGCTGGAGTTCAAGGTGTTGCGCCAGGCCGGCACCGAGATGGCCTACACGGGGGAATACACCGACACTGAGGACGAGGGAATCTACGAGTGCCGCGGGTGTGGCGCCGAGCTCTTCCGCAGCACCGAGAAGTTCCACTCCCACTGCGGATGGCCCAGCTTCTTCTCTCCCTTGGCCGAGGAACGGGTCCGTTACCTGCGCGACGACTCCATCCGCGGCCGGACACGGGTGGAGGTCCGTTGCGCCGCATGCGACGGGCACCTCGGCCACGTCTTCGAGGGTGAAGGTTACGAGACCCCCACGGACCTTCGCTACTGCATCAACTCGGTCAGCTTGCGCCTCAGGCGCGGGTAGCCGGGCCCACTCCCGGCGCGCCATCACGGGATCGGATGCGCCCCGGCCTAGGCTGTCACCCGTGCCAGCGAACGTGACCCCCATCCCCCCGGAGCCGTTCGCGCGGGCGCTGCGAGAGCTCGAATCCATGACCTGGAGACGCGGGTTCAGCACGGACGAGATCGGGTCCCCTCAGCGGATCGCGCCCTTCTCTGTGGCCATCGAGGCCGAGCTCGCCGGCACCGACGAGCCCCTGGCCTCGGGGAGACTCATCCTCCTGCACGATCCATCCGGGAACGAATCCTGGGGTGGAACCTTCCGCCTCGTCACCTACGTCCGTGCCGACGTCGAGATGGAGATGGTGACCGATCCGCTGCTTCCCGAGGTGGCGTGGTCATGGTTCACCGAGGCGGTTGAGAGCCGGGGCTGTCTCGCGCAGGCGCTCGCCGGGACTGTCACGGCTTCCTACGGGAGAGGCTTCGGGGAGATGGCCGACGAAGACCGGGCCGAGGTCGAGCTCCGCTGTTCCTGGACCCCCACGCTGGATGACCGACACCCGCTGACGAGCCACCTTGCCGCGTGGGAGGACCTCGTGGGCCAGGTGGCGGGCCAGCCGCCCCTCCCCCCCGGTGTGGCCACACTTCCCCTGGGCCGGCGCTCGTGACCTATGTCGAGGAGAGCCGCGAACCGCTCCGGCGCGTGGTCGCGGACTCGTCCTCACTCGCCGCGTGCCTGGCCGCGCTGAGCGCTGGGACGGGTCCAGTCGCGTTCGACACAGAGCGCGCCCACGGACACCGCTACTGGCCGAAGGCATATCTGCTCCAGATCCGTCGGGAGGGAGCGGGCACCTGGCTGATCGACCCCATCGCGTTCGAGACCGACGGGCCGGCGGACCTCAGCAGCCTGGTCGAGGCGTGCGGGGAGGCCACCTGGTTGATCCATGCCGCAAGCCAGGACCTACCCTGCATGCAGGAGATCAGCATCATTCCCCCGCGGCTCTTCGACACCGAGCTGGCGGCTCGGCTCCTCGCGAAGCCGGGCGCCAGTCTGGGGGCGCTCCTCCTTGCGGAGCTCGGTGTGCGGCTCCGGAAGGCTCATTCCGCCGACAACTGGTCGAAGCGTCCGCTGCCCGACTCCTGGCTGACCTACGCGGCGCTGGATGTCGACTACCTGCTCGAGCTCGCCGTCCTCCTCGGCGATGAACTGCGAGCCACCGGCCGCGACCTCTGGGCGGACCAGGAATTCGAGGACGCCCTCAGGCGGTTCACCGCAGTGCCGGAGCCGAGGGTGGACCCATGGCGACGCCTCAGCGGCATCACCGCCCTGCGCACGCCCCGGCAGTACGCCGTGGCACGGGCGCTGTGGCTGGAGCGCGACGCGATCGCGCAGCGTCGAGATCGTCCTCCCGGCTGGATCCTGCACGACTCCGCGATCCTGGAATTGGCCGCCCGGGCCAGGGACTCGGTGCCCACGCGCGCCCAGGCTCAGTCGCTCCCCGGCTTCAGCACGCAGCCCGGTCAGCGCTTCCTCACCAACTGGATGGGGGCGCTGGATGAGGTCAGGGTCATGCCGGAGACCGACTATCCGCCCCGGCGTGGCCCGCACACCGGCGTGCCCCACCCCCGCACCTGGGACCGGATCAACCCCGAGGCCGCTGAGCGGTGGGCGAAGGTGCGCCCGGCGGTCGACGAGTTGGCGTGTGACCTGGGCGGGCTGCAGCCGAGTCTGGTGGCTCCCCCGGCCGCGCTGCACGGAGCGCTGTTCGAGTACAGCGTCGTGACACGGGACGTGCTGATCGGTTTGGGCGCCCGGCCCTGGCAGGCGGACTTCCTGGAGCCCCTGATATCCGAGGCGCTCGGCACCTAGGCCGGACGCCCCGCCGTCTCTTCCAGCTCGGATCCGCTCAGGACAACACCCAACACCTGCAGCGCCGCCTTGGCGGCTGTCAGTCCGATCTCCTCGAGCACCTCGTCGCGTGACCCGTGGGCAAGGAAGCGCTGCGGAATACCGAAGGTGAGCACCCGAGTGGCGGCACCCGCCTCGGCGAGCCTTGAGCGGAGCTTCTGGCCGACGCCGCCCTCGACCAGGTTGTCCTCCAAGGTCACGACGAGATCGTGCCCGGCGGCGAGGCCAACGAGATCCTGGCTGACAGGCAGGGCCCACAGCGGATCGGCAACCGAGGCGGGCACTCCCTGGTCCCCCAGTCGCTCTGCCACGCCCAGGCCCATCCCAGCGAACTGGCCGTAACCGACGATGAGCACCCTGGCCCCCTCGGCTCGACGGAGGATGTCCACGCGGGCCAGTCCCTCCCCCACATGGGCCACAGCCGCAATCTCGTCCGGCAGGCGCTCCTTGGAATAGCGCACCACCGTGATTGCGTCGTCAACCTCGACAGCTCGATCAATGGCGGCCACCAGCCGCGCCTGGTCCCGCGGTGCCGCGAGCTGCAGCCCTGGCACGAGGCCCATCAGGCTCATGTCCCACATCCCGTTGTGGCTCGGACCATCCGTCCCCGTGACACCCGCCCTGTCCAGGGCGATAGTGAGACCGACCCGGTGCAGCGAGGCGTCCATGAGCACCTGATCGAAGGCACGGTTGAGGAACGTGGCGTACAACGCCACGACCGGGTGCAGGCCGGAGCGCGCCATGCCGGCCGCTGACACGATGGCGTGCTGCTCGGCGATGCCGACGTCGAAGGTGCGGTCCGGGAAGGCCGCGGCGAACCGGCCGAGCCCCGTCGGGTACAGCATCGCGGCCGTGACCGCCACCACGTCCGGGCGTCGCTGCCCCACCTGCACCATGGCCTCGGCGAAGGCGTCGGTCCAGGTGGCCTGCACTGAGGCCGACAGCGGCTCGCCGGTGATCTCGTTGATTCGGCCGACGGCGTGGAACCTGTCCTCCTCATGCTCCTCAGCGGCCTGGAAGCCGCGACCCTTACGGGTGACGCAGTGCACCAGGACCGGTCCCCCGTAGTGGCGTGCCTGCTCCAGGTGGTTGGTGAGGGAGGTGATGTCGTGGCCGTCGAGCGGGCCCATGTACTTGATCCCGAGGTCCGAGAACATCGACTGAGGGGCGACAACGTCCTTGATGCCGGTCTTCACGCCGTGCATGAGGTCGTAGACGGGGCGCCCCACCAGCGGCATCCGGTTCACAGTGCGCTTGATCAGGCTGAGCGTCTTCTCGTAGCGCTGGTCCGTGCGCAGCCCGGCAAGGTGGTTCGCGAGGCCACCCACCGTGGGGGTGTAGGAACGGCCGTTGTCGTTGACCACCACCACGAGGCGGAGACCGGGGGTGGCCGCGATGTTGTTGAGCGCCTCCCAGGCCATGCCGCCGGTGAGGGCCCCGTCGCCCACCACGGCAACCACCGTGCGCTGCTCGCCGCGGAGACGGAATCCCTTCGCCAGCCCCTCGGCCCAGGACAGTGCCGTGGACGCGTGCGAGTTGGCCACCCAGTCGTGCTCGGACTCGGCCGGCTCCGGGTAGCCCGACAGCCCGCCGCGCTGCCTCAAGGTGTCGAACCCGGCCGCCCGGCCCGTGAGGATCTTGTGCACGTAGCTCTGGTGGCCCGTGTCGAAGATGACGGGGTCCGACGGCGAGTCGAACACCCGATGGATGGCGATGGTCAGCTCGACCACGCCGAGGTTCGGCCCCAGGTGGCCACCCGTCCGGCTCACCTTCGTGATGAGGAAGGACCGGATCTCGGAGGCGAGCTGAACGAGCTGCCGCCGGGAGAGCGCACGAAGATCGCGTGGGCTCTGGATCGATTCGACCAAGGACATGCGCACAATAGTAGGCCCTAACCCCAGAGCACCCCCGATACGAACCGCTACAGCCTGGGCACGAACCGCGCGTCCCGGAGCGCCTGTTCCACCAGATCAACTCCCCTGGCCACCCGGGTGAGCCGTGCTTCCTCCTGCTGCAGGAGGGCTGCGGCCTGATCAGCGGTGGATGCGTCCACCACGCCTGCCAGAGAGGAACGCAGGCCCGTGAGGCCCGTCCTGGTGGCCACCAGCTGCGAGGCGACGAACTCCCCCGCCAGGCGTGCCAGCACCACCGGATGCCGACGTAGCAGCTGGTATCCCCGATACTCCGCGGGGCAGCAATCCAGAAGATAGCCCTCGGCCGAGGCGAGCCACCCCTGCGAACCGGGCGGCCGCACCGTTCCCGGCCACCCAGGCGGCACATAGACCCGGATCACTTCGTCATCATCGAACATGTGTTCTATTGAATCTCATGCCGCCGACAGAAGTAAAGGGCCACGACCAGACCCGGGAGACGCCACGAGGCGACCCCCCGAAGGGGGCCGCCTCGTTGAGCGACGGCTGGCTCAGCTCCTGGCGAGATTTCGGAGCACGTACTGCATGATGCCGCCGTTGACGTAGTAGCCGCGCTCCCCCGGCGTGTCGATGCGCACGACGGCCTCGAAGACAACCTCCGTGCCGTCGGGACGCACCGCCTTCACCGTCATGGTCCCCGGAGTGAAGCCCTCGTTGAGCTGCGTGACGCCCGAGACGGAGAAGGATTCCTCGCCCGTCAGCCCCAGCGTCTGGGCAGTCTCGCCCTCCGGGTATTGGAGCGGGAGGACACCCATGCCGATCAGGTTGGAGCGGTGGATCCGCTCGTAGCTCTCGGCGATCACCACCCGGACGCCCAGCAGTGCGGTGCCCTTGGCCGCCCAGTCACGCGACGAGCCGGACCCGTACTCCTTGCCCGCCAGCACCACCAACGGAATGCCCGCCGCGGCATAGTTGACCGACGCGTCGTAGACGGTGGTCACCGGGGCCCCGTCGACGGTGAAGTCGCGCGTGAAGCCGCCCTCGGTGTCCGGAGCAATCTGATTGCGCAGCCGGATGTTGGCGAACGTGCCTCGGATCATGACCTCGTGATTACCGCGGCGCGATCCGTAGGAGTTGAAGTCTCTCCGCTCAACCCCGTGCTCGGTCAGGTAGCGGCCGGCCGGCGAGTCCGCCTTGATGCTTCCCGCCGGCGAGATGTGGTCCGTGGTGACCGAGTCCCCCAGCTTGAGCAGCACCCTGGCGTCGGACACGTCCTCGACAGGGGCGGGCTCTGCGGGCATGTCGTCGAAGTACGGCGCCTTCCGCACATAGGTGGAGTCCGCGTCCCACTCGAAGGTCTCGCCGTCGGGGGTGGGGAGCGACTGCCAGCGCTCATCGCCGGCGAACACGTCGGCGTAGCGGGTGACGAACATCTCCGCGCTGATCGAGTCGTTGATGACCTCGTCGATCTCGGCCTCGGTGGGCCAGATGTCACGCATGAAGACGTCATTGCCCTCGGGGTCCTGCCCGATCGGATCGTTGAACAGGTCGATGTCCATCGTTCCGGCCAGCGCGTAGACGATGACGAGCATCGGGGAGGCGAGGTAGTTCATCTTGACGTCGGGGTTGATCCGGCCCTCGAAGTTGCGGTTGCCGGACAGGACCGCCGAGACCGCCAGGTCGTGGGCGTTGACGGCGTCCGTGACCTCCGGGATCAGCGGGCCGGAGTTGCCGATGCAGGTGACGCACCCGTAGCCGACCAGATTGAAGCCGATGGCATCGAGGTAGCTCGTGAGCCCCGAACGGTCGTAGTAGTCGGTGACCACCTGCGAGCCGGGGGCCAGCGACGTCTTGACCCAGGGCTTGCGGGTGAGACCGCGTTCGACTGCCTTCTTCGCCACCAGCCCCGCGCCGATCATGACGCTCGGGTTGGAGGTGTTGGTGCACGAGGTGATCGACGCGATGGTCACGGCGCCGTGATCCAGCTCGAAGGAGGTCCCGTCGGCCAGGGTCACCGGTGCCGCGGCGTGCACGCGGGGGCGCATCGTGTGGTGTGCGGGGTCCGCCGGGGCCGGCGAATCGTCCACGCTGCTCGGATTCATTCCAGTGGGGTCGGAAGCCTCCATCGTCGCCGCCACGGCCCGGTCGTAGCCGGAGTAGGCGTCAGCATCGTGCGGGGCTCCGACGAACCCAGCGACCGCTTCACGGAAGGCCGCCTTCGACTCGTCGAGGCGGATCCGGTCCTGCGGACGCTTGGGACCTGCGATTGAGGGCACCACGGTGGCTAGGTCCAGCTCGATGTACTCGGAGTACTGCGGCTCGACGCTCGGGTCGTGCCACAGCCCTTGTGCCTTCGCGTAGGACTCCACGAGGGCGATCTGCTGCTCGTCGCGCCCGGTGAGCCTCAGGTATGCGATCGTCTGCTCGTCGATCGGGAAGATTGCGATGGTGGAGCCGTACTCGGGGCTCATGTTGCCGATCGTGGCGCGGTTGGCCAGCGGTACTGCCGCCACGCCGTCGCCGTAGAACTCGACGAACTTGCCCACCACCTTGTGCTCACGCAGCATTTCGGTGATTGTGAGGACGAGGTCTGTCGCGGTGGTGCCCTCGTTCAGCTTGCCGGTGAGCTTGAAGCCCACGACCCGCGGGAGGAGCATCGAGACGCTCTGCCCGAGCATGGCCGCCTCGGCCTCGATGCCGCCGACGCCCCACCCGACGACGCCCAGTCCGTTGACCATGGTGGTGTGCGAGTCCGTACCCACGCAGGTGTCGGGGTACGCCTGAAGGACGCCGTTAACGACGCGAGGGAAGACCACACGCGCGAGGTGCTCGATGTTGACCTGATGCACGATGCCGGTGCCCGGCGGCACGACCTTGAAGTCGTCGAACGCCTTCTGGCCCCACCGGAGGAACTGGTAGCGCTCGCGGTTGCGCTGGTACTCGATGTCCACGTTCGCCTCGAAGGCGCCGGCGATGCCGAACACCTCGGCGATGACGGAGTGGTCGATGACCATCTCAGCGGGCGAGAGGGGGTTGACCTTCGACGGGTCGCCGCCAAGCGCCGCGACCGCCTCGCGCATGGTGGCCAGGTCCACCACACACGGCACGCCGGTGAAATCCTGCATGATGACGCGGGCGGGCGTGAACTGGATCTCATGATCGGGCTGAGCGGCCGGGTCCCAGACGCCCAGGAACTTGATGTCGTCGCGGGTGATGTTGGCGCCGTCCTCGGTGCGCAACAAGTTCTCCAAGAGGACC
>DATITN010000189.1:0-8237 GCA_035467795.1 Arachnia sp. | reverse complement strand
GCCTGGTACTCCACCGGCTTCGGCTGCACCCTCGCCGACGACGCCCCGGTCCTCGGCGACCCCACGCCCGCCAGCCCCAACGCGCTCACCGCGGCGCCCGCTCCCACCCCCTCCGCGGAGCTTGACGCCGCCGTCGGACTGGCGTTCGGGGACGACCTCGACGCCGCCGCCCGCGATGACCTGGGCACCCGCGCCGTCGTCGTCCTCCACGACGGACAACTCCTGGCCGAGCGCTACGCCGACGGCTTCACCGCCCAGACCCCGCAGCTCGGCTGGTCCATGGCCAAGAGCGTGGCCAACCTTCTGACCGGGGTGATGGTGGCCAACGACAGGGTCGCCGTCGACGACGACGCGCTGCGCCCGGAGTGGACCGACGCTCGCCGCGACATCACCGTCGACGACCTCATGCGCGGCACGAGCGGCCTGCAATGGGACGAAACCTATGACCTCGGCACGCCCATCACCCGGATGCTGTACCTCGAGGAGGACATGGCCGGGTATGTCGCGGGGCTGCCGCTGGCCCACACCCCGGGTGAGTATCAGCAGTACTCGAGCGGCGGCACGAACCTGCTCTGCTCGGTGCTGACCGAGCGCGCCGGGGTCGACGCCGACCTGCCCCGACGGGGGCTGCTGGTGCCGCTGGGTCTGTCGTCGGCGGTGTGGGAGTCCGACGCGACGGGCACGCCGGTGTGCAGTTCCTACCTGTGGGCGACCCCCCGCGACTGGGCGAGCATCGGGCAGTTCGCCCTGCAGGACGGGGTGTGGGAGGGGGGCCGGCTGCTACCGGAGGGGTGGATGGCGGCGTCCACGACGGTGACGGAGGTCGCCGAGAGCGAAGAGGTGGGGTACGCGGCCGGATGGTCGGTCAATCGGCTGCCCGATGGGTCGCTCGTCGATGATTCGCTCCCGGCGGATGCGTACTGGGCGACGGGGCACGACGGTCAGCGGATGTATGTGGTGCCGTCGGCCGGCTTGGTGGTGGTGCGGTTGGGGTTCAGCCCGGGTGTCGCGGGCGAGGACCTTCGGGTGGGCGCACTGGTGGCGGAGTTGGTGTCGCGGCTGGGGTGAGCGGCCTGGACCGCGGAAACGTGCCAGGACTGGCACCCTCCCCACCCCTCTTTGAGCGTGGCTACCCGCACTGGGGGACCGTCTCCGCGGAGACCGGCATCCGCCCCAGACCCATACGGGTTGACGAGGCCACGGGGCTTGACACGACGGAGTACAGGCGTACCCTGAAATACATACGTATTCCAGGAGGCCCCGTGTCCATCCGTCTCGCACCCCGAACCGATCCCGCCCGCGCCCGCCCGCTGGCCACCTGGGATACCCGCCACCCGTGGCGGATGGCTGCCGCCGTCGGGCTGGGAGGGGTGCTGCTGACCGCCTTCGGCATGGGGGTTGTCGACGCACGGGGTCTGGACGGCGCGCCGGCCCTGCTCGTCCCGGCTGCGTTCGTCGGGCTCTCCGCGTTGGTGGGGCTGCTGGTGATGTGGCGCTCTCGTCCGTCGATGGCTGACTACGGCTTCCGTCTGCCCGCAGCCCTGGACGGGGTCTTCTGGGCTCTTCCGCTGGTTGCCGTGGTCGTGATCGTGATCGCCACCTCGGATATCCGGCTGGTCCCCGCGACACTCGCCGCCTCAACCCTGCTGGCGGTCGCCGTCGGCTTCAACGAGGAAATCTGGTTCCGCGGGCTGCTTCTGGCCGCCCTGCGTCAGCTCGGTGCCCGCCGCTCCATCGTGGCGTCGTCTGCGGTCTTCGGTGCTCTGCACCTGACCAACTTCTTCACCGGTCAACCGCTGCCCCGCCTGCTGGCGCAGTTTGCGTTCGCCTGCCTGGTCGGCTTCGTGTTGGCCGAGATCGTCGCACTGACGGGCAGCCTGTGGATCGGAATCGTGTGGCACGTGGTCTACGACGCGGTGGCGTTCACCGTCGTCGACGACTTCACCGACCGCGGGCTGGTGGGGCTGACCCTCATCGTCGTCATGCTGACCGCCTACGCCGCCTGGCTGTGGCGGGCGCTCCCTGTGGACGGGCCGCGCGTTGCGGTGGCAGGCTGACACGGTGCTGCTGACGCCCCGACGGACCGAGTTCGCCGACGCCGCCCTGCGGGTGCTGGTGCGCGAGGGGATGGCGGCGGTGAGCTTCCGCACGGTCGCGGCGGAGGCCGGGATGTCGGTGGGGGCGGTGCAGAAGGCGTTCCCCACCAAGGACGAGATGCTGCGCGCGATGTTCGCGCGGCTGCGGGCAACGGCGTCTGCTCCTGTCCTGTCCGAGCCCGGGCGGCCGACGCTGAGCGGCTGGCTGGTGGACCTCATGGTCGCGGTCCTGCCCCTCGACGGGCCCCGTCGTGCCGCCGAGTTGCAGGGCGCCGCGTTCGCCGAGCGGGCCGCCTTCGACCCCGTCATCGCCGACGCGGTGGCGTCGTCGGACCGGGAGCTGCGGGCTGCGATCGCGGGGCTGGTGAACAGAGCCCGGGCCGAGGGTGAGGTGCCCGGCTCGGTTGATGCGGACGCCGTCGCGTGGGGGGTGTTGGCGTTCATGCAGGGGATGGCGAGCCAGTTGCTGTACGACCCGGCGCCCGAGGATGAGGTCCGACGGCAGTGCGAGTGGGTCGTCGACGGACTGCTGAGCTGACCTCTTGTCGCTGGGGCCCCCTGTGCACGAAACGCCGCCTGAATCCTGGCCGGGTGTGCTGGGCGTCCACGGGTCAGGGGTGCGACGGCGTGTCGTGCGCAAGCAGGGCGGCGGCCGGGATGCTGGTCTGGTCCCGGTGAGGGTTGGGCGTCGTCGCTGAGCTTTCCGCCGGTCAGGCGAGGGTTGGGCGTCGTCGCTGAGCCTTCCGCCGTTCAGGCGATGGACTTGGCCAACGTCGCGCCGCGACGTTCGAAGCCGACGTGCTCGAGGTAGTGGCGGTGGACGTCGGTGGTGGGCGACGCCGTCACCTCCCGGATGCCGTGGGCGCGCAGGGCGCTGGTCCTCGACCCGTAGATCCAGCGGCCCAGTTGGGAGTCGCGGTAGGCGGGGAGGACGTAGTCCAGCGTGAGGTGAAGGGTGTCGCCGTCGCGCGTGCCCAGCACCGCGCCGGCGGGCATGCCCTCGCGCATGAGGACGAAGGCGGTGTCGGCGGTGCGCTGCTCGTACTCGGGCTGGGACCGGCGGATGTCGTCGAGGTGCGAGTGCAGGAAGTCGACGAGGAAGGGCGCGTCGGGTGTGATGGGCGTGGCGCCGAGCTCGGACTTGCTGCTGAACTCCTTGTAGAGCGCGATGCAGTGGAAGATGACGATGGTGGCGTTGGCGAGAATGATGGGAACGGATCCGATCAGCGCGCCGTAGGCCACGTAGAACACGGACCCGACGAGCGAGATGGTGCGGATCTTCACGATGGAACTCATCGCGAAGGACAGCACCACGAACGCCGAGGCGATGTAGCCGACGAGCTCTACCCAGTTCATGTTCCGCATTCCTTCGCTTGCTGACCCGTGGAGTACCCGCGGTGGCGCCAGGTGGGGCCCGTCAGAGCATTCTTCGCATACGTTCTGCGGTGTTCGACGGGCTCGCCCGACTCTTCGCACACCTGGGGTTTCCTCGCACACCGTATACGGGCTGCGGGGACGACGGCGGTATGCGGAGTGTCGTCGCACACGTTCTGCGGGGTGCGATGTGGGGCCAGCGGGCGGGTTGGGGGATACGAAGGCGCTGCGGTGTGCGACAGGGACCGACGGGTGGGCCGGGCTCAGCCGACGGTGACGACCACCTGGGCGTACCTCGTCAGCGCGGGCGTGCCGTCGTCGGTCACCTCGACCACCACGACCGCGCGCTGGCCCGGCTCCGCCGTCGACGGGAGGGTGATCGTCGCCTCGAAGCCGTCCGGTTCCAGCGTCGGCTGGTCCATCACCGTGCCCGCCTCCGCGTACACCCACCACCTCGCGGTGAGGGCGTCGCCGTCGGGATCGGTTGCCGTCGCGTGGAGGGTCACCGAGGTTCCTGGGGCGAGGGTCGCGTCGGCCGGACCCGACACGGTGGGCGCGTGGTTCGCTCCACGGTAGTCGGGCGTGATGCCCCAGTCGGCGCGCGCGGCGAAGTCGTTCTGGAACGCCGCCGCCCAACGCATGCAGGTGTACAGCTGCTGAGCGATGCCCGCGTGGGGGTTGTGATCCTCCCCTGCGACGAAGGTGTTCGGGTTCGCCTGGGTGGTCACCAGTCGGCCGGCCCACCCGCCCAGGCTCGGATCCTCCATGAACCGCAGGCCGGTGGGGATCAGGCACATGAACGCGGGGGTGTCGCCCTCGCCGGTCCAGTCCAGGCGGTCGAAGCCGCCGATGAGGTCGAACATCCTGAACTTCGAGGGGTCTTTCGCCTGCCCCGGCTGCCAGCCGGGATTGTCGCCCTCGCCCTCGAAGTAGGTGCCGTCGCCGATCAGGCCGTAGTTGGCGAGCACCGGGCCGTGTCCGTACTTGATGTTCGGCGCCCAGAACTCGGCCCTGTAGTAGGGCATCAGCTCGGGAGACGCGAAGCGGCGGGAGAACGACGTGAACCCGCCGAAGGCCCCGTCGAAGTCGAGCAGCGGGATCTCGGGCCACGCGTGGGCTATGTAGTCGGCGTAGGCGGTGTCCTGTTGGCCGATGCTGAGGATGACCGCCTTGCGGATCACGGCTGAGCGGACCTCTGCCCAGTCGCTCGAGTCGATGTACTGGCTCTCGATGCTGAACAGTGCCCGGGCGATGGTGTTGGTCCCGCCCCAGACCTGCAGGTAGAGCGGGCGGGGGTCGTCGTCGAGCAGGGCCGCCTTGATCAACTCCGAGCCCTCGGTGTCCGCGCTGAAGTCGCTCTCGAAGGTGACGTTGCCCACCGCGACGGTGGCCCAGAGGTCGGCGGGGGAGGGGTACGACTGGTCGTGCAGCAGCAGGTTCGGGTAGATCTGGGCGTAGTCCTCCAGGATGATCCGCTCCATCCATCCCATGGGCTCCCAGCGCCAGGTCAGGGCGTCGTCGGAGCGGGCCTCGGTGCCGGCGGTCTCGCCCATGAAGCTCGTGATCACGCCCGCCTCCTGCGCCTCACGGAGGGTGTGGAGGCCGTCGCCCTGCCAGTGGTGGACCGACGAGTTGTAGATCAGGCCGACGATGTCCAGCTCGTTTGCGTAGTAGAGGAGGCGCAGGAACGAGTTGATGTCGTCGGCTTCGCTGTCGGTGGTGATGATCGTCCGCGGGCGTGAGGCGCGCGGGACCGACGACGGGGCGGGGATGTGCTGCACCCCGACAGCATAACACTGCGGTATCGAATAGGTATGCAGGCTGTGTGCGCGGGTGGCGGCGACCGACCTGCAACTTGCTATCTGGAGCGCGGCTTCTGTGCATATACACAGAAGCCGCGCCATGGATAGCAGGTTGCAGAGGCTCCGGCCAGCCACAGGCGCTGAGGGGTGGGAGCGGCCGACTCGTCAGGCGTGAGCAGAGTCCAGAACCCTCAAGAGCGGCGCGTAGTGGTTCTCGATCGCTGCCCGGTAAGCCGGCAGGTCCCGAGCGACGGCGGCGTCCAGCATCGCCCGGTGGGCCGCCACCGTGTCCGCGATGTCTCGCGGCGTCGGAACCCCCAGTCGAGGGGCCAGGCGGGTGTGCACGTCCCAGAACGCCCCCACCAACTCCGCGTAGAGCTCGTTGCCCAGCATCGACGCCAGCGCGAGGTGGAATGCCCGGTCCTCCGCGGCGAAGGACTCGTCGCGCTCACTGTGATCGGCCATCGCGTCGCAGAGCCCGCTCAGCTCGCCGGCCACGTCGTCGTCCATGTGTTGGACCACCGCCGGAGCCAGCGTGTGGTCCAACCCGCTGCGCACCTCGACGATCTGCCGCAACGACTCGAAATCCTGGCCCGGCAGCACCACGCCCCGGAACGCCAATCCCTCGACCAGGGGCCGCAGCGACATCTGCCCGACGAAGGTGCCCGTCCCGTGCCGCACCTCCAGGATGTCGAGCGCCACCAGGGTGCGGACGGCCTCGCGTAGGTTTCCCCGCGACACGTCCAGCAGGTCCACCAGCTGAGCCTCCGTCGGCAGTGGATCCCCAGGCTGAAGGGCCTCGGTGAGGATCAGCTCCTTGACTGCCTGAATGGTGGACCTCAGGCGCTGCGGTTCATTCCTGGCCATGCGTACCCCCGAGATGGTGAGCGAAACGCTCATGGTATTGAGCGAAGTGGAAGCGGACGTCGATTCCATGCGCTAGCCTAGCGGACACGTCAGACATCGGATGTCCGATCACCTAGGAGTCAATGATGAACCAGATGCCCGTCACCTCCCGACGGAGTCTCCTCAAGCTCGCGGGCACCATCGGTGCCGCCGCGACACTCACCGCGACGCTCGCCGCCTGCAGTGGGCCGAGCGACACCCCGTCGGCCACCCCCGGCACCACCGACGCCTCCAGCGCCCCGGCCTCGTCGGCCAGCGCCACCGGCGCGATCACCGCCGCCATCTCCTACGAGCTGGGCACCAACGGGTACGACCCGATGACCACGACGGCGGCGCTCACTGTCGCGGCCAACTGGCACACCTTCGAGGGCCTCACCGAGATCCACCCCGCCACCCGCGAGGTCTTCGCGGCGCTCGGCAAGGACCTGCCCACGCAGGTCGACGACACCACCTGGGAGGTCACCCTCCGCGACGGCGCGGTCTTCCACGACGGCACCCCCGTCACCACCGACGACGTCGTGTTCTCCTTCCAGCGCGTCCTCGACCCGGCGAACAAGAGCCTTTACGCCTCGTTCATCCCCTTCCTCGACTCCGAGTCGAAGAAGGATGACACGACGGTCACCCTCACGCTCAAGTACCCCTTCTCCCTGGTGGCCGAGCGGCTGTCGGTGGTCAAGATCGTGCCCCAGGCCCTCGTCGCGGCCGACCAGAAGGCCTTCGATCTCGCCCCAGTCGGCACGGGTCCCTACAAGATGACCGACAACGGCGCCGCCTCGCAGACGATCAAGTTCGAGAAGAATGACGCCTACACCGGCCCCCAGCCGGCCCGCGCCGCCACCATGGAGTGGCAGATCATCCCCGACGACTCCACCCGCACCAACGCGCTCACCTCGGACACCGTCCAGGCGATCGACTCGGTCCCGGTGGCCAACCTCGCCACGCTGGCCCAGTCCAAGTCGGTGGCTGCGGAGCAGGGATTCGGCCTGGTCTTCGTGATGTTCAACACCGGCAGCGCGCCCATGGACGACGTCCGCAACCGCCAGGCCGTCATGTACGCGCTGGACTACGACAAGATCTGCAACGTGGGCATGTCTGGCCTCGCGACGCCGGCCACCGCCTTCGTTCAGAAGGAGCACCCCGCCTACAAGGCCGCCAAGGTCCAGTACCCCGGGAACCAGGCCAAGGCCAAGGAGCTCCTGGCGGAGACCGGTCTCACGCAGGTGCGCCTGCTCGCCTCGGACCACGGCTTCTTCGCGGGTGTCCGTCCGATGATCAAGGAGTCACTCGAGGCGGCAGGCCTCACTGTCGCATACGAGGAGAAGAAGTCCTCCGACGTCTACGCCACCATCGACAGCGCCCCGGATGCCTTCGACATCGTCGTGGCCCCTGGAGACCCCTCGGTGTTCGGCGACGACGCGGACCTCCTCCTGCGCTGGTGGTACGCCGGCGAGACCTGGACCGATGCCCGCATGCACTGGAAGGGCCAGGACTCCCACACCCAGGTGCAGGAACTGCTGGACACCGCGTCGCAGGCGACCGGCGACGAGCAGAAGGCCGCGTGGCACGAGACGTTCGACGTGATCAGCGAGAACGTCCCGCTCTACCCGATCTTCCACCGCAAGACGCCCACCGGGTTCGATGCGGAGACGCTGGTCGACTTCAAGCCGATCGCGGTGACCGGCCTGTCTTTCGTCGGCGTCGGCTCGACCAAGTAACCCGCCGGGCGGCGCACTCGCGCCCCTCGGGCCCACGGCGGCGTCGTCGATCCGTCCTCGACGGCGCCGCCCCAGCCGGGCTTACCCCTAGGAGTTCACACACGTGTCCACCCTCATCCGCCTCCTCGGCCGCCGCATCGTCGCGCTGCCGATCATGGTGCTCGGCGTGACCCTGCTGGTGTTCATCGTCATGTCGCTGTCCACCGCCGACCCCGCCCGCCTCGCGCTCGGGGAGAGCGCCTCGCCGGACGCCCTCGACGCCTACCGCGAGCAGCTCGGCCTCAACGACCCCCTGTTGGTGCGCTACGGGCGCTACCTCGTCGGACTGGTGCAGGGCGACCTCG
>DATITN010000188.1:0-25864 GCA_035467795.1 Arachnia sp. | reverse complement strand
TTCGGGCCATTCATGGGTCCGCACATCGCATTTGCCGGTGGCGTCGCCGCAGCGGCCTTCGCGCACAAGCGCGGATACGCCAACGGCCGGGACGTCTCCGAACCGCTTGCCCGCCTGGGTCGACCCAGCGTGCTCCTGGTGGGGGCGGCCTTCGGCCTTCTGGGCTACCTCACCCAGATCGGCATCTCCAAGCTGCCATGGTTCGGCACCCACACGGACTCGGTCGCATTGACCGTCGTCGTGTCGGCCGTCACGGCTCGTCTCATCTTCGGCGGCGGCAGCCTGTTGAACCCCGAAGGCATGAACCGGACCGCGTCCGGCCTGTGGGGAAGGATCGCCTCCAACGACGAGCACTTCTGGCTGAAGTGGCAGCAGCGTCCCTCGCAGTACCTGACGATCGGAGCCTTCTTCGGCATCCTGGGCGGGGGCTCGTCCATCGCCCTGGCCACGTTCTTCCCCGGCGCGGAGGCATGGGCCCACACCTTCGCCTTCGGATTCTCAGCAGTGGTGATCCTGTTTCTGATCCTGGGACACGAGATGCCGGTACAGCACCACATCACCATCATCGGTGGCCTCGCCGCAGTGAAGTTCATGCCCATCCTCGCCGGTGCCGGATTCGAGTGGGGTGAGTGGGGCGAGAGCCTCAGCTGGATTGCCGTGGCCGCACTGCTTGTCGCAGCGCTGTTCGGCATGCTGTCGGCGTTTCTCGCCGAGTTCCAATCCAATCTCGTGCACGTTCGTGGCACGACCCACATTGACCCTCCCGCCATGGCGATCTGGGTCTCCACGACGATCGTGCTGACGCTCGCCAGCATCTTCAGCTGAGCGGAACGGGGAAAGAGTCATGGCTGAAGTGCCAACAGGTGTCACCACTCCGACGACATTGAAGGGTGCCTACATCTTCGATCTCGACGGGACCATCTATCTCGGCGATCACCTGCTGCCAGGTGCCGCCCGGATGATCCGTGAGCTACGCCGACAAAGCATCCCGGTTCGTTTCCTCTCGAACAATCCGACGAAGGACCCGACGCAATACCAGCGCAAGCTTGCCCGGCTCGGGCTCCAGACACCCCTCGAGGACATCGCCAACACGGTGATCACCACGGTCCGCTGGTTGGCCGAGAACCATCCCTTCGCCGTGCTCTTCTGCATCGGTGAGGAGCCGCTGAGGGCAGCGCTGTTGGAGGCGGGATTTCGGCTGAGTGAAGACCCAGCCGAGATCGACATCGTGATCGCCTCCTACGATCGATCGTTCGACTACCGCAAGCTCCAGATCGCGTTCGACGCCATCTGGTACCACAAGCGCGCCTTCCTCATCCAGACAAACCCCGACCGGTACTGTCCGTTTCCCGAGGGACGCGGGGAGCCCGATTGCGCCGCGATCACGGCGGCCATCGAGGCCTGCACCGGCGTGACATGCGCCGTCAGCCTCGGCAAGCCGTCGCCCATCATGCTGCACGAGGCGATGGCGGGGCTGGGCGTCGACCTGTCCGACGCAGTGATGGTGGGCGATCGACTCGGCACCGACATCCAGATGGCCCTTGATGCCGGCATGCCATCAGCCCTTGTACTGACGGGAGAGGCCACGGCCGACGATGTCGCGGCGCTCCCCTTGACCACACGACCCACCTACGTCCTGGACCGCATCGACCGACTCATTCCAGCCCAACTCTGGGATGAGCTCGGGTGGACCGAGGACAACGACCACATCTGACCCCTGAACACTCAACGAGGAAGGTTCTGACCATGAGCAATGACGGCCCCTACCTGATGGGTATTGACTTCGGCACCGAGAGCTGCCGGGTCGCCATCTTCGACCTGGCCGGGCGGCCCGTGACGTTCGCCGCGACCGCCTACCGAACCCACCATCCCCGCCCGGGATGGGCTGAGCAGCACCCCGATGATTGGTGGGAGGCCCTTCAGGCATCCTCCCGCAAGGCGCTCGCCAACTCCAGGGTGCCGGCGGCATCCATCGCGGGCATCTCCTGTGACGCCACCACCATGACAGTGGTGGCGATGGACGCCCGCGGAGATGCGCTGCGGCCCGCGATCATGTGGATGGATGTCCGCGCTACTCAGCAGGCAGCACGCGCGGAGTTGTCCGACTCCGTGGCCCGTCTCTACAACGGGGCAGGCACAGCCCCGGCCACCGCCGAGTGGTACCCGTTCAAAGCAGCCTGGATCAAGGAGAACGAGCCAGAGATCTACCGGGCGGCCCACCGTCTGGTGGATGCACCCGATTGGGTCACGCACAAGTTGACCGGCGAGTGGAGCGTCAACATCAACTCCGCAGCCCTGCGCATGTACCACAACCGCGCCCACGGCGGCTGGCCTGTGGACTTCTACGACACGATCGGATGCGGGGACGTCTTCGACAAGATTCCGGATCGCGTACTTGACCTCGGCACGCCGGTCGGTGGCCTCACACCCGCGGCCGCCTCAGCGCTCGGCCTCGTGCCAGGGATCCCCGTCGCGCAAGGGCCGGCGGACGCCTGGGCTGGTCAGATCGGCCTGGGCGTGGTGACGCCGGGCAAGATGGCGCTGATCACCGGATCGTCCCATGTGCTGACCGGCCAGACAGACACCGAGATCCACGGGGCCGGCTTCTTCGGCGCCTACACCGATGGGGTGATCAAGGACCAGTACACCGTCGAAGGAGGTCAGGTCTCCACTGGCTCTGTGCTGAAGTGGTTCAAGGACAACTTCGCACCGGACGCGGTCGCCGCCGCGGAGACCAGCGGTCTCAACGCCTACGACATCCTCAACCGCAAGTCCCGCGACATCCCGATCGGCTCTGACGGGCTCATCATCAATGAGTACTTCCAGGGCAACCGCACCCCGTACACCGACTCGAAGGCACGCGGCATCGTGTGGGGACTCTCCCTGCACCACACACCGGCCCACTTCTACCACGCCATCCAGGAGTCGGTGTGCTACGGCACGGCGCATAACCTGCGGGCCATGAAGAGCCAGGGATTCGAGGTGTCGGAGATCGTCGCGTGCGGCGGTGCCACGAACTCGCGGGAATGGATGCAGATGCACGCGGACGTGACCGGCGTGCCGGTCACCCTCACCGAGGTCGGCGACGCCGTGGTCCTAGGCACCTGCATGCTGGCCGCCGTCGGCGCTGGGATCTACCGCGACATCCAGGAAGCGTCCGATCACATGGTGCACGAGGTCGAACGGTTGGAGCCGGACCTTGAGCGTCACGAGGAGTACCAGTTCTACGTCGACCGGTACTGCGAGTCGTACCCCCAACTGGCCGACCTCACCCACCAGGTCGTCGACCACGAGGCTTCGAAGTAGAGGAGAGACACATGTCCGATCTGATCCAGGCTGCCCTCGCAGACGCAGACGACACCAAGCGCGTCGTTCTGGGCGCGAACGCAATCGACCGCGTGGCGGAGGTCTTCACCGACCTCTTCCCCGGACGTGCGGCCGTCATCATCGCCGACGAGCGGACAATGTCTGTGGCCGGCGAAGCCGTCGCTCGCGTACTCGCCAACTCCGGGATCGACTGCCGTGAACCCCACGTGTTCCCCGGTGAGCCCGAGCTCTATGCCCAGTATGAGAACATCGCCGCCCTGCGTGGCCGTCTTGCCGAGGTCGATGCGGTTCCGATCGCGGTGGGTGCAGGGACCCTCAACGACATCGTGAAGCGGGCCACTTTCGAGCTCCAGCGTGGCTACATCATCGTCGGCACCGCGGCGTCGATGGACGGGTACACGGCCTTCGGCGCGTCGATCGCCGTCGACGGGTTCAAGCAGACCCTGGCCTGCCCCGCGCCCCAAGCGTGTATCGCCGATCTGGACGTCATGGCGGCGGCGCCCCGCGTCATGACGGCCTCTGGTTACGGCGACCTGCTGGGAAAGGTGACCTCGGGAGCAGACTGGATTCTGGCCGACGCCCTCGAGGTTGAGCAGATTGATCCCGCTGTCTGGGAGAAGGTGCAGGGCACCCTCCGAACAGCCGTCGCCCAACCGGCGGCGCTG
Source organism: Arachnia sp. (assembly GCA_035467795.1). Taxonomy (GTDB): domain Bacteria; phylum Actinomycetota; class Actinomycetes; order Propionibacteriales; family Propionibacteriaceae; genus Arachnia. The sequence continues at coordinate 21,872 of DATITN010000188.1, read as the reverse complement.
GCCATGGGTGAACCGGACGCCGTTGGCCGCCTGGCTGAGGGGCTGATCATGTCCGGGCTGGCGATGCAGGCGCACCAGTCCTCACGGCCGGCCTCCGGCGCCGAACACCAGTTCAGCCATCTGTGGGAGATGGAGGGGCACGGCGTCGACCAGGTGCCGCGGCTGTCGCACGGCTTCAAGGTCGGCCTGGGAACCGTGGCGATCGCGGCCCTCTACGAGGAGCTGCTCAGATTCGACATGTCACAGTTCGATGTGGACTCGGCGGTGGCGGCGTGGCGTTCGCGCGATGACCTCGAGGAGTACGTGCGGACCTTGAACCCGAACCCGAAACTGGTCGACGAGACTGTGGAGCAGACGCTCGCCAAGTGGATCTCACCGGTCGAGTTGAGGGCCCGGCTGATCAAGCTGGTCGAGAGCTGGCACCGGATCGCGCCACGGCTGCGCGAGCAACTCCTGCCAGCTGACGAGTTGCAGCGGCGGCTCAGGGCAGCCGGAGCGCCGGCTCATCCTGCCGACATCGGTCTGGACTGGGATCGCTTTCGCCAGACGTACCTTCGCGCCCAGACCATTCGGAAGCGCTACACGGTCCTGGATGTGGTCTTCGAGGCCGGTCTTCTCGACGCAATAGTGGAAGGCCTGTTCTCACGTGAGGGATTCTGGGGCCGCCAGGAGTCGTGAGTGCCACTCATCGGGCCTGGCGAATGGCCTGTCTGATGCGCTTGGCGGAGACCGGCACCGCGGTGCGCAACTGCTGCGCGAACAGGCTCACCCGGAACTCCTCCAGCAGGAAGGCGATCTCCTCGACCGCTGGGGGCAGAGGGCCGCTGGGCAGGGAGCCGGTCAGCTCGGCGTAGGCGTCCTCCACCTCGTCGATCTCCGCCTGAAGCCGGGCGTCGCGCTCCGGCTGCTCGGCCGCCGCGCGCAGCCTGGCGACGGCGGCCTGCGCGTACCGGGGACGGTGGGCCAACCAGGGGTCCGGTGTGGCAGAGATGAAGCGATTGAACAGGAGGTTGTCCAGCTGCGCGGCAACGTCGCGGCGCACCGGGGCCTGCTCGGGGAAGCCCGGCAGCAGCAGCCTGGCCTGAGTGGCCGCCGCCAAGGCCTGCGCGGCCGTGGAGACCACCTGGCGGGTGCGCCCAGGGCACTCCTGACGCACGGCCAAGGCGACCCGCGCGTAGTCCGCCTCGGTCCGGACCTCGACGATGGGGCCCTGCTCCGCGGCGAGCTGCTCCCCTGCCTTCAGCCAGGCGTCGGCGAGAAGCTCGGGCACCGTCGGGTAGGCCGAGTCCGCCAGGGACAGCTTCTCCTGCCTGCCCAGGTGTCCCACCACCCACTTTGTGGGGTCAGGATTGGTGAGGGTGAGGAGCCGGCGGACGCCCAGCGTGTGGGAGCGTGCGGCCTTCTGCGGGGAGTCCAGGACCTGCAGCCCCACGGTGGCGCCCTCGTCGACGAGCGCCGGGTACCCCACCACCCCCCTCCCCACGGAGGTCTCCTTTGCGATGGCGCCGAACGTCCAGGCCCGCTGGCCGCTGCTGGCCCGCTCCCCCGCGGAGGCGGTGAGCTTTGCCGCGACCTTGGGCGCCAGCCGAGCCGCCAACGCGTCCAGGTTGTCGCCGCGGGCAACCTCGCGGCCGTTGTCGATCACCACGAACGTGGGGCGCAGGTGGCTGCCGAGCAGCTCCGGGTGGAAGTCCTCGCCGCCGACGACGGTGCCCGTGAGGGCGGTGAGGGCCCGCCCGAGCGCGTCGGTTAAGCTCCCCTGCCCGATCTCCTCGCGGCCGGTGAGCCAGGCCAGCGCCTTGGCAGCGAAGTCCGGGGCGGGCACGAAACTGGTCCGCAGGGCCTTGGGCAGGGACCGGATCAGCTCGGTGGCCAGCTCCCTCCTCAGGCCGGAGACCTGCCAGCTGAAGCGGGCACCGTCGAGCTGGTTGAGGAGCTCCAGCCGCACGGTGATGGTGACGCCGTCGCCGCCTGCTCCCGGATCGAAGACGTACTGGATGGGTAGCTTGTGCTGACCGACGGTCCACCTGTCCGGGAAGTCCGACGGCCGAAGCTGGGTGGCGTCCACCACCGCGTCGTCGATCATGAGGGTGGGCCACTGCTCCCGCGGGATCCCGCGCAGCCACTTGTCCAGCGTGGCGCCCGAGACTACGTCTGGCGGTATGCGGGCGTCGTAGAACTCGTAGAGCGCCTCGTCGGAGATGAGGAGGTCCGGGCGCCGCATCCTGTCGGTCATCTTCGTGGCCTCATCGAGGACGGCCCTGTTGGCCGCCACCAGCGGCTGGCGCGTCTCCCAGTCCCCCTCCACCAGGGCGCTTCGCAAGAAGATCTCACGCGCCTCGACCGGGTGCTCGGAGGCGTAATCCGCGCGGCGGCCAGCGACGATCGGCACCCCGAACAGCGTCACCCGCTCGCTGGCCACCACGCTGGCGGAGCGAGAGGACCATCGGGGCTCGGAGAGGGTGCGGGTGAGCACGTGCCCGCCCACCTCCTCGATCCACTCCGGCCGCACCTCCGCGGCGGTGCGCGCCCACAGCTGGGACGTCTCCACCAGCTCGAAGGCCATCACCAGCGGCGGGGTGGAGCGGGCCAGCGAGGAGCCGGGCTGGATGGCGAAACGCGCCCCTCGGGCGCCCTGATACAGCGTGAGCGGGCGGCGCTTGCCCGGCTGCGGCTTGGCCTTCTCCTGCTCCACCAGCCCCACGTTGGACAACAGCCCGGTCAGCAGGCAGGTGAGCACGTCCGGCATCGGGCCCCGGCCTGACGCGTCCAGGTCCAGCTCCTTGACGGCCTCCCGCAGCTGCGAGACCAGGTCCTCCCATTCGCGGAACCGGATGAAGTTGAGGTACTCCTCGCGGCACATCCGCCGGAACGCGTTGCCGGAGAGTTCGTGGCGACGCTTCCTCAGGTAGGTCCAGATGTTGAGCAGCACCTCGAAGTCGCCGCCCTCGAGGCTGGGCTTGGCGGGGCTGTCCTTGCGGGTGCCGCTGTGCGCGGTGTGCCGCAGGGGCGCGCCGTCGATGGCCGGCTGCGCGGGGTCCTCGACGCCCCAGAAGCGACGGTGGGACTGGTCCGCCTGCGTCTGGAAGGCTGCGGGGCGCTCGCGGACGTCCGGGACCGTCAGCCCGGCCACCACCACGAGGACGGTGCCGAGGGTGTGGCGCCTGGACCCCTCGATCAACATCCGGCCGAGCCGCGGGTCCACCGGCAGCCGGGCCAGCATGCGTCCGGTACGGGTGAGCCGGACGTGGTCGTGGCGTTTGCGGGGATGCAGTGCGCCCAGTTCGGTGAGGACGCGCACACCGTCGTTGATCTGGGAGACCACAGGTGCCTCGACGAAGGGGAACGACTCGACATCACCCAGACCCGCCTGCGCCATGAGGAGGATGACGGTGGCCAGGTTGGTGCGCAGGATCTCCGGCTCCGAGTACAGCGGCCTCGACTCGTAGTCCTCCTCGCTGTACAGCCTGATCGCGATGCCTGGGCCGAGGCGTCCGCAGCGACCGGCGCGCTGGTTGGCGGAGGCCTGCGAGACCGGCTCGATGGGGAGCCGCTGCACCTTGGTGCGGGCGGAGTAGCGCGAGATGCGGGCGGTGCCCACGTCCACCACGTAGCGGATCCCGGGCACGGTGATGGAGGTCTCGGCCACGTTCGTGGCCAGCACCACCCTCCGGCCCGTGTGGGGCTGGAAGACGCGCTGCTGCTCGGCGGAGGAGAGCCGCGCGTACAGCGGCAGCACGTCGAGGCCGGTGCCCAGCTTGTCGATGGCCTCGGCGGTGTCGCGGATCTCACGCTCCCCGCTGAGGAAGACAAGGATGTCGCCCACCGCGGACTCGGTGACGATCTCCTCCACCGCGGAAGAGATCGCGTCGATCTCGTCCTGGTCCTCCTCGAGCGGCCGGTAGCGCGTCTCGACGGGGAAGGTGCGTCCCGACACCTCGACCACGGGCGCGCCGTCGAAATGCTCCGAGAAGCGGGCCGTGTCGATGGTGGCCGAGGTCACGATGATCCTCAGCTCGGGCCGTCGCGGCAGAAGCTGCTTGAGGTAGCCGAGCAGGAAGTCGATGTTGAGGCTTCGCTCGTGGGCCTCGTCGATGATGATCGTGTCATAGCGGCTGAGGAGGCGGTCGTGGGTGAGCTCGGAGAGCAGGATGCCGTCGGTCATCACCTTGACCCTGGTCTGCGCCGTCACCTTCCGCGTGAAACGCACCTGGTAGCCGACGAAATCGCCGAGCTCTACGCCGCACTCCTCCGCGATCCGCTGCGCCACGGTGCGGGCCGCGATCCGCCGTGGCTGGGTGTGGGCGATCCGCTCCCTCCCCGCCAGGAGACAGATCTTGGGCAGCTGCGTGGTCTTGCCGGAGCCGGTCTCCCCGGCCACCACCACCACCTGATGGTCGCGGATGAGCCCCGCGATGCGTTCGGCCTCCGCCGCGATCGGCAGCGACGCGACGACCTCGATGACGGGCTGGTCCCTGGGTGGCGGCAGCGTCATCGAGTGATGAAGAGCGGGCATTCAGCGTGGGCCATCAGCCCTCGCATCAGCCCACCGAGGCTGAAGCCCGGAATGTGGGACTCCCCCACGCCGAGCACCAGCAGATCGTAGCCGGCGCTGCGGCTGACGAGCTCGTTGATGGGGCTGTCTGCCGCCACGAGCACCTCGTAGGCGACGCCGGGGTGCTTCTCCGCGACAGTCTTGGCGATGGCCTCGATGCCGCCCTTGGCGAAGCGCACCTGCTCGTCGAGCTGGTTGGGGCTCAGCTTGCGGGCGAACAGGCCGACGGGGGGCTGGACGGCGTGCAGGATCTCCAGCCTCGCGCCAAGCCGCTCCGCTTGAAGGAATCCTGCCTCGAGGATCGACTCCGAGCCGGGATCCGTCTGCAGGCCCACGCCCACAACTCCCTTCCCGCCCACCGGATTCGGGTGGGCCGCCGCCGAAATGACCACCACAGGGCATGCCGCGTTGGCCACCACGGCCACGGAGGTGGAGCCCACGAACATGCGCTCCAGGCCGGTGGCGGCTCGACGGCCCACCACGACGAGGTCCGCCACCTCGCTCAGCCGCGACATCACGCCGCCCGGCGAGCCCATCACCACCTCGGTCTTGATCCTGTCCTCGGCCAGGCCCATCTCCAGGGCGACGTCCTTGGCCTGCTCGTTGGCGGTGGCACCGGCCGACTGCAGGATCTCGGGGTCGTAGACCACACCCCAGGCGCCTGCCATCAGGGTGTCGTCGACGGCGTTGACGAGCAGGAGTTCGCCGCCGTAGCGCAGCACGGTGCCGGTACCGAACCGGACGGCGCGCAGACCGTCGTCGCTTCCGTCGACTCCGACCACCACCAGCGGTGAGGTGCGTTCAGTCATGGTGGACTCCTAACTCTTGAAGGTTCCCGAGACGACGCGGCCGGCGATCGTGCTCGCCGTGATGGCCAGCCCTACGGTCAGTCCGCCCTCGAGCCAACTGATGCTGGAGACCGCCGCGTCCGCCGGCCCGCTGAGCCCGCGCACGAGCACGGACCATCCCGTTGCGGTCTCCTGGTCGATCTCGTCGACCTGGAAGGCCACCTCCGTGGGCACCGCCAGGCCTGCGAGGAACGACTCCTGCGTGGTGTGGAAGACGATGACGCCCTCGACGACGCGGAAGTTGACCGGCACCACGGAGATCCCCTCGGGGGAGGTCCACGCGATGCGCCCGACGACCGCCTCGGAGACCAGCGCCCAACACTCATCGGCGTCGAGCCGGGAGAAGTAGGTCACTGGCTGGGGGTCCGTCGTCATGACTCCACTCTAGTGCTCACCCGGGGCGGGTGCGGCCGTCAGAACGTGGTGCGGCCACCCAGCTTGGTGGCCAGTTCGTCGTCGATGCCGTCGGCGATCTGGCTCAGTGCGGAGAGGGCCTGATGGAGATGGGCCGGCACGAAGGGTTGGGCTGCCACCGACAGCTGGACGAAGACCCTGTCCCGGTGCAGCGCGAAGCGCCCGTATCGGGACTCGACGTTGAGGTCGTTGAGCACCTCGCAGGCCCGGGACCTGCCCGTGACGTCGTGGACCAGCGCCGAGAAGAGGACCAGCTCGGCGCCGTCGGGGGTGGAGCGCAGGAACACCATGGTGGAACCCACGCGGATGGCGACGTCGCCCAGCTCGTTGCGCAAGGGTGGGTGACGATACGTCCGCCGGAGCTCCTCGTCGACCAGCGAGTCCAGCTCCCCCCGCGACCCCGGCATGACGGCGGTCTCCTCCCGCGACAGTTTCCGTGGGGAGAGCGGCGCCCATGCTGTGTTGCCCTGGAGGATCTCGGCGAGCTGATCCGGCTCGAGGAAGACGGGGTGCAGCACGCCGAACACTCCCGTGAGGGTGCGGGTGGCCAGTTCCGCGAGGGTGGAGGAGGACTCCTGGTCCGCCTCCGTGTGGTAGCTGTCCGAGTCGCCGTCCGGCGCGCTCCAGCCCAGGTCCCGCAGCGCGGCAGCCTCCGCCGGGGTGGGCGCGCCGTCGTCTGCCCCGATCACGTAGGCGGTCACCATCAGGGGTGAGGTCATGGAGAAGCGCAGCCCGGGGCGCAGCGCCGCGGCGTCTGTGTTGGCCACGGAGATGGTGAGGTCTGCGCTGGCGTCCATCACCGAGAGCACCTCGTCGAGGCGGAGGGTGAACTCCGCCCAGGCGTGCCTCTGGGTGACGTCGAAATCGAAGTCCTGATAGTCGGCCACTGTCACTTCACCTCCTCGTGCGTCAACCTAGCAAACACCAGCGGCCGTGCAGGTGCCTAGGCTGAGCGGCATGTGGGCGGCGCTCGAGGGATTCAGCACGATCGGCCTGGTGATGGCCGTGGGGTTCGTGCTGGCGCGCGCCCGGCTGGTGGGACGCTCCGCCCAGCGTGCCCTGGGGGACGTGGCGTTCTTCGTGGGCCAGCCGGCCCTGGTGCTGGTCGCGGTCGCGGAGGCTGATCTGGAGCTCCTGTTCGGCTGGCACGTGGTGGCGTTCGGCGGGGCCTGTATCGTCACCGGGCTCACGTTTGCGCTTGTCATGGCCCGACGGTGGCACACGGGCCGCGCCGAGGCCACCATGGGGTATCTCGCCACCAGCTACGTCAACGCGGGCAATCTCGGCATCCCCATCGCCGCCTTCGTCCTGGGCGACCCGGCGTGGGCGGCGCCCGCCATGCTGCTCCAGGTGCTGGTGCTGCAGCCGAGCGCAGTGGCCGTGCTGGAGTCCTCCCCCTCGGGGCGGGGGCGCTCCGTGGTGCGCAGCTTCGTCACCCATCCACTGGTCCTCGGCGGCGTCGGCGGGCTGGCCCTCAACCTCAGCGGCCTGCAGCCCCCTGCCCTTGTGTGGGCGCCCGTGGGCCTGCTGGCCGATCTCGGCATTCCGGCGATGCTGTTGGCGTTCGGCATGTCGCTGCATTCGAGCCCGCTGCCGCGTCAGCTGTCGCGCCGCGCGGTGGCGGCGATCATCACCAAGTCCTTCGTGGTACCCGCCGTGGCGTTGCTGATCGGACTCGCCCTCGGGTTGTCGGGCACGCCGCTGCGTGCCGCCGTGGTGCTGGCGGCGCTCCCGACGGCGCAGGTGGTGTTCGTGCACGCCGTGCGCTACCGGGTGGGCGTGCGCCTGGTGCAGGCCACCACGCTCTGGTCCATGCTGCTGAGCGTGCCGGTGATCGTTGCGGCGGGGGCCCTCTTGCGGTGACTCGGTAGACTGGCGGCTCCGCCGGCCATTCTTCTGGGAGCACCATGTTCGATCCCACCACATGGGACGCACCGTTCGCCGTCGTGGTGTTCGCGCTCTTCGTGATCGTGATGCTGCGCGCCAACGGCACCTACTGGTTGGGGCGGGCGTTGGCGGCCGGGGCCCGGCGCAGCCGCTGGGAGAGGCTCCTCGAATCGAGGCACTACGCCACGGGGGCACGGTGGCTCAACAGGTGGGGCGCGCCGGCGGTGTCGTTGTCGTTTCTCACCATCGGCATCCAGACCATGGTCAATCTCGCCGCCGGCGTGGCGCAGATGCCGCTGCGGCGCTACCTTCCCGCCGTCACCGTCGGCTGCGTGATGTGGGCGTTCATGTACGGCACCGTGGGGTTCATCGGCTGGCTCGCCGTCGAGGCGCTGTGGGGCCGCTCCCCGGCGCTGACGCTCGCCCTCCTGGCTTTGGCCGCGGCGGGGATCGTCTGGGCGGTCGCCCGCCGCGATCGCGTCCCGGGTGCGGTGCCCGCAGAGTAGTCTCACCCCGTCGAACCACTGCGGCAGGAGGCGTCATGGCGGACCAGGGTCGCACGGACCGGTTGCTGCGCTCGCTGCGCCTGCGGCCCACCGTCCCAGCCACTGCCGGCCCCGCCCCGGAGCCCGTCGCCCCCGACACTGCGCCCCGCACAGCGGCCAGCTGCATCGTCGATGCGGGGATCTACGTGGCGGGCCGCCGGATCGCCACGCCGGGCACCTTCGAGGAGGCGTTCGGCCTGCTCAACGAGCATCCCGAGGGATTCGCCTGGATGGGGCTCTACCGCCCGCGACACTCGGACATGTCGCTGCTGGCCGAGGAGTTCCGGCTCAGCCCGCTGGCCGTGGAAGACACCATCACCGCGCATCAGCGGCCCAAGTTCGAGCGCTACGAGGACGTGCTGTTCCTCGTCCTGAGAGCCGCGCAGTACATCGACCGCAGCGAGACGGTGGACTTCGGCGAGGTCCACGCCTTCGTCGGCGACCGTTTCGTCGTCACGGTGCGGCACTCGGAGACCCCGGACCTCACCCGGGTACGCCAGGAACTGGAGGGCACGCCGTCGGTGCTGGCCAAGGGTCCCAGCGTGGTGCTGCTCCGCCTCCTGGACGGGATCGTCGACGACTACACCCCCGTCGCGATGGGCATCGAGAACGACATCGACGAGATCGAGACCCAGGTGTTCACGGGCAGCTCGCGGGTGTCGCGGCGCATCTATCAGCTCTCCCGCGAGGTGATCGACTTCCAGCGCGCTGTACGGCCCCTCAAACAGATCATCGAGGGGGTCCGGGGAGATCGGGTCTTCGCCTCCGCGGGCGAGCGCAGACGCCAGGAGCTCCGCGACATCGAGGATCACGCCATCGCCATGATCGAGCGGATCGACGCCCTCCGCGAGACCCTGAAGGGCACCCTGGACCTCAACATCTCGCTCCAGGCCCAGCGGCAGAACGAGGAGATCAGCAACATGACCGCCGCCAGCCTCAAGCAGGCGGAGGAGACGCGCCGGATTGCCGCCTGGGCCGGTGTGCTCTTCGTGCCCAGCCTGGTCACCGGCACCTACGGCATGAACTTCCACAACATCCCCGAGCTCACCTGGGCGTGGGGCTACCCGTTCGCCCTCGTGTTGATGCTGGTCACCGGCGTGGGGATGTACACGGTGTTCAAGTTGAAGGGCTGGCTGTAGCCCTACCCGCACGGTCCCCTCAGGGGAGCTTGCGGGCCGCGCCCTTGTCCGCGGACTGGGCCAGCATGCCGTAGATCTTCAGGGCCGCGGACACCTCCCGCTCGCGGGCCTTCGGCGCCCACCCTGCGGCGTCCTGGGCAGCGCGGCGGGCCGCGAGGGTCTCGTCGTCCACGTTGAGCGTCATCGAGCGGTTGGGGATCGAGATCGTGATGGTGTCGCCGTCCTCGATGAGGCCGATGGCGCCACCCGAGGCGGCCTCCGGCGACACATGGCCGATGGACAGGCCCGAGGAGCCTCCCGAGAACCGGCCGTCGGTGATCAGTGCGCACTCGGGTCCGAGGCCGAGCGCCTTGAGGTACGCCGTGGGGTAGAGCATCTCCTGCATGCCGGGGCCTCCCTTGGGGCCCTCGTACCGCACGATGACGATGTCGCCGGGCTGGATCCGCTTGCCCAGGATGGCCTCGACGGCGTCGTCCTGGGACTCGGTGACGACGGCGCGCCCGGTGAACTCCCACTGGGCCTCGGGCACCCCTGCGGTCTTGACGATTGCGCCGTCCGGGGCCAGGTTTCCGGTGAGGACGGCCAGGCCGCCGTCGAGGGTGTAGGGGTGCTCCACCGAACGGATGCAGCCGCCCTCGGCGTCGGTGTCGAGGGTCTCCCAGCGGTTGGTCGACGAGAAGGCCTCGGTGGTGCGGACCCCGCCGGGGGCGGCATGGAACAGCTCGACGGCCTCAGGCCGGGCCTTGCCGCTGCGGATGTCCCATCCGCCGAGCCAGTCCTCCATGGTGCGGGAGTGGACGGTGGAGACGGCGTCGTCGAGCTTGCCTCCCCGGTAGAGCTCGCCGAGGATGGCAGGGACGCCACCGGCGCGGTGCACGTCCTCCATGTAGTACTTCGGCGAGTTGGGCGCCACCTTGGCCAGGCAGGGCGTCACGCGCGAGATGGCGTCGATGTCGTCCATGGTGAAGTCCACGCCCGCCTCCTGCGCGGCGGCCAGCAGGTGCAGCACCGTGTTGGTGGAGCCGCCCATCGCCACATCCAGCTTCATGGCGTTGGAGAAGGCCGCCTTCGTGGCGATGGAGAGCGGCAGGACGGAGGCGTCCTCCTCGTCGTACCAGCGGCGGCACAGCTCGACGATCAGGCGGCCGGCCTCCTGGAACAGCCCCTTGCGGGCCGACGCGGTGGCCAGCGTCGACCCGTTGCCGGGAAGCGCCAGGCCGACCGCCTCGAGGAGGCAGTTCATCGAGTTGGCGGTGAACATGCCGGAGCATGAACCGCAGGTGGGGCAGGCGTTGGCCTCGATGCGGCCCAGCTCGTCGTCGGTGACACTCGGATCAACGGCCGAGACCATGGCGTCGACGAGGTCCAGCGACTTCACGACGCCGCCCTCCTTCACCACGGCCTTGCCTGCCTCCATGGGTCCGCCGGAGACGAACACGGCGGGGATGTTGAGGCGGAGGGCGGCCAGGAACATGCCGGGGGTGATCTTGTCGCAGTTGGAGATGCACACCAGAGCGTCCGCGCAGTGCGCGTTGGCCATGAACTCCACCGAGTCCGCGATCAGTTCGCGGCTGGGGAGCGAGTAGAGCATGCCCCCGTGGCCCATCGCGATGCCGTCGTCGACGGCGATGGTGTTGAACTCGCGTCCGATGCCGCCCGCCTCGGCGATGGACTCGGAGACCAGCTTGCCCATGTCGCGGAGGTGGACGTGGCCCGGCACGAACTGAGTGAAGGAGTTGGCCACGGCGACGATCGGCTTGCCCCAGTCCGAGTCCGTGATGCCCGTGGCGCGCCAGAGGGCGCGGGCGCCGGCCATGTTGCGGCCGTGGGTGGTGGTGCGGGACCGGAGTGCCGGCATGAGGATCCTCCAAGGGCAGGCGACGTACCCAGACAGGATACCCGCCGGCCGTCTCCCGGCCCGGCGGGTCCGTGGTCGGGCTGGGTCCGCGGCGGCTACTCCCCCGTCGCTACGGGACGCGAAGTGTGGCTGTACTGGGACCACGAGCCGGGGTAGAGCCGCCCGCGCCCGAGGCCGGCGAACTCCAGCGCGAGCAGGTTGTGGCAGGCGTTGATGCCCGACCCGCAGTAGGAGATGACGGCGGCGGCGTCGTCGACGGCTGCGAAGCGTTCGCGCAGTTCCTCGGGGGTCTTGAAGCGGCCGCCTTCGGTGAGCTTGCCGGACATCGGGTAGTTGCGTGCGCCGGGGATGTGGCCGGCCTTGGGGTCCAGCGGCTCCGTCTCACCACGGAAGCGCTCGGCTGCGCGGGCGTCGATGACGAACTCGCCGGCGGCGGTCTCCTCGATGTCGGCCAGCGCGGAGTCCGGCCACGACCTCACGGAGAACTCCCCGTGCGGGCGCTTGGGCACCTCTGTGGCGAGGGGGCCGTCCCAGGCCTGGAGGCCGCCGTCGAGGAGGGCTGCGTCGTGGCCGAGGATGCGCAGCAGCCACACCAGGCGGCCAGCCATGGCCCCGCCGGCGTCGTCGTAGGCCACGATCGTGTCCGTGTCGCTGATGCCCAGGTGGGCCAGTCCTTCGGCGAAGGTGGCCGGGTCCGGGAGCGGATGGCGCCCACGGGCCTTCGACGGCGGGTCCGCGAGCACGTCGTCCATGGCGACGAACACGGCGCCGGGGATGTGCCCGGCGGTGTAGGCGTCGCGCCCCGAGCGTCCGTCGAGGTAGTGGCGCACGTCTGCGACGATCGCGTCGGGATGGGCGGCGAGCCAGCCCTGGTCAACCACTGGAGGAATCACGCGCCCAGCCTACGGCCCCAGCTGCCTGGCTCGCCTGCCGCCCAGTGTCAGCCCGCTCCCGGTAGAAGCCGGGACGGCTCAGCGCGCGGCGGACACCAGCGCCAGCAGGGCGTCAGCGTAGGCCTCGGCGGGGTCGTCGGCGATGAAGGAGCGGGGGGGCTGGCTCGGGATCTCGATCACGACGGCGTACTCGCCTGTCTGTGACCTGCTCAGCGAACGGAACGTGCCGCCCAGCAACTCGCGCAGTTGGTCCTCGCGCGGCAGCCACAACGCCTTGTCCGCCGGCACTGAGTCCAACGCCCACTCGGTGGTGCCGTTGAACGCCAGCAGAGTCCCCGTCGCATGGTCACGGGCCTCAACGACCATGTTGGCCAGCGTGAACACTTCGTCCTCGAGGTCGAGCGCCTGAACCAGGAACCGGTCGCCCTCCGCGGGTTTCCAGACCACCCCGGCGCGGGCCAACCGTTCGGCCGTCGCACGTGCAATCATCTCGCGTCTCCTTCGTGCCTGAAGCGGGTCACAGTACCTTGCTCAGGAAGTCCTTCGTCCGTGGCTCCCGTGGGGAGCCGAACAGCTCCGACGGCGGCCCCTCCTCCACAATGGTGCCCTCCGCCATGAACAGGACCCTGTCGCACACCTCGCGGGCGAATCCCATCTCGTGGGTCACGATCACCATTGTCATGCCCTCCGCGGCCAAGGTGCGGATGACCGCGAGCACCTCGCCCACCATCTCGGGGTCCAGGGCGCTGGTGGCCTCGTCGAACAGCATCACGTCCGGCCGCATCGCAAGCGCCCGCGCAATCGCGACGCGCTGCTTCTGGCCACCGGAGAGCTGTGCCGGCCTGGCGTCCACCTTGTCAGCCAGCTGGACGCGGGTGAGGAGCTCGAGCGCCCTGTCATGGGCCTCCGCCTTGGACATCCGCTTGAGCTGGACGGGGGCCAGCATGATGTTCTCCGCGACCGTCATGTGCGGGAACAGGTTGAAGTGTTGGAAGACCATGCCGATCCGTTGACGGACCACGTCGATATCGGTCTTGGGATCGGTGAGGTCCTGGCCTTCGAAGATGATGCGGCCGCTCGTGGGCTCCTCAAGCTTGTTCAGGCAGCGCAGAAACGTGGACTTGCCGGAACCGGACGGTCCGATGACGGTGACGACCTCACCCTCTCGGATCGAGACGTCCAGACCCTTGAGCACCTCGAGGGTGCCGAACGACTTGCGCAGGTCCTCGACCTCGAGCAGTGGACTGGTCTGCGTGGTCACTTGTTGAACCTCCGGTCGACGGCGTTGGACAGCATGGTCAGGGCCTTGATGACGATGAGATACAGCGCACCCACGATCAACCAGATCTCCGCGGATCGGAAGTTGTTGGCGATGATCTGCTGGCCTTGATAGGTCAGCTCGGCCAGGCCGAGGACGGCCAGCAGCGACGTGTCCTTCAGCGTGATGACGAACTGATTGATGAACGACGGCGTCATGATCTTCACCGCCTGGGGAACGACAACCTTCTGCATGGACTTCATCCACGGGAGGCCGAGCGAACGGGCCGCCTCGAGCTGGCCCGGGTCCACCGACTGGATGCCGCCGCGGACGATCTCGGTCATGTACGCGCCGGCGTTGAGGGCCAGCGTCAGGATGCCGGCCACCAGGACGTCAAGTTTCACCCCGGTCAGCGTCGGCAGCCCGAAGTAGATGAAGAACGCCTGAACCAGCAGCGGGGTCCCGCGGAAGATGTCGACGTAGACGCTCGCGATCGCGTTGAGCACGGCGTTCCCGCCGACCTTGAAGAACCCGAGCACCAGACCGAGAATCAGCGCGAACAGCAGAGACAACGCGGTGGCCGCGATGGTCATGAGCATGCCCTTGCTCAGCGCGGGCAGGCTGGTGACCAGGAGGTCGATGAAGCCCAGGCGACCAGTCTCGGTGGGCGCCTGGAGGTAGGTGTCGAGCACGGCCTGGTAGGAGCCGTCGGCCTTCATCTCGGCGAGGCCGGCGTTGAACGCGGCGAGCAGCTCGGGGTTCATCCCCTTGTTCACGGCGAACCCGTACTGGCCTCCGGGCTCCTTGGGGGTCACGGCCTTGAGCCCGTTGCCCTGCTTGATGCCGTAGGCCAACACCGGGTAGTCGTCGAAGACGGCGGCGGCGGTGCCAGCATTGACCTCGGAGTACATGGTGTCTGCCTGGGGCAGCGCCTTGACTGTGAACCCGTACTGGTCCTTGATCGATTCGGCGAAGGCCAACCCCTCCGAGCCCGTCTTGGCGACGACTGTCTCACCCTCGAGATCCTCGTACGAAGCGATCGAAGAGTCCTCCTTCACAGCCATCTGGATGCCCGAATCGAAGTATGGATCGGAGAAGTCGAAGATCTCCCTGCGCTCGTCGGTGATCGACATGCCGGCGATGACGCCCGCCACCTGGTTGGATTGCAGGGCCTGGAGGGCTGCGTCGAACCCCACGGACTTCACGTCGACCTCGAACCCCTTGCGCTCCGCGATGGCGTGGAGAAGGTCGATGTCGATACCGGTCAGCTCACCGCTGGTGTCTCGGAACTCGAACGGAGCGAACGTGGTGTCCGTGGCGATCGCGTAGGTCTTGCCGGCGACAAGCGGATCGATCCCGGAGGCGGGCTCGCCACCGGCACCGCCTCCGCCGTCGTCGAGGTACTCGTCGAGGATCTGCTGGTAGGTGCCGTCCTCTTTCATCGCAGCAAGCTGCGCGTTGAACTCGGCGAGCAGAGCCCCGTTCTGACCCTTGCTCACCGCGAATCCGTAGGACCCTCCGGGCTCCTTGGCGGTGACGGTCTTGAGTCCGTTGCCCTGCTTGATTCCGTAGGCCAGAACCGGGTAGTCATCGAAAACCGCAGCCGCGGTGCCTGCGCTGACCTCGGAGTACATGGTGTCTGCCTGAGGAAGCGCCTTGACCGTGAACCCGTACTCATCCGCGATGGACTGGGCGAACTTCAGGCCCTCCGAGCCGGTCTTGGCGACGACCGTCTGATCGCGGAGGTCCTCGTACGATGCGATTGTGGAGTCCTGCTTGACTGCCATCTGAATGCCGGACTCGAAGTACGGGTCGGAGAAGTCGAACGTCTGTCTGCGCTCGTCGGTGATCGACATGCCCGCAATGACCCCGGCGACCTGGCCGGACTGCAACGACTGCAGGGCGGCGTCAAAGCCCACCGATTTGATGTCGACCGTGAAGCCACCACGCTCGGCCACCTCGCGGATCAGGTCCATGTCGATGCCGGTCAGCTCGCCGCTGGTGTCGCGGAACTCGAACGGCGCGAATGTGGTGTCGGTGGCGATCGCGAACGTCTTCCCCACCACATCGGGGTTGGGGGAGGGTGCGGCCTGCGCGACGGGCACCGCGAGGAAGCCGCCGACCATCAGCACCGCGACCGCCGCGGAGAGCCGACGCACGTGACCCAACAGATTCAGACTTCTCACAGTGGCGTTCCTCTCCGTGGGCGCCCTCTGTGGACGCTGGCTGAACGATATCCCCATCAGAGAGGGCCAAGGCCTCGGATCCTGAAAGGGGCGGCCCGGCTCATCGCCGGACCGCCCCCTGCGAACTCAGATCAGCTGCAGCCGCTGGTGGAGCCGCAGCCCTCGCAGACGTAGCAGGAACCGCTGGGGCGCATCTTCGTGCCGCACGTCATGCACAAGGGCGCGTCGACCTCGCGGCCGGTCAGCGACTCCATGAGCTCCGCCGTCGTGTGGGCCGTGGTGAAACCGGCGGGCGAAGGCGCGTCGATCAGCGAGGGCTGACGGGCCCCGTCGACCTGGAAGTCATCGCCTGCATCGTTGCGCAGGGAGTCCGCCTCCGACATGGCCGCCTCGTCCTCCTCGGAGAGGTAGGACCCGGTCTCGACGTAGCGCGCGCGCTCCGAGGCGGTGTAGATGCCCAGCTCGGCGCGGTCGTCGAAGCTCAGGTAGTCCAGAGCGAGGCGTCGGAAGATGTAGTCCATGAACGACTGCGCGATCCGGATGTCCGGATCATCGGTCATGCCGGCGGGCTCGAACTTGAGGTTGGTGAACTTCTGCACGAAGCTCTCCAGCGGCACGCCGTACTGCAGACCGATCGAGACCGCGATGGAGAACGCGTCCATGACGCCGGCCAGGGTGGAACCCTGCTTGCCGAGCTTGAGGAACACCTCGCCGATGCGGCCGTTCTCGTAGGCGCTGGAGGTCATGTAGCCTTCAGCCCCGCTGACGGAGAAGCTCGTGGTGCGCGACGCCCGCGACTTCGGAAGGCGCTGGCGCTTCGGCCGGTACTCCACCCGGACCTCGGGCTCGGCCTTCTTCTCCTCCTTGGCCTCCCCATTGCCCTCGGAGAGGGGCTGGCCGACCTTGCAGTTGTCGCGGTAGACCGCCAGCGCCTTGAGGCCCAGCTTCCAACCCTGCAGGTAGACGTCCTCGATCTCCTCGACCGTGGCCGTCTCCGGCAGGTTGACGGTCTTGGAGATCGCGCCGGAGAGGAACGGCTGGACGGCCGCCATCATCCGGACGTGGCCCATCGGCTTGATGGAGCGGGCGCCCATGGCGGTGTCGAAGACCTCGTAGTGTTCAGCGGCCAGCCCTGGGGCGCCGATCACGTGGCCGTTGGAGCCGATGAACTCGACGATGCCGTCGATCTCCTCGGTGCTGTAGCCGAGGCGCTTGAGGGCGCGCGGAATGGTCTGGTTGACGATCTGCATGGAGCCGCCACCGACAAGCTTCTTGAACTTGACCAGGGAGAAGTCCGGCTCGACGCCGGTGGTGTCGCAGTCCATCATGAAACCGATGGTCCCGGTGGGGGCCAGCACCGAGGCCTGCGCGTTGCGGAAGCCGTTCTTGGCGCCGAGGGTGACCACCCGGTCCCACTCGCGCGCGGCGACGGAGTACAGCTGCCTGTCGTCGATGAGCACTCGCAGGTCGTCGTTGGCGGCCTGATGCTTGCGCATCACGCGCTGGTGCGCCTCGGCGTTGACGGCGTATCCGTTGTAGGGGCCCACGATGGCGGCGAGCTCAGCCGAGCGTCGGTACGACGCTCCAGTCATGACGGATGTGATGGCCGCCGCGGTGGAGCGCCCGCCGTCGGTGTCGTATCCCTTGCCCATGGCCATGAGCAGCGCGCCCAGGTTGGCGTAGCCGATGCCCAGCTGGCGGAAGTTGCGGGTGGTCTCGCCGATGGATTCGGTGGGGAAGTCCGCGAAGCAGATGGAGATGTCCATCGCGGTGATGATGAGCTCGACGGCCTTGACGAACAGCTCCGCGTCGAACGTGCCGTCCGCCTTCAGGAACTTCAGCAGGTTCAGCGAGGCGAGGTTGCACGACGAGTTGTCCAGGCTCATGTACTCCGAGCACGGGTTGGACGCCGTGATGGGCCCGGTGACCGGGTTGGTGTGCCAGTCGTTGATGTGATCGTGGTACTGGATGCCGGGGTCAGCGCACTCCCACGCAGCCGTGGAGATCTTGCGGAAGAGTTCCTTGGCGTCCACCTCTTCGAGCACGGAGCCATCCGTACGGGAGCGCAGTCCGAACGGACCGCCCTCAACCACTGCCGTCATGAACTCGTCGGTGACCCGCACCGAGTTGTTGGCGTTCTGGTACTGCACCGAGGTGATGTCCTTGCCACCCAGGTCCATGTCGAACCCGGCGTCGCGTAGGGCGCGGATCTTGTCCTCCTCGCGTGCCTTCGTCTCGACGAACTCCACGATGTCCGGGTGGTCCACGTCCAGGACCACCATCTTGGCCGCGCGCCGGGTGGCGCCGCCGGACTTGATGGTGCCCGCCGAGGCGTCCGCGCCGCGCATGAACGACACCGGGCCCGAAGCTGTGCCTCCTGAGCTCAGCAACTCCTTCGAGGAGCGGATGCGCGAGAGGTTGAGCCCGGCGCCGGAGCCGCCCTTGAAGATGAAGCCCTCCTCCTTGTACCAGTTGAGGATGGAGTCCATGGAGTCATCGACGCTGAGGATGAAGCACGCGCTGACCTGCTGCGGCGAGGGGGTGCCGACGTTGAACCAGACGGGTGAGTTGAAGGAGAAGTACTGGTTGAGCAGCATCCAGGTGAGCTCGTGGCCGAAGATCTCGGCGTCCTCCTCCGTGGCGAAGTAGCCGAAGTCCTGCCCCGCCTTGGCGTAGGACTTGACCACCCTGTCGATCAGCGTGCGCAGGCTCTCCTCGCGCTGAGGGGTGCCCAGCGCGCCACGGAAGTACTTGGTGGTGACGATGGTGGAGGCGTTGACGCTCCAGGAGGACGGGAACTCCACCGCGCGCTGTTCGAAGACGTTCTCCCCGGTCCTCCAGTTGGTCTGCACCACGTCGCGGCGGTCCCACTCCACCTCGTCGTAGGGATGGACCCCCTTCTTGGTGAAGACCCGCTCGATGGTGAGTCCCTTGCGCGGCGCGGCGTCCTTGGTACGTGTGGCGCGTGCTGCTGTCGCGGTCATAGTCATTCCCCTCGGTTTCCCTGTGTAGCGCTGGAAGATGTGTTAGCTGATGAGTGGCTGCTGTGCCGAGACGGGCCCGACGACCGCGGCGGCGCGGCTCAGGTCCTTCTCGGCGGCGCTGAGGCGCAGCAGATCGATCTCTCGTTGGAAGTCGTCCACGGAGTCGTAGTTCTTGTAGACGCTGGCGAACCTGAGGTAGGCGACGGAGTCCAGCTCCTCGAGCGGGCCGAGGATGGCCACGCCGATCCGCTCCGCCGGGATCTCGGCCTGGCCGGACGCGCGCAGCGATTCCTCCACGCGTTGGGCCAGCGCCGCCAGCTGCGCAGCGGTCACCGGCCTGCCTTTGCACGCCTTGGAGACCCCCATGATGACCTTGTCCCGGTTGAAGGACTCGACCACCCCGGAGCGCTTGACGACGGTGAGCACCAACTGCTCGACGGTGGTGAACTTGCGCTCACACACGGGGCAGACCCGCCTCCGTCGGATGGCTGACCCGTCCTCTGTTGCGCGCGAATCAGACACCTTGGTGTCTGTGTTGCGGCAGAACGGGCAGTGCATGACCGGCGGGCCTTCCCGGGTGGACAGCGGAGGCCCTACCTTGCCATGGTGTGGCCGAGACCACAACTTATAGGGGAAAGACACCGCTGTAACTACTAGATGTAGGGACAGCCTAGTTCGGGGTCCGCCGGAGGGCAAGGGCGAATCGCCGACGATCTCGCAACTATCGGGAGGCCGTCACATGCGCCCAGGCGGGGTCCCCCGCGACGTAGTCCGTGGCCGGATCAACCTGGGCCATGCCGACGAACTGGGCGGCCGACAGGGTGAGCCCGACGGCGGCCAGGATGCCGACGAACGCCACCTTCAACGCCAGCAACGGGGAGGCCGTGGCCGGGCGGGCCACCTGGCACGAGGAGACAGTGCC
Source organism: Arachnia sp. (assembly GCA_035467795.1). GTDB lineage: Bacteria > Actinomycetota > Actinomycetes > Propionibacteriales > Propionibacteriaceae > Arachnia. Next base: position 2,383 of record DATITN010000188.1, on the reverse strand, counting down.
CACGCGGCCAGGCGCGGCGGGCCTCGCCGGGCGGGCCAGGGGTCCCGCGAGCTCTGGCCGGCCGGCCGGGGACACGGTGACCACGCGACGCGCGCCGGCATGAACGACCTTGAAGCTGACTGCTTGTGTTGCGGCCATGACAACCTCTTTCTGACCTAGAACGCCTGTTCGAAATAACCTTAGCGCCTCCACCGCCGGAATGAAACACTCGTTCTATCCGGCGTGTCGCGGGAGCGATAGATGCAGTCCACACGAGCCCACTGACATTTTTTCCGGGCCCCTTCGCGACACGCGTCGACATTTCGAACACACGTTCTCGCGAGCGGTAGGCTGGTCGGCATGGCTGAAGAGACGAAGCGCCCCCGACGAGGCCGCCCCACCAACGCATCCATCGAGGCCGAGCTCGGCAACATCGCCTCCTTCCCGGACGGGCCGGAGGATGTCCACGGGCTCACGAAGCGCCAGGTGGCCATCCTGCAGGTGGTCAAGCAGTCCATCGAGGAGCTCGGCTATCCGCCCAGCATCCGCGAGGTGGCGGCGCGCGCAGGACTGGCCTCCACGTCGAGCGTGACGTACCAGCTCCGGGTGCTGGAGGAGAAGGGCTTCCTTCGCCGGGATCCCAACCGTCCCCGCGCCGTCGTGGTCACGATGCCCGGCGAGCAGCACCAGCTGGACCCGGCCCAGTCCTACGACGACGTCCCGAAGTCCGTGGCGGTCCCCCTCATCGGCCGCATCGCCGCGGGCGGGCCCATCCTGGCCCAGCAGCAGGTGGAGGACGTGTTCGCTCTCCCCCGTCAGCTGGTGGGCGAGGGCCAGGTGTTCCTCCTGGAGGTGCGGGGGGAGTCCATGATCGACGCCGCCATCTGCGACGGCGACTGGGTGGTGGTGCGGCAGCAGTCGGACGCCAACAACGGAGACATCGTCGCGGCCCTGCTGGACGATGAGGCCACCGTCAAGACGTTCAAGCGCAAGGACGGCCAGGTGTGGCTGCTGCCGCACAACCCGGACTACTCCCCCATCGACGGCACCCACGCCCTCATCATGGGCAAGGTGGTCGCGGTGATGCGCAAGCTCTAGCGGCTACTCCGAGCCGCGGAGGCGCCGCAGCGCGTTGACCGCGATGTCGCCGTCGGTGGTCATCCAGAACCCCGGCAGCGAGGACTTGAGGTACTCGCCGTAGCGCTTCGTGACCAGGCGGGGGTCGAGGACGGCCACCACGCCCCGGTCCTCCAGCCGGCGGATGAGCCGGCCAGAGCCCTGGGCGAGCAGCAGCGCCGCGTGCGTGGCCGCCACCCTCATGAAACCGTTGCCCCCGGCGTCGTCGACGGCCTTCTTCCGTGCCTGCATCAGCGGATCGTCTGGGCGCGGGAAGGGGATCTTGTCGATGATGACCAGCTGGCAGGTCTCCCCCGGCACATCCACGCCCTGCCAGAGCGACATCGTGCCGAAGAGTGAGGTTCTCGGGTCCTCGATGAAGGTGCGGGTCAGCTCGGAGAGCTGCGCATCTCCTTGGCACAGCAGCGGCAGGTCTGGAAGCTCCCGACGGCAGTACTCCGCGGCCTGCTCGGCGGCGCGGCGCGAGGAGAACAGCCCCAGGGTGCGCCCCTCGGCCGCCCACATCAGCTGCGCGATCTCGGCGAGCGTCTCCGGGCTCATCCCGTCTCGGCCCGGCGGGGGCAGGCGCTTGGCCACGTAGAGGATCCCCTGGCGGGCGTAGTCGAAGGGCGACCCGACGTCCACCCCGCGCCACGCGAAGTTGTCGTCGGGCTCGGCGTCGTCGGTGAGCCTGTCGTTGTAGTTGAGCCCCACGGAGCTGGCCGCCGCCTCGAAGGAGCCCCCGAGCTCAAGGGTGGCTGAGGTGAGCACGGCCGTGGTCTCCCCGAACACCTGGCTCCGCAGCAGCCCCGCAACATTCAGGGGCGCGACGTAGGCGGCACGGCCCAGGATGTCGGATTCGGTCACCCAGACGACGTCCTCCTCGCTGACCTTGGCGATCCGCTCGGCGACGTCGAAGATCTCCTTCACTGCGGACGAGGCCTGGGTGCGCTCGGCGTCGTCGGTGACCTTCCCGAGCGCACTGACCACCTTGCGGGTGACGTCACGCAGCTGCGCGGCGGCGAACGGCAGCGGCGCGGAGGCCGACAGGATGCGCGTGAGATCGGACTCGGCGAGGGCCTCGCGCAGCACGTCCGCCTGGTCCAGGAAGTCCACCCCGAGGTCATCATCGAGCCAGGTGAGGGCGCGGCGGGCGGTGCGCTCCACCACTCCGGGGGTCAGTTCGTCTGTGGCCGCGGTGGTGATCCGGCTGACCAGTTCGTGGGCCTCGTCGATGATCACCGCGGAGTGTTCAGGCAGCGCGGTGCCACCGTGCATCGCGTTGATG
>DATITN010000187.1:0-9301 GCA_035467795.1 Arachnia sp. | reverse complement strand
CAGGCCGGGGTGGGTCGCGGAGGGTGCGATCGCGGTGCGGGAAGGCAGCAAGTCAGAGGCCGAGCAGCTTCGCCTTCGCCGCGGTGAACTCCTCAGCCGACAGCAGACCCTTCTCGTGCAGCGCCGCCAGGCGCTCGAGCTGGGCCAGCGGATCGGCAGGGGCCTCAGCCGCCGCGACGGGGGCCGGAGCGACGGGAGCCGGTGCGACGGCGGCCTGCTGCGCCGCGACCGCGCGAGCCGCCGCATCGTTGATCGCGGCCTCCTGTGCCTGGGCCCGGGCGAAGGCGAGCTCCTGTTCCTGAGCGGCGGCAGCCTGCTGTTTGGCAGCCACGTTGCCGGAGACCTTGGTGGCGGTGCCCGCGATGACGGCCGTGCGGGCCGCGGTGCCGAGGAGCCCGGGGCGCCTGTTGCGTCGAATCATGTCTTTCCTCCTTGCGGTGTGCAGACGGTCACTCGGCGGCGCCGAGGCCCGATGGTGCCGACGTGCGTCAGCTTCCGATCCGGGCCGCGATGAGCCCGGTGACGACCACGGATGTGATGGTCACCGTCGAGAAGCCGGCGATGATCATCTTGGGAAGGATCGCGCCCTCGATGGCCGCGACCTCCTCTGGGCTCTCGCCCGCACCCTTGGCCGCTTCCTGGGACAGGATCATGGTGCCCGGGAAGCCGTACAGCGAGGTGAGGCCGATGGCGATCGACATCGGGATGGTGTACCCGAGCAGCTTGCCCGCGATCCCGGCGAACAGCGCGATGCCGATCACGCCGAACAGGAAGGCGAGGAGCAGGGGAACCGCCAGCGCCGCGACGTCGGCCGGCTCGACGGTGGCCAGCGGGCCGAACACCAGGATCATGATCGACAGCATCATGAGGCCGTAGGCGTCGATGCCGTTGAGGATGCCGGGCTTGAAGATTCCGAACGCGCGCAGCGCGATGCCGAAGATCAGCGCCACCACGAACGTGTTGAGGATGCCGCTGGTGAGGTTGTTGATGAGGATCGACACCAGCACCACGGCGCCCACCACGAGCAGCGTGCCGGGCGTGGTGCTGAGGAAGGCGGGCATCTTCGACGGCGCGGCCTCGGTCGTGGAGGCGGCCGCAGCCGGGGCCTCCAGCCGTCCGGCGCGGTATTCGCCCTTCAGCCGGGTGGCCTCCTGGCGCAGGATGATCGAGGTGAGCGGGAATCCGATCAGCCCTTGCAGGGCGGCGATCAGCACCGGGAAGATGGCCACCGAGGTGAGCCCGACGCCCAGCGCCGCCTCCTGGATGATGAGGACGGAGATGGTGCCGCCGCTGAGCGATCCGATGCCGGCCACCACGTAGTCCATCGCCTGCGACACACCGTCGTAAGCACCCTGGCGCCGTCCACCGCCGAAGATGAGGCCGGCGATCCACAGCAGGACGCCGATGCCGACGACCGTGGAGATGCCCACCACCAGCGTCTTCCACTGGCGCTTGAACTCGTCGATGCTGATCAGGGTGCCGAGGTGGACGATGATGAAGCCCACGACGACGCCGCCCAGGCCCAGCAGCGACGAGCTGGCCAGCAGATCGTCGGGGAAGATGTCGGTGAGGAAGCCGATGAAGAAGATGATCGAGGCGACGAACAGCGAGGACAGCAGGGACTGCGTCTTCTTCGCCACCCAGTCGCTGACCGTCCACACCGCCATGACGATGGCGAAGGCGAGCACCGCGTTCATATGAGTCTTTCCTCCCGATGGGCACAGCTGAACAACGCAACATTGACGCCAACCGCGTGCCTGGGCATCACCCGTAGCGGGTGAGCGACCCGGGACACCGGCAGCCCGTGAATCGCCTCACGCCCACTGCACCACACGAGACGTGCCGGGGCTGGAGCTCAGAACGGCCAGAAGAACGGAACCAGGAAGATCCCCGCCAGGCCGTAGAGCAGCAGCAGCGGCAGCCCCAGCTTCCAGTAGGCGCCGAACCGGTACCCCGCCGCCTCCATCACCATCAGGGTGGCGGGCGTCGCCACCGGTGTGAGCAGCGCGCCCGCAGCGAACACCGCGACCGACAACAGCACGGGCACCGGGGACACGTCGAGCTGGACGGCAGCGGACAACCCGACGGGGATCACGATCAGCGCGGTGGCTGTGTTGCTGATCAGCTGCCCGAGGACGGCGGTGATGAGGAACAGGCCGGCCAGCAGTGCGTACGGCCCGGCGTCGCCCACCAGGGCAACCAGACCCTCAGCGAGCGTCTGCGCCGCCCCGCTGGAGACCATGGCCGCCGACAGCGACATCATTCCGCCCACCAGGATCACGGTGGTCCAGGAGATGCCCCGGTAGGCCTCATCGACCTTGAGCACCCCTAGCGCGACCATCGCCATGGCCGCGACCATTCCGGCAACCGGGGCCGGCACGAGGCCCGTCGCGAGCAGCAGCACCATGCCCGCGAGGACCCCGATGGCCCGTTTGGCCCCCTCACCCAGAGGAACGGCCTGGCGGCGGACCGCGTCCGGGCTGTCCACCGCGATGATGTTGGGGTCCAGGGCGGCATTGTCCAGCGCAGCCCAGGAGCCCTGGAAGAGCAGCGTGTCTCCAGCTGTGAGGGTGAGCTCTTCACGGACGTCCTGGCCCTTGTGGTGCATGGCCGCGACCACCAGTTCGCCGCTCTCGGTGGTCATCCCCCGGTGGACCACGTCGCCGATGAACGACGACCGGGGCGGGATGATGAACTCGGCGGCGCCGCTGCCGCGCTCCATGAGGGTGGCGTGCGAACCCTCGACGCCGTAGTGCTGCGCCAGCGTGTCCCCGTGGGCGCCGAAATCTCGCAGCGCCCGGGCGGGGGTGCGCATCGGGATCAGCTTCGATCCGAAGAGGATCACCATGAGGATGGTGACCAGGACCAACGGGACACCGATGGCCGCGATGCTGAACAGCCCCACCCGTTCCCCCGTGACGGACTCCACGTAGTCCGCCACCAGGACGGTCACGGGCGAGCCGGTGAGCATCAGCAGGGACCCGGCGTGGGCGGAGAACGCGGTGGGGAGCAGCAGTTCCGACGGGGACCGCTTGCCCCGGATGGCGATCACCACGACCACCGGTGTCAGCGCCGCGACCGCACCGTTGGGGCTGATCAGCGCGGTCAGCACCGCCACGACGAGCATGACCGTCACCATGAGGCGGGTCTGGCTCTCCCCGCCGTGTTTCATGGCGAAGTCTCCTACCCAGGCGGTGACCCCCGTCTTGTCCAGCGCCTCGCTGACCACGAACAGGGCGGCGATGAACAGGACGGTGGGGTCTCCGAATCCGGCGGTGGCCTCCCCCAGCTCGAGCACGCCGGCCGCCCACAGCGTGAGCGGGACGAGCAGCGCCACCACCGCGACAGGGATGCGGTCCAGGATGAACAGGACCACCGTCGCCCCGAGGACGACGAGGGTGATCACGCTTTCGGTCAAGGGAAGCTCCGGGTTCCGGGAGGGGACGGTGGAGGAGGGCCCGCGCTGCGCTCAGGCGGGGCCGCCAGGGATCAGGCCTCGGTGCCGGAGAGCTCCTCGGCCAACGCCTTCTCGTCCTCATCCGACAGGGAGGTCTTGAGGACGGTGCCGCCGAACTCGGCCATGGCGGCGGAGAACTTGTCCTCGGTGATCTTGGAGGCCATGACGACCAGCGCCGCCTTGCCGGGGGTGAGGAGTCCGTCGACGCGTTCGCGCAGGCTGCGGTTCACGCCAGCCTTGCTGGCCGCGCCGGCGAGGGCGCCCCAGGCGCCACCGATGAGCAGGCCGAGACCGGGCACGAGGAACAGCAGGCCGATGATCATGCCCCACATCGCGCCGCCGGTGGCGGACACGCCGACGATGGATCCGGGGGTGTCGATGTGCTTCTTGCCGTCCTCGTCCACCCGCACGACGGCGAGGCCGGAGAGGTTGACGACGAAGTCCCGCTGCAGGCCGATCACGGCGTCCTGCGCCTTCGTCGCGGTGGCGTGGTCGTCGTAGCCGATGATGATGAGTTCAGACATGGCGCACTCCTCAGGAAGCTTGTGTCCGCGCACGACGCACGGATCACTCAGCCAACCCTCCTTCGCCACCCCCTGCCGGGCATCACCCTCCACGGGTAATCCGCGGTGGCCAGTCTCGCGGGATCATGGCTGGACCGCGTCAGAGAGGTCACCGATATGAGCAGCAGCGACAAGCCCTCCGCCGGATTCCTCCGCTCTCCACGAACCTGGGTGGGGATCGCCCTGGCGATCGTCGCCGTGGCGTTCATCCTGCAGAACCGGCAGAGCGTCGCCATCGACCTGCTGATGCTCACCGTCACCGCGCCCATGTATCTGGCGCTCAGTTCAATGTTCCTCGCGGGGCTCGTCACATGCTGGCTGATGACACGCCGGCGGCGGTGACCGTCACCCGCCCGCTGGAGCTCAGGATCCAGGCAGAGGGTGAGATCGACGACGCGCTGGCCGCCGAGCTGGGCGGGTTGACGACGCAGCGCATCCCGGGCGGGGCGGTTCTGACAGGCACCGTCGTGGATGCGGCCGAGTTCTGGGGCGTCCTGCATCGGCTCCACCGCGCCGGGGTGAAACTCCGATCGGTCGAGCGGCTGGGGCCGGGCGGGTCCTCGCACCAGCAGACCCCCGGTCCCACCCGCGGGGCCGGGTGCCCGGCGGGAGGCAGCGGAGACGTCGAGGTCCGCATCGAGGTGGAGGGGCACGCCGCCGGGGTGATGTCGGTGGTGCTGGCGGACGCGGACGTGTACCAGACCCCGCCGTCGACCACCCTGGTGATGCGGGTCGCGGGCGACGACGTGCTGTTCTCGGTCCTGGATCTCCTGGAGGATCTCGCCCTGGATCTGCGCGGCATCCACGTGGCCGGCTGAGGCGCGCCGCCTTCGCTCGCGGCTGCACGCCCGAGTCGCCTAGGATGCCGTGCAGGGCCCAGCGACAGGAACGAGGCCAGGGTGGCAGCACGCCAGCAGATTCGGCCATTCAACGAATCCAGGTTCCGCGTCCCCGTCCGATCGGACCGGTTCATTCGCCGCCCCCGCATCGTGGATCTGCTCAACGCGAGCCTCGCCTACCCCGTCATTCTGGTCACCGGCCCGGCGGGGACAGGCAAGACGCTGGCGGTGGCGGACTGGACCCTTGAGGGCCACCTGCCTGGCCCCGTCGCGTGGCTCTCCCTGGACTCCGGAGACGCCGCCGCGTCACGATTCTGGGCGTCGGTCCTGTCCGCACTCAAGGCGGCCGTTCCGCCTGCCCTCCATGGACTGGAGATCCCGGACGCGCCGGACGCGGACTTCCTGCACAGCGTCGCGGAGAAGTCCGGCGGCGGCCTCGTGCTCGTCCTGGACGACGTCCAGGAGCTCGACGGCGGCACCACCCTCGACTGGCTCGACGGGGTCCTCCGCTGGCCGCCCGAGGGGGTCCGGTTCGTCCTGGTCTCCCGGCACGACCCCCCGGTGGCGCTGCAGCGGCTGAGGCTCGAAGGCAAGATGGGCGAGCTGCGTTTTGCCGATCTGGCGTTCACGGCCGCCGAATCTCAGGAGCTGATGGCCGAATCCGGCGTGGATCTTTCGACGACGGCGCTGGACCGGCTGATGGAGACCACCAGCGGTTGGGCTGCGGCGCTCCGGCTGGCGGCACTGACGCTGAGGATCGCGCAGGAGCCGTCGCGGGCGATCGAACGCTTCGGTGGCCTCACCTTCCTGGTGTCCGAGTACCTTTGGGACGAGGTCTTCACCCTGCTCCCGGAGCGTTACGGGGAGTTCCTGCTGCGCACCTCGGTGTCCGGGCGCCTGTGCGCGCCGCTGGCCGCGGCGCTCACCGGCGAGCCGGGGGCTGACGAGATGCTGCGGGCCCTGGCCCGGGAGCAGCTCCTCGCGCACGAGGTGGAGGGCACGGGCTGGTATCGCACCCATTCCCTGCTCAGCGAGGTACTCCGGGCGCGGTTGAAGTCCACACGGCCCGAACTGGAGCAGGACCTGCAGAGGAAGGCGGCCCTCTGGTTCGAGGCGAACGGCGCCTGGATTGAGGCGCTGGATCATGCCACTGCCTCGGCTGATTGGGACTTCGCCGGCCAGATCGCGATGAGGTCAGGCGCGGTGGCGCTCTTCGGCACGGAACGCCAGGCCTTCGGCGACGTGATGGCGCGTGTGCCGTCGGCGGCCACGGTGGACTACCCCGAGCTTGCCGTGGCCCACGCCGTCGCGGCCTATTCCCGCAGCGACCGAGGCGCAGCCGATGCCCTCGTGGCGCGTGCCGCGGGCCAACTGGGCACGCTGCCTGAGCCTCGACGGTCGCTGGCCGCTCTCACCCTGCAGACCATCAAGGCCGCGCAGGCCCATCGCCAGGGCGATGCGATCGCGATGCGCCGCGCGGCCACCGAGGCCCACAACCTGCTGTCGGGCGTGTCCGCGGCGGAGGCCCCCGGGTGGTCGGCCCACCGCGGCTTCACCCTCGCCCTGCACGGGGTGGCGGAGCTGTGGGCCGGCCGACCGGTCGACGCGTGCCAACTCCTGGAATCCTCCATCGAGGCTTATCCGTCGTCCGGGTTCAGCGCATACGGGGAGGTCTACTATCGCGGGCTGCTTGCGCTGGCACAGGCCGGGAGCGGCCGGTTGGCCGTGGCGCGCCCCTCGGCGGAGACCGCGCTCGCGGTGGCGCGCAGCCAAGGACGTTCGCACTCCTATGAGAGCCAATGGGCCTGGTTGGCCCTCTCCATCACGCTCATGTACGCAGGTGACGGAGACGCCGCGCGCGACGCGCGCCATCAGTGCGCCGCTGCGGGAGGCGCTCAGATCAACCCCTTCGTCGCGGGCACCCTCCTGGTCCTCAAGGCGCGGCAGGCGTTGGTGTCCGGGGACCTGGGCGGCGCCCGCCGGGGTGTGGCGGCGGCCGACGCGGCGGTGGCGAAGCGCCCGGGCATGCTGACGATCGTGGCCCTCCTCACCTCGCTGCGGGTGGACATCGCGTTGGCTGAGCGTGACATCGAGAAGGCCAGGGCCGCCCTGGCCGAGTACGACACCGGGCCCCTGGGGCGCGCTGGCGGCGCTCTCCCGAGGCCGGACGCGGTGTCCAACTGCCGGGCCAGATTCCTGCTGGCCATCGGCCAGCCGCAGGGCGTTCGGTCCTCCGTCGAACATCTACTGGAGGTGGTGGGCGCGGAGGCCGTGCAGGCGTGGCTCTCGGTGGCGGTGGCCGAGGACCGGCTGCGCCACGATTCGCTGGCCATCGAGGCGATGGGCAGGGCCTTGGAGCTGGCCGAGTCCGAAGGTGCGGAGCTGTTCGTCCTGCGCCAGTCCAAGTCGCTCGCCGCGGCGCTGCGCCGTCATCAGGAGGTGGTGGGCACCCACCGAAGCCTTGTGGAGAGGGCCCTCGCCGCCGCCGGTGTGCCCACCGCCCCGACCGCGGCAGGTCCCCTCGCCCCGCTGACGGAGCGTGAGCGGGCCGTCCTGTCCTACCTGCCGACGATGGGATCCAACTCGGAGATCGCCGCCGCGCTCAGCATCTCCGAAAACACGGTCAAGCAACACCTGAAGTCCATCTTCCGAAAGCTGTCTGTCAGCAGCCGGCGCGAGGCCGTCCGCATCGCGCGGACCACCGGACTGCTCGACGGCGTGGCGGGTAACGGACCGCAGCAGTTCTAGCGGTGGGTGGCTGAGCTCTGCGAACGTGCGTCCACGGCGGTCGCCTTGGCTCTGCGGGGCTCCCTGGTCACCTGGATCTGGGCCGTCGACTGCAGCAGGTCCAGCCCGAGCCGTCGGGCCAGGTGTCGGGCCACGAGTTGACCCTTGACGCTGTTGCCGGCGTCGTCGAGCGGTGGGCTGAACGAGGCCAGGCCGCCCTTACCCGGCGAGATGGTGACGATCCCCCCGCCGATTCCGCTCTTGCCGGGCAGACCCACCTCGTAGAGCCAGTCCCCGGAGGTCTCGTACAGCCCCGCCGTCAGCATCACCGCCAGCACGGGATGGCAGAGGTCCTCGTCGAGCACGCGTTCGCCCGTGACGGGGTTGACGCCGCCGTCGGCCAGCGTGGCGCCCATGGTGGCCAGGTCCCGGGCGGTGATCTGGACGCAGCTCTGGCGCGTGTAGAGGTCCAGGGCGAGCTCCGGCTCCGCACCCAGCGCGCCGCGGCTGTGCAGCAGGTTCACGGCTGCGCGATTGACGTGGTTGGTGGCCGACGCGGAGGCGTAGGTGTCCTCGTCGACGGCGAGGTCCCGCCCGGCGAAAGCTGAGAGCCCCCGGAGGATGGCGTCCCACTTCTCCTCGCCGCCACCCGGGATGAGGCTGGTGGTGGCGATGGCGCCGGGGTTGACCATGGGATTGGTGCGCCCGTCCGGCACCCGCTCGACAGCCGAGGCGGAGTTGAACGGAAGGCCGGTGGCGTTGGCGCCCACCAGACGACGGGCCTCGTCCGCACCCAGGGCCTGGCAGAGGAGGGCGAACACGAACGGCTTGGCCACGCTCATGATGGTGAACGGATGGTCCGCGTCTCCTGCGGTGAAGACGGCGCCGTTGACGCCCACCACGCACACGCCGAAGAGGTTGGGGTCTGCTCCGGCGAGCGCCGGGTACACCTGGGACGGCTCGCCCTCCGCGCTGGAGCGGTACAGCTCGTGCGCCTCGGCCACCAGGGCCGAGACGATGGGCGCACCCGGGAGGCTCCCCGTCGAGACATGGGAGGGACTGAGGGCAGCCTCCCGGGTGCGGGTCATGGGCGTGAGGACGGTCCGGTCTCAGGCCTTGAAGTTGAGCGCGAAGTCGATGAGCAGGCGGGTGCCGAACCCCGTGGTGCCCTTGTTGCGCCACTTGTCCGCCGACCACGACTGCGCCGTGCCCGCGATGTCGATGTGCACCCACGGCTTACCGTCGACGAACTCCTCCAGGAAGAGGGCCGCGGTGATGGTGCCGGCGTTGGCGCCGCCCATGTTGCGGAGGTCGGCGAGCTCCGAGTTCAGCTCGGGGCGGTACCGGCGGGCCAGGGGGAGCTCCCACACGGGCTCGTCGACGCGCTCGGCGGCAGCCTTCACCTGGTCCATCAGGTCCTCGTTGTTGCCGAGCACGGCCGCGATCTCGGTGCCGAGCGTGCGCATCGCCGCGCCGGTGAGGGTGGCGATGTCGACGATGGCGTCGACGGGTTCCTCCGTGGCCAGCACCAGGGCGTCGCCCATGACCATGCGGCCCTCGGCGTCGGTGTTGATCACCTCGACGGTCTTGCCGCCGCGCATGACGACGATGTCGCCCAGCCGCAGCGCGGAGCCCGACGGCATGTTGTCGGTGCACATGAGGTAGCCGGTGACCTGAGCGGTGCAGCCGAGGTCCTTGAGGACGGTCATCGCGGC
>DATITN010000186.1:0-1726 GCA_035467795.1 Arachnia sp. | reverse complement strand
CGCCCTCGACGGTGTGACGCAGGAGGTGGACTGGTCCGGCGAGGGCGAGCCGGAGTTCACCTGGCGCGACGTCCGCCCCATCCCCACTGACGACGACTTCTTCGAGAACGTGTGGCGCAGCTTCCGCACCGACCACGGGGTCCCGACCCGTCAGGCCTGAGAACCCAGTTCGCGAGCAGACCCCGGTCCCCGACGGGGGCCCTGCCTCGATGGGGGTCTGTCACCTCACGCTTTCAGCGCCCGACGCCGCGCATGTCGCTGAAGGGGCTGGTGAACCAGTGGCGGTGTGCGGATGGGCGGCTCAGGGATAGGCTCGACGGGTGGATCATGCCGTGAACCGCGAGGCGAGGGAGCCTCTCTTCACGCCCGCGTTCATCCTTCTCGGGGTCGCGGACCTGATCTACTTCACCGCGGTCGGGGTTTCCATCCACTCCCTCCCGCTCTTCGTGACGGGGCCTGTCGGCTCAGACGAGGCTGGTGCGGGCCTGGCGTTCGGAGCCTTCGCCCTCATGGCGCTCCTGCTCCGGCCTTTCGCCGGCCGGCTGGCCGACCAGGTCGGCAGGCGGCCGCTGCTGGTCGCCGGCGCGCTGGTGGGCGCTGCAGGCCTGGCGTTAATGCCATTGGCGAAGACCCTGGCGCTGGTGGTCGCGTTTCGTCTCCTCCAGGGTGTCGGCGAGGCGGCGTTCTTCGTCGCCGGATTCGCGATGCTGGCGGATCTTGCACCTCGAGCCCGGACCGGGGAGGCGCTCAGCTACAACTCGCTGGGGCTCTACCTCGGGCTGGCCATGGGGCCTCCCCTGGGAGCGATGGTCCTGGCCGCATCCGGGTTCACCATGACCTGGGTCGTGGCAACCATCCTGATGGTCCTCGCCGCAGGCTTGGCGCTGCTGCTCTCCGAGACCCACACGCCAGAGCCGACCACGGCCGACGGAGATAGTCACCTGATACATCTGCCGGCAGTCCCACCAGCGTTGGGGCTGATGGCCTCGATTCTCGCAGCCGGAGGCTTCATGGCCTTCGCCTCGCTGCACAGCACACGCATCGGAATGACCAACACCAGCGCGGCCCTGACGATCTACGGGCTCGTGGTGGTGATCTGCCGACTCACGATGGCACGCGTTCCCGACCGGCTCCCGTCCCTGCCGCTCGGGGCGGCGTCACTGGCCGCGATCGCCAGCGGCCTTGCCCTGGTCGCCGCCTGGACCACGCCGACGGGGCTTCTCCTCGGCACCGCAGTCATGGCCGTTGGTGTGGCTTTCAGCACCCCAGCCTTCTTCACCGCGGTCTTCTCAACCGCGGCGCCGCACCAACGTGGTGCCGCGGCCGGGACAGCCAGCGCCGCCCTCGATCTGGGCCTCGGCCTGGGGCCGTTGCTGCTCGGTCTCATCGCCCGCGACCATGGCGTCGCTGCCGCGCTGGCCGCCGCCGCGTTCCTGGCACTGGTCGGGGCAGGCTGGACCTGGTCGCTGGTACTGCGGCGTGGAGGTGCGACCGCCCGCTGACCAGGCCGATCTGGCCTGATCCGGAAGCCACGACCCGCCGTGGGGCCATGCCACGTCAGGTTGGGTCTTCCGTTGCCGGGTGAGTCGCGTGGGTGCGACGATGAATGCATGTGCGCTGCACCGGAGGCGGGCACTGCCCGTGCGCTTGGCGTCGTGTCCCGAAGGACGCTGCTGGCGCGCCTGTCTTCAGGGGTGTCCGGGGTGACGCTCCTCTCCGCGCCGGC
>DATITN010000185.1:0-3128 GCA_035467795.1 Arachnia sp. | reverse complement strand
GTGATCACGTTCGACCTGCACAACGTCACCGACACCTCAGGGCGCGGCCCTCCGCCGGCAGGGACGCTGCTCGCGCAGACCTTCACGGTTGTCGGCGCCACCGCCGACGTCGTCCTCACCGTCCCCGTCGCCGACGATCCCGAGACGCCGCTCGACGAGACCGGCGAGGCCACCCGGCCGCTGTCCGGCGCCACCGTCGGCCGCGACCTCCTCAACCAGCTGAAGTACCTCGAGATCCGCTTCCGCGGCACCTCCGGGTTCGGGATCGATCACACCACCATCGGCGGCGGAGAGATCGAGTTCCGCGGACCCGACGGCGCCCTCATCGCCCTCGGCGCCCCCGTCCGCGTCGGCACCTCCGACATCTACCGGTTCAGCTTCACCGCGACGCTGCCCGCCGGCACCTACACCGTCACCTTCCTCGCCGGCCGCTTCGCGGACCTGGGCGGCAACCTCAACGCCGCCGAGACCGAGACGCTCTACGTGACCTCGCCCGCCTCGTCGATCACCAACCCCGGCGCCGGCTCGGTCGTCGATGCCAAGGAGTTCACCGGACGCGGCTGGATCGACGTCACCTTCCCCGACTTCGGCCTCAACGGCCTCCTCCTGGACCGCAGCTCCATCACCGACGCAGACGCCGAGTTCTCCATTCGCGACGCCAACGGCGACCTCGTCGTCATCGGCACCGGCGTGTTGGTCACCGGCAACACCTACCGCTACTACTTCTCCGGCTACACCTCCGGCGCGCTCACCCTCACCTTCCTCGACGGCGCATGGCTGAGCGTCGACGGCACCCCGTACTCGGCCGCGACCCACGGCACGCCGACCAGCGAGTCCCTCACCGAGGCCATCATCAAGCAGCGCACCTGGCTCGCCGTCCGGCTCACCCCCACCTTCGGGTCCTCCGTCAACACCGCCACGCTCGGTTCCGACGACCTCACCCTCACCGGGGCTGGCGCCGAGGCGCTCACCTGGAACCACGTCCGCTTCGTCGAGGACGGCGCCAACGGCAGCGGGATCGCGTTCTACGGCTACCTGTTCCCGTCCTCCGGTCAGCTGGCCGCCGGCACCCTGACGGTCACCTTCAACGCAGGCGCCTGGAAGGACACCGCGGACAACTTCTCCGCCGCCGGCTCCGAGACCGTTCGCGTCATCGTGCAGGGCACCTCGTTCTACATCGAGCTCTCCGGTGGCATCATGCTCAGCGCCGGCGACTTCCTCCCCGAGCCCCTGCTGCACATCACCGCCGAGGTCATCCTCGAGATCGACCTGGCCCGCACCGCGTTCATCCTCACCTTCCAGGGCCAGATCTCGGTCTACGGCCTCGGCGCCATCGGCGCCACGGCCGGCCGGTTCGTGCTGGTCATGGGCGACGAGAACACCAACCCGATGTACCCCGTCCCGCAGCTCTGGGGCGTCGCGTCCATCGAGACCAACTTCGAGGAGCTCGAACAGTACGGCCTGTACATCAGCGGCTCGGCGCAGCTACGGATCAACCTCACCAACGAGGTCAAGACCGAGACCCTCACCCTCAAGGGAGTCGGCCCCGGCGGCACCGACCTGACCGAGACCTTCGTGCTGCAGCCGTTCAGCTTCGGCTTCCAGATCCTCGGCCAGCTGATCGTCGCCCCCGGAGGCACCGAGCTGATGCGGGTCCAGGGCGGCGTGTACCTCCAGATCTCGATGAATCCGCCCACCCCGTCGATGGAGCTCTTCCTCACCGGCTCGATGTCGTTCGGCTCCGGCTCCGCGCGGCTCGAGTACGGCTCCGTCACCGGCGTGCTGATGATCTCCACCCGCACCACGGGCGGCGCCATCCCCGGCGTGGCAGGCAGCATCCGCGTGTCCTCCGGTGTGGGCATCGGCCTGCCCGACATCGGCACGCTGTTCTCGGCGCGCGGTTCGGTGTCGGTCATCTTCAACACCACGCTCGTCGAGCAGTCGTTCACCGTGCCCGACGCGTTCATCCCGCTCCTGCTGCCCGGACAGTCGCCCACGTTCGTGATCCCGGCCTCCGCGCCCGGCATCGACGGGCAGCCAGTCCCCGGCCGCACGCCGTCGATCTACATCACGGCGGTCATCGAGGCGGAGCTCACCATCGGCGGGCTGTTCACGCTCACCGGCATGCTCGCCATCTCCGCCGGCGTGGATCCCACGTACGGGGCCTTCCTTGAGATCACCGGAATCGTGGGCACCACCATTCCGCTGCTGGGTGCGATGACCGGCGCCATCAACCTCAACGTCTACGTCGGCACGCGTACCGGCGTCGTCGGCCGCGTCCAGCTCACCCGCGCCTCGAACTCCATCCCTGGGCTCAGCCTCAACGGGCAGTTCCTGCTGGAGATCAACACCTTCTCGACCGCGCAGACCGTGGAGACGTTCAAGGTCAAGACCGAGACCGTCAACGGCCGGCAGGTGTTCGGCGGCTTCGAGCGCGACGTTGACAACAAGCTGATCCCGTTCACCCAGACCATCGGCGTCGTCGCGGGCTTCCGGGTGGAGTTCTACGGCTCGCTCGTGGTCAGCAACGTCCTCGACATCTTCGGTCACGTCGTCTTCACGCTGGGCGCGGACGGCATCGAACTGCTCGTCAACGGCAACGCACTTCTGGAGCCCTTCGGCGGGGTCACCATCACCGATTCCGGGTTCTCGATCACGAGCAGGGGTCTCGTCGCGCGGATCGACATCGGCCTGGACGCCAGCTTCGGCGGCGACGTCGGCCTCAAGTTCAACGCAGCGGCGCTGCTCGAGATCAACACCACCGGCGCGAACGCCACCCTCGGCTCCACCACCGTCACCCCCGGGTTCAAGCTCCGCATCGAGGGTTCCATCAGCTTCCTCGGCTTCGCCAAGGGTGAGGGCTTCGCAGAGATCCGCATCGGTGGCAACGCGTTCGTGATGAGCTTCGGCGTCTCCTTCGACCTCGCCGGCCTGAAGTTCAACGCCAACGGCGTGGCGGGCATCTACGACGACGGCCTCGTCATGCGGGTCAGCGTCAGCGTGTCCGCCGACGCCTTCGTCTTCAGCCTCAGCGCCACAGGTCTGCTCTCGCTCAACACCACGCCCGAGGTCAGGGAGGGCGTCGAGCGGGGCTTCAAGCTGCAGCTCACCGGCTCCGTGACGCTGCT
>DATITN010000184.1:0-15448 GCA_035467795.1 Arachnia sp. | reverse complement strand
CGATGACCACATGGTGCAGGCCGACTTCGATCCGGTGTCCGGCCTGGGGACGCTGCGCGTCGACGCGGATGCGCCGGGCCTCGTCCAGATCCCCGAACTCGGCCTCAGCCTGGCCACCGGCGAGGAGGCCCGCGTCCCCGTAGAGCCGTGGAGCGCCGAGACCCCACGGCTCTACCGCGGCACGCTGACCGCCGGCGGCGAGACGATCGCGCTGTCCGTCGGTTTCCGGAGGGTCGAGATCATCGACGGGGTTCTGCGCATCAACGGGGCGCGCGTGTTCTTCCGTGGCGTGAACCGGCACGAGCATCACTGGGACACCGGCCGCACCCTCCATCGCGAGACGATGATCGCCGACATAGTCGAGATGAAGCGGCACAACATCAACGCCGTCCGCACCAGCCACTACCCGCCACACCCCGAGTTCCTGCGCCTCTGCGACGAGTACGGGCTCTGGGTGGTGGAGGAGTGTGACCTTGAGACCCACGGGTTCATCTACGCGGGATGGGAGGGCAACCCGCCGGCCGACCCGCGCTGGGCAGAAGCGATGCTCGACCGCGTCCGGCGGATGGTCGAGCGCGACAAGAACCGGCCCTCCGTGGTGGTGTGGTCGCTGGCCAACGAGTCGTGGACCGGCGAGAACTTCACTCTGCTGGAGGAGTGGGTGCGCCGCCGCGACCCGTCGCGCCCGATCCTCTACGAGCGCGATCCCAGCTACCGCAACTCGGACTTCTACTCCCTCATGTACCCGGACCTGGAGCGGTTGGACGCCATCGGTCAGCGCGCCGAGGCCCGGCCGGAAGGTGTGGACGACGAGACCGATGCCCGGCGCCGGGGTCTGCCGTTCCTGCTGGTCGAGTACGCGCACGCCATGGGCAACGGGCCCGGCTCCCTGGCCGACTACCACGCGGTCATGCGGGCGCACGAGCGGATCTGCGGTGGTTTCGTGTGGGAGTGGATCGACCACGGCTTCCGGCATGCCGATGCCGCTGGCCGCGAGTTCATCATGCACGGTGGCGACGTGGCCTACCGGCCCAACGGCGGCCGCTACTGCCTCGACGGCCTGCTGTTCGCGGACCGCACCCCAAGCCCTGCGCTCGCCGAGCTCGCCGCCGTGCTCCAGCCAGTCGAGTTCGCCGTCGACGGCGAACTGACAGTGAGGAACGGGCGCGATCACGCGGATACGACAGACCTCGTCTTCTCCTGGAGGCTGGAGCGCGACGGCGAGGAGCGGGCCTCCGGAGCTTTCGACGTTCCCACGCTGCGCGCCGGCGAGGCCACGCGTCTCCAGCTGCCTGCGGAGGCGGGCGCCGAGCCAGGGGAGTGGTGGCTGACGACTGAGGCTCGTGTTGCCGTCGACACACTCTGGGCGCCGGCTGGTCACGTCATCGCGCGACATCAGGCCCTCCTCCGAGAGGTGGCCCGCGCGGAAGCGGACACCTCGGCCGAGCCGCTGAGGCGTCGCCCTGGGCGGTGGATCGGGCTCGGTCCTGCCCTCTTCGACGCCGACAGCGGGCGCCTGGTGAGGCTTGGTGACCTGGCACTTGACGGGCCCGTGCTGGACCTCTTCCGTGCGCCCACTGAGAACGACCGCGGCCAGGGAGGCCGCCACGACCTGGCGGCGGTGTGGTCCGCCGTCGGCATGAATCGGTTGCTTCACCGCACCGACGAGGTGAGGGTCGACGGTGACGCGCTGCTGGTGCGGGCCAGAGTGGCCGCGGCCACTCATGCGCACGCGGTACAGGTCGAGTACCGCTGGTGCGCGGCGGGGGACGCACTGACGCTCGAGGTCGTGGCGGACTTCATCGGGCCATGGGCCGACACGCCGTACCTGAACCGCGACATCGTCGTGCCGCGTCTCGGGCTGCGTCTCGGGCTCCCTTGCGCCTACAGGCGCGCCGAGTGGTTCGGGTTGGGGCCGCAGGAGACCTACCGCGATTCCCGGTCCGCCGCGACCGTCGGCAGGTTTGCCGCGGACATCGACGAGCTCCAGGTGCCCTACCCCGTGCCGCAGGAGAACGGGAACCACCTGGACACCAGGTGGCTCGCGCTGAGCGGCGAGGGCGAGCCGACGCTGCGGGTGCTCGGTCGGCCACGCTTCGACTTCACGGCAAGGCGCTGGACGAGCGAGGATCTGGAGTCCGCCCGCCACCCGCAGGACCTCCGCGACTCCGGGCGGGTCTGGCTCAACATCGATCACGGCCAGCCCGGGCTGGGTTCTGCCTCGGTTGGTCCGGCCCTGCCCGAGCGTTACCGGTTGTCACGCTCCCTCACCCGGTGGGCGGTCGGGTTCGTTGCAGAATTGTGACTATTCCACCATGGGTGATTTGCTATGCAAACGGTAGCGCGCATGCTAGATTGAAACGTATTGACTGCATAGACGATCAGTAGTGATTGATTAGGCAGTCGCCGTTCCGGCCCGCACGGGCCAACGTCAAGGAGGACGCACATGACTACTCTCGGTACCCGCCTCAGCAAGTGGGCCGTCGTCGCCATCGCGGCGGCCCTGCCGCTCACTGCCTGCGGCGGTTCCCAGGGCGCAGACCCGGATCCCACCACCTCGGGGTCCACCGCAGCCTCGGGGTCCGCCAGCGCCGACACCGGCTCGTCCGCCACCGGCACTGATCCGGACACCTTCTCGGTCCAGACCGCTAACGAGAACCCGGCCCTGCGCGAGCAGCTCGACGCCCTGGCCGCGGACCAGTGCAAGGCGGAGAACGACGCACTTCCGCTTGAGCACCTCACCGTCGCGCAGGCCGACACTGTTCAGAAGGTCACGCTGCTGGCCAGCCAGGACGCGCTGCCCGCCCACACAATTGCCGGCACCGCTATGGTGCGCCCCTCAGGGGACCTCGGCGCCGGCGGCCTCATCGTCGACCTGAAGGAGTCCATGGGTGCATCCGGGGCCCTGGACAACGTGCTCCCCGCCGTCGTCTCGACGGAGGACAACGTCTACGGCGGCCTGGTGTCGATGCCGTACCAGTACAACATCGAGGGGATCTGGTTCAACAAGCAGATCTTCGCTGACAACGGCATCGAGGAGCCCCAGACCTGGGACGAGTTGATGGCGGCCGCCGAGACCCTCAAGGCCGCCGGGGTCACCCCGATGACCCAGGCCGGTGCCGCAGGCTGGCCGCTCACCCGACTCATGGGGATGTACATCGTCCGCAACGCCGGTCCCGACGCCATGGTCAAGGTCCGCGACGACCAGGCCAAGCTCACGGACCCCGAGTACGTCGCCGGCGCCCAGGCCCTGGCCGACTTCGCCGCCGCCGGGCACCTCGGCGAGGGCTTCTCCACGCGTGACATGGATCAGTCGCAGAACCTCTTCCTGACTGGTGAGGCCGCCATGACCTACGACGGCAGCTGGTTCCTCGGCGCCATCAACGATCCCGAGCGCACCACCATCGGCGCCGAGAACGTCGGCTTCATGCCCTTCCCGGCCGTCGACGGCGGCGCAGGGTCCATCGACCAGTACCCCGCCAACGCGGGCGCCCCGATGGCCTTCTCGTCCAAGGCCTACGGCCCCAAGGTCGACGCCTGGGTGACCTGCATCGCGGAGAACTACGGCCAGCAGGCGATGCAGAGCGCAGGCATCATCTCCGGCTTCAAGGTCAACGGTGAAGTCACCGACGTCTCACCGAACACGCTCGAGATCCAAGAGCGCATCGAGGGCATCGACGAGACCGTCCTGTGGTTCGAGGCGCTGTTCGATCCGAAGAGCAACTCGCTTGCGTCCACCAACGTGACGCTGCTCGCCAACGGCCAGATGTCCGCCGAGGACTACATGGCGGCTCTGCAGGAAAGCGTCGACGCCAACCGCTGAGTCCGCGCATGAGGGGTCCGGTCCCGGCCATGGGCCCGGGCCCCTCATCACGCCCGATCACGTCCGTCAGGAGTGACGACACATGAACTCGATCTTCGGGGATCGCAAGACGATCTTCATCCTCCTAGGCCCCGCCCTCCTGCTCTACACAGGGCTCAAGATTGTCCCCGTCCTGTGGTCGTTCGGCCTGTCCTTCTTCGAGGGCAACACACTGCGCGGTTTCGAATTCGTGGGCTGGGACAACTTCGCCGCCTTCATCAACGACGCTGCGGCGCTTCAATCGGTCAAGGTCAGCGTGGGCTTCGCCGTGGTGGCCACCGTCGGGCAGGTGACCCTCGGCTATCTACTGGCCCTGCTGTACGTCTTCGGGTTGCGCAGGGGCTCGTCCCTGGTACGCACCGTCGTGTTCTTCCCGGCGATCCTGCCCACCGTCGCCATCGCACTGCTGTTCAAGAGCTTCGTGGCCGTGGGTCAGAACCAGGGCCCGGTCAACGACATCATCAACTTCTTCGGCGGCGACAGCGTCGAGGTGCTGGCATCCACCTCCGGCACCATGATCACGGCGATCGTCATGACGCTGTGGACGTCGATGGGCTTCTACGCCATCCTCCTCTACGCGGGCCTGTTGGACATCCCTGACGAGGTTCTCGAATCGGCACGCATCGACGGCGCGAACGGTTGGCAACTCGTGCGCCACATCGTGCTCCCGCTGTCCCTGCCCATTCTGCTGTCGTCGATCATCTTCAGCCTCAACTCCACCCTGAAGGTGTTCGACAGCCTGCTCGCCCTCAACAACGGCGGTCCTGGTACCTCGACCGCCCCCCTGACCCTGTACATGTACCGCACCGCCTTCGAGTACGCCGAGTACGGCTATGGATCGACCATCGCGCTGGTCCTGACGATGCTCTGCCTGGTGTTCACGTTGGCGATCTTCAAGTCCTCCCGGCAGCGGGTGGAGGAGTGAGCATGACCATCGACACTTCAAGCCGGAGTTCCCGGGCCACGCAGCACACCACACCCGTTCCCCCGACGCGCCGCCCGCCGTGGGTTCGTAGCGCACGGCGGGCCCTGCGCCGCCTGCCGATCTGGATCGGCATCACCATCCTCATGATCGTCGTGCTGTACCCGCAGGTGTGGATGATCCTCGGTTCCTTCAAGACGCAGGCGGAGTTCCTCTCCAACCCTGCCCTGTCGCTGCCGGAGACCTGGCGGTTCGACAACTACGTCACCGCGCTCACCAACGGCAACGTGGCCCGGAACTACCTCAACAGCATCCTGGTGACCATCCCGTCGGTGATCCTCATCGTCTTCATCGGTGTGGCCGCCGGGTACGCGCTGGAGGTGATGATCTGGAAGGGCCGCAACACGGTGCTGCTCTACATTCTGGCCGGCATCATGGTGCCCGGGCAGATGATCCTCGTGCCGCTGTTCATCGCCTACTTCCGGATCGGCATCACCGACACTTTGCTGCCGCTCATCATCACCTACACGGTGATGGGGCTGCCGCTCACCACGTTCCTCATGGCCACCTACTTCCGGTCCGTACCCCGCAGCATCTTCGAAGCGGCCACCGTCGACGGCTGCGGCCCGCTGCGCTCCTTCTTCGTCATCGGCATCCCCATGATGAAGAACGCCATCGTGACCGTCGGTCTGGTGCAGTTCTTCTCGGTGTGGAACGACCTGCTCATCGCCCTGACCTTCACCACGCGCCCCGCACTGGCCACCATCCAGGTTGGCCTGCTCAGCCTCGGAGACGAGTACGGCTCCACGCAGTACGGGCCGCTGTTCGCGGCGGTGAGCCTCAACATCATGGTCCTGCTCGCCGTGTTCCTGGTGCTGAACAAGAAGATCATGGCGGGCATGGCGGCCGGCTCCGTCAAGGGCTGATCCGTTCGCTGAGCGCCGCCCGCGAAGCGGCGTGGCCCGGCCTGTCCCGTTCCCTGAGGAGGGCCGCCCGCTAGGCGGCTTGGCCTGTCTCCTCCCGTTCCCTGAGGAGGGCCGCCCGCGGAGCGGCGTGGCCGGTCCCCTACCGCTCCCTGAGGAGGGCCGCCCGCGAAGCGGCGTGGCCCGTCTCGAAGGGTTGTGACTGCCACCTTCACGCAGACCCTCGTCGGGTGCGGTGAGCCGTGAGTCGAGGCCCGGGCGGCCGTTGTCCATGATCTGGCGGTTGTCGCGGCTGGGGTCTGTGGCCGGGTAGTTGAGGCCGCCCGTGCCTCGTCTCCCGCCTCCCCACACGTCCTTTGCCTGTGGCGTTGTCTGGTCCTGGTGCTGGCCGGCAGGGCGGCCCTGGGGCAAGGTCTGTTGGAGCGGGATGCCGGTTGGGTGATCGTCGGGTTGGGCACCGCGGCGCGGTGCCGCCCTGCCATCCCCCACCCTCGCTCTCAGGCGCGGTCTTCGACCCTGCGAGACCGCCCGGCCGCGGAGCGGCGTGCCCGTCTCCTACCCCTCCTTGAACGCCGCCCTCCCCCGCTGGCTGAGCCGGGCCCAAGCCGCGAAGCGGCGCAGCCCGCGTCGAAGCCAACCCGACCAGTCAAGCAGACCCCGACCGGGTTGTTCGCGCACGCGCCGAGGGCCTCCCGACAGGGTCCCAACTGCCGCTGACAAGCATTGCTGTGCTCCACTGGGCGACGCCCGTGCTCTCCGTGGGCCGTTGGCAGGGAGGGCGGAAATTTGCCCAAACTTCTTTCTGCTGGGGGTGGCTTTCTGGACCCGTTTCTGTCGGTGGTCGGCGCAAGAATTGTCCACATGAGCGAGACGGTGGGGGACCTGGGGCAGCGGTACATCGCCGCCCTCTGGGGCGCCGCCGGATTGCTCGGTATGGACGACACGGCGATGCAGCGGCTGAGCGGTCTGGTGGAGTCGATCAGTGAGGCCGAAGCCCAGCTGGCCGGGTTGCGGCTGCACCTGCTCCACGAGGCCAAGCTCTCTGCCGCGGAGGCGGTGATGGAGGACGTGCGGCAGTCGGTGCGCACCACGCCGGCGCAGGCGACGGCTGCGCTGCGCCTGGCCGCGGATCTGGGGGACCGGTTCGGGTTGATCGGTGCGGCGTTGAATGAGGGTTCGATCTCTTTGGCTCAGGCGGAGGCGATCGTGGCCGGTTTGCGGAAGCTCCCAGACCGGCTGACCCGCGGGCAGCTGGTGGAGTGTCAGGAGCTGATCCTGGCCCACGTCGCCACGCTGGGCCCGGCAGAGTTGCGGACGCTGGCGGCGCGGCTGGCGGAGGTGATCGACCCGGACCAGGCCGATGCCGATGACGCGAAGCGCCTGGCCCGGGAGCAGCGGATCGCGCACCGGGACCGGTTCCTTCGCCTGTCACCGGACTATCACGGGTCGATGCGGATCACCGGCCAACTCCCCGTCGCCGACGCCGCGCTGCTCACGGCGCAGCTGGACGCGTTGATGCCTGACGCCTCCACCTACCGGCACACCGGCGAGACCCCCAGCCGCGACGCAAGGCGGGCCGATGCCCTCGTCCTGCTTACCCAGGTCGCCGCGGGCAGCGGTCAGCTTCCGTCGCATGGGGTGGACCGCCCCCAGGTGCACATCACCCTGGACTTCGACACGCTGAAGTCGGGCTTGGGTGTGGTCAGCCTCCTCGGCGCCGGCGGGATGGATGGGCTGTCGGCGGGGGAGGCGCGGCGTTTGGCCTGTGACGCGGGCCTGATCCCGATGGTGCTGGGCACCGGGTCGCGGCCACTCGACGTTGGGCGTACGCATCGCCTGTTCACCCCCGCGATCCGTGCGGCGCTGATCGAGCGGGATCAGGGGTGTGTGTTCCCCGGCTGCACCGCCGCGCCGGCCACCTGCGAGGCGCATCACATTCTCCCGTGGTGGGCCGGTGGCGCAACGTGCCTGGCCAACGGGGTGTTGCTGTGCCCGTTCCACCATCGGCTGGTGGAGCCGGACCCGCTGCAGTCGGAGGAGTCCCAATGGCAGGTGCACCTTGATCCGGTGACCGGGCTGCCGTGGTTCACCCCACCCCGCCACATCGACCCCGCCCGCCGGCCGATGCAGCACCAACGCCATCGGCTCCAACAACTCGCACCCCACGTCGCGGGACCACCATGCCCACACGAGCCCGACCCACCGAGCCCGAACACGTCGCGCGCGCCCGATTACACAGGACCCGGCCTTGACGAACTCATCCGACGCAGCGCCGCAGTCTGGGCTCACGCCGGATAGTCGAGGTCCTCCGGGCTCCCTCGTCGAGCCACTCGATCACCGGCGTCGCGCCGTCGAAGCGGATCGGCAACCACACCTAGTCCGCGATGTCGGTGTAGCCGCCTGTGAGATCGGCGCAGACGAGCTCGGTGTGGACCTTCTCGGAGTCGTAGGAGCACCGTTGGTCTACGGATCGACAACGAGATCGAAGTTGCCCGCGTCCACGCCGAGCAGCCTCAGCCCGGTCCGCACGATCTCTTCGGGGCGTGAGTCAGCCACCAGCACCGTCGAGGCCTGGGTGTGCTGATCTGTCACCGGCGCCCTCGGCCTCAGCCGTTGATCTCGATGACGGCGGCCAGTTCGCAGGTCGAGCTGCCGCCCACGAACAAGTCCACGACGGTGGCGTCCTGCACCCACGACCCGGTCACCGCGCTCCAGTAGCGCAGCTCGTCCGGGCCCAGCTCAAAGGTGACCTCCCGCGACTCCCCGGCCGCGAGGTGGATCCGCTGGAACCCCTTCAGCTCACGCACCGGGCGCGTGGAGGTGCCGTAGCGCTGGTGGATGTAGAGCTGCACCACATCGTCGGCCGCGACCTCCGAGGTGTTGGTGACTGTGACAGCCACCTGAGCCGCCTCCCCCACCGCGATGAGCTCCGGAATGCGCAGATCGGTGTACTCGAAGCTGGCGTAGGACAGCCCGTGTCCGAACGGGTACAGCGGGGTGCTGGGCTCGTCCCAGTACCGCTCTCCCTGCGCCTGAGGAGCGAACGTGCGGTAGTGGGAGTAGACCAGGGGCACCTGGCCCACGTGTCGCGGCCACGTGAACGGCAGGCGGCCGGCAGGCGACACGTCGCCGAACAGCGCACGGGCGACGGCGTCGCCGCCGCGGGTGCCGGGGTACCAGACCTGCAGGATCGCGGCGGCGTTCTCCTCGGCCCAGCGCAGGTCGAGCGGGCGGCCCGACATGACGAGGACCACCATCGGCGTGCCCGTGGCGTGCACACGCTGCAGCAGCTCGAGCTGGCGGCCGGGCAGGTCCAGGGTGGACGTCGACGCGTTCTCGCCGATCATGTTCTGCGGCTGCCCGACGACCACGACGGCCACATCCGCCCCCGCAGCCAACGCGACGGCACGGTCAAGCTCCGCCTCCTCCTCGAAGCCCTCCGGGGTGCGCGGCACGCCGCCGTGCTCCTGCTGATCGAACATGGAGGGGAACAAGCGCTCGGGCACGGCGGTCGCCGGGGCGTAGTCGACGGCGACGGCGTCCCCTGCGCGGCGCCGGAGCCCGTCGACGATGGAGACGGCCTCGGAGGTGTCGTGGGCGAAGACCCACGGGCCGAGGGTGTCGCGCTGGGAGTCGGCCAGGTGGCCGAGCACGGCGACGCGGGAGACCGCGCCCTCGCGCAGCGGGAGGGCGCCGTCGTTCTTCAGCAGCACGAAGGTCTGCTCGGCCGCCTCCTGGGCGACGTCGCGGTGCTCGGCGGCGGTGAGCACGCCGTCGGAGGCGTCCTCATCCACGTAGGGCTGCTCGAACAGCCCGGCGGCGAACTTCACGGCGAGGATGCGGCGGACCGCCTCGTCGAGGGTCCCCTCCTCCACCAGGCCCTGCGCGACGGCCTCGGGGAGCCGCGAGTAGGCCGGGTCCAGCATGCACATCTCCATGTCGAGCCCCGCGTTGACGGCGCGCGCGCCGGCGTCGGTGAGGTCGCGGGCGAAGTGCTGCGTCTCGAGCGAGCGGACGGCGTTTGCGTCGCTGACGACGAAGCCCTCGAAGCCCATCTCGTCACGAAGGATGTCGGTGAGCAGCCGCCTGTTGCCGCTCGCGGGGACGCCATTGAGGTCCATGTACGCGCTCATGATGTTGCCGGCGCCTGCGTCGATCGCGGCCTGGAAGGGCGGAAGGTAGACGTTGTACAGCTCCGAATCGGAGATGTCGGCGTCGTCGTAGTCGCGGCCGCCTCGCGCGGCGCCGTAGCCCGCGAAGTGCTTCGGCCCGGCGATCACGCCCCCGTCGCACTGGAAGCCGCGCACCTGGGCGGCGGCCATGGCGGCCCCGAGGACCGGATCCTCGCCTGCGCCCTCGAAGATCCGGCCCCAACGGGGGTCGCGGGCGATGTCAACCATGGGCGCGAACGTCCAGTTGATACCGACCGCACGCGCCTCCCGGGCCGCGACGCTCTGCGCCCGCTCCGCGACCTCCGGCTCCCAGGACGCGGCCAGGGCGACGGGTGCGGGGAAGATGGTGCGGAAGCCGTGGATGACGTCGAACCCGTACAGCAGTGGGATGCCCCACCGGCTTCCCTCGACGGCCATGCGCTGGAGGCGGTTGGCCTCGGGTGCGTCCTTGATGAACAGGAGCGAACCGGCTCCGCCCCGCTGCAGGGCGGCTTCGACCATCTGCGGCTGCTGCGCGAAGGCCCGATGCTCCTCGGAGAGGGAGTCGAGGTCCACTCCCTCTATCATCTCGGGCGGGAAGCCGAAGTAGAAGTACTGGGTCAGCTGGCCGGCCTTCTCCTCCAGCGACATCCGGCCGAGGAGGTCCTTGACGCGCTGGTCGACGGGCAGCGTCGGGTCCTGGTAAGCGTGGTCAGGCATGGATCAGTTCTCCTGTGGTTGATGCGATTGAGGTGGTGAGGGTCACGGAGCTTTCTCCGTATACCCGGGAGCGGGCGGTCACGCGGACCTCCCCCTGCTCGGTGGTGGCACGCACCACCGCGAGGGCACTGCCGCGGAACAACTCGGTCCGGGCGTCGGTGTAGGAGCCGAGCGGGGCGGGGTCGGCGCTGCCGAGACCGGTCAAGGTGCCCGTGCCGTCGACGCTGACCTCTAGCCCCTCACCGCTCAGCATCACGACGGTGCCGGCGGAGTCGACCAGCTCGACAGCGAGGTGAGCCACGTCCTGCCCGTCGGCGTCGAGCACGCCCTTGTCCGAGCGGATCCTCAGCGCGAGCGGTCCGACGGCGGAGGCCAGGGTCGATCGCCCGACCTCCCTCCCCTGAACCCGCGCGATCGCCACGAGGGTCTCTGATGAGTAGGCCGTCCGGAAGCGGGCCACGAATCCAGCCCGACGGCCGGCTCGCCTCACGCCCAGCGACCTGCCGTCGAGGCGGAGCTCCACCTCGTCGGCGTTCGAGTAGACCTCGATCTCGGCCCGCCTGCCCTCGCCCTCGGGCCAGGCCCAGCTGGCGACGGCGTCGGTGGCGCGCCATGCGGCGCGGTTGGTGCGCTTGAGGTCGCGGTCCAGCGGGCGGACGAAGATCGCCGGCTCGTCGGTCTGCCCCCACACCGCCCGGGCCAGCGCCATGGGGGCGCCGGCAACACCGGTGATGTCGATGGCTCCAGGGCCGGCGACCAGGTAGGGGTACGGCTTGGCGAACGACGCGGACTCGTCACCGTACGTCCAGGTGCCGATCCCGGCCTCGCCGAGGTAGTCCCACCCGGTCCACATGAAGTCGCCGATGACGTGCGGGAGCTCCTCCACCAGCGCCCAGTTGCCGGCGATGTGGAACGGCATGGTCTCCGTGCCGACGATGACGCGCCCGGGGTGCAGCGTGCGGTCCTTGCGGTAGCGGGCGTGGGCGTAGTTGTACCCGGCCACGTCGAGGACGTCGAACACGCCGCGGCTGGCCTTGTCGGCGGCGGGCAGCGCGGCGGCCTTGGCCATGAGCGAGCCCATCTTGCTGACCAGGAAGTTGTATCCGGTGCTGGTCAGGGCCTTGCGCTTCGGCCTGGCCGCGGTGGCGTCCTGGTTCTTCGCGTTCTGCTTCTCGTGGCCCGCGAAGAGGTTCTTACCTCGGGCGGCGGCCATGTTGAGCATGAGGTTGACCCCGCAGGTCACCGGAACCGAAGCGTCGAGGCTCTTGACGTGGGCCACCATGCGGCGCGCCGCCTCGATGCCCTCGGCGGTTCCGCTCTCGGCGATCTCGTTGCCGATCGAGTACATGATCACCGACGGGTGGGTGCGGTCCTTGCGGACCATGGCCTCAAGCTCCGCCTCCCAGGTCTCGTCGAAGTGCAGGGCGGCATCGTGGGCCGTCTTGGTCCTGAACCACACGTCCGACGACTCGTCCATGACATAGAGCCCCAGCTCATCGCAGGCATCCAGCATGTCCCGGGAGATCGGGTTGTGTGAGCTCCGGACGGCGTTGAAGCCCTGCTCCCTGAGGATGCGGGCACGGCGGAACTCCGCGGCCCGGAAGGTAGCGCCGCCAAGGATCCCCGAATCGTGGTGGATACAGGCCCCACGCAGCAGGGTGGGCTGGCTGTTGATGCGCAGCCCGCGGGAGGCGTCGACGTCGATGGTGCGAAGTCCGTAGCGCAGTTCCTGCTGGTCCAGGACCTCGCCGTCGGCGGTGAGCTCGACGAGCACGTCGTACAGGACGGGGCTCTCGGCCGACCACGACTGTGCGTCGGGGACCGTGATCTCAAGCTCCGCGATGCCTTGCGCAACGGATGCCGTGGCCTCCGCCGGCGACCCCCCCAGCTGCATCGAGACGCGCACCTGGACGTCGCGGCTGGAGTCGTTGTCGACCTCCACCCGCGCCGACACACTGGCGGTCCCGCCCAGCGCGCGGGTCACGAGGTGGACGCCGCCGGGCTTGATGCGGTCCGACGACTGCTCGAGCAGCCACACGTGGCGGTAGATCCCGGAGCCGGAGTACCACCGGCTGTTGGGTTCCTCCGAGTTGTCGACGTGCACCTCAATGAGGTTGTTGGATCCCCGTTCGATCAGGTGGTCGATGCGCGCCTCGAACTCGGTGTAGCCGCCCAGGCAGCCCCCGGCCTCGACGCCGTTCACGAGCACACGCGACTTGCGGTACACGCCCTCGAAGAACAGGCTCACCCGGCCGGGATCCGCGGGGGCGCGCCACGTCTTGCGGTAGACGTAGCGCCCGCCCGGGAACCAGCCCGTGTGACTGCCGTTGGCTGAGGACGCGCTGCGCTGCTCGTGCAGCATCGCGTCGTGGGGCAGGTCGACCAGTTGCCAGGCGGCGGTGTCGGCGTTGCGCCACTCCCACCCGAGATCGAACAGGGTCCGGGTCATCGCTTGTCGTCCTCCTCGAGCTCGTCGGCGAGGGTGACGACGGCGTCGGCCTTCGCCGCCTCGGGGACGAGGGGCTCCGCTGGCTCGTCGTGGCTGCCGCGCGCCTCCAGGTCGGCATGGATCTGCGGCAGCATGTCGTCGAGCTTGTAGAAGCTCAGCAGGATGAGCGCGGCGAGCGCGATCAGACCTGGGATCCAGGTGTACAGGGCATGGATGGCGAACAGCGCGGAGTCGGACTGCGTCTCGGCGGTGCCGTCGTAGCCGAAGGCACCGAGGAACAGCCCCGCGCCGGCCAGCGCCACGCCCTGCCCCATCTTGGTGGCGAAGCCGTTGATCGAGCTGAGCGTCGACTCCAGCCTCCGGTTGCCCCGCCACTCGTTGTACGTGGCCGCGTCGATGATCAGGACGCCCACCATGAAGGACACCGGTAGCACCCCGATGCCACCGACGAGGGCAGCTGCGGCGAGCAGCGGGATGCTGTCGCCGGCGATGGTGGCGATGATGGCCCCCACGATGGCGAAGCCCTGTCCGATCATGATCAGCCGCGTCAGGGTGACCCGGCGCATCATCCGCGGGATGAACAGGACGGCGGGCAGCGCGAGAATGCCCACGAACAACACGATGGACAGCAACCCGAGGTCGCCAACGATGTAGCGGAAGTAGTAGCCACCCGCCCCGGTGTTGATGGGGATGTTGACCAGCAGCCCAAGGCCGGCCAGCATCCAGATCCACCGGTTGTTGCCCATCACGGTCTTGATGTCGGACCATCGGATCTTCTCGTCGGTGGCCTCTGTCTCGTAGATCTCCTTCACAAAGAAGAAGCGGCCGAGTCCGATGACGACCATGGGGATCGCGATGAGGAGCATGAGATTCGACCAGCGGCCGGGATCCTTGCCCGCCCAGGCGAGGGCCATCGGCAGCGCGATGCTGAGGACCATGGCGCCGATGGTGATGATCACTCCCGCGGCCGCGTTCAGCTTGGCGTAGGCGCCGCGCGAGTTGAAGGCGCGCGCCATGTAGAGCGTCTGGTTGGCGTAGCACAACGTCGAGAACACCGAGTTCACGAAGCTGTAGGTGACGAAGATCCAGATGGCCTTGCCCACCGTGCCCAGATCAGGGACGGAGAACAGCAGCCAGTTGCAGAGCCACACGCCGAGGATGGCCCACTCGTACGGCCTCGCCCTCCCCCACCGGGTCCGGGTCCTGTCAACGACATAGCCGGCGAGCAGGTCGGTGAAGCCGTCGAAGATCTTGCTCACCATGAGCAGGGTGCCCACCAGGCTGGCGGAGAGGCCCAGGGTGTCGGTGGCGTAGAGGGTGAAGTAGCCGAGCACGATGAAGTTGGCGGCCAGCGAGAGGCCGCGGGAGGACCACCCGAAGGTCTTCAGGGCGCCCACGTGGTCTGGATGTGCCTGCTTGGCAGCGCGCCGCTCGGCGCGGGTGAGGGTAGAGGCGGACATGAGTCCCTTCCTGTCGTCGTTGACCTAAAATGAAGTAGACACTCACTTTGGCAGGTATGTCAAGATGCACCCGAGACAAATCTAGTTTGTTGCTGTACATTTGGAACAGGAGGTGGAGCCAATGACGGCACCGACACGTGGGCCCCGCGGCCCTTACGCAAAGACCGCTGAACGGCGCGCCCACATTGCGGAGGCGGCCTACGAGGTCGTGATGGAGGTGGGCCACCCCGCCCTCACGACGGCGGCGGTCGCCGAGCGGGCGGGCATCAGCGAGCGCACGATGCTCTACCACTTCCCTTCGCGGGACCACCTGTTGGTAGCGGCCATCGAGCACTTTGAACAGGTCATGACCGAGGGGCGGGTCCACCTGCCGTGGACTCCGGGAACATTCGATCGGATCATCACGGATCTGGCTCATAG
The DNA here is from genome assembly GCA_035467795.1 of Arachnia sp. Taxonomy (GTDB): domain Bacteria; phylum Actinomycetota; class Actinomycetes; order Propionibacteriales; family Propionibacteriaceae; genus Arachnia. The sequence goes on along the minus strand of DATITN010000184.1, from coordinate 541 downwards.
GGCCCAGGCAGATGACCGGAGGCTCCAACTCCAGGTTGCCTTGGCCGCTGCAGCCCAGGATCCGAACCACCCGGCGCACGAGTACTTCAGCCGTCACTACGACGAAGCGCTCGCGGAGATGGGCAAGCTCATTGCCGCGATGCAACAGGCCGGGGAGGCCCACCCGGACCGCGACCCCCGGCAGATGGCGCGCATGTTCATCGCCGTCTGGGACGGCCTTCAGCAGCAGTGGCTGATCCGCCACGACTTCGACCTGGCCGCGGAGATCCTCACCGCCTTCCGCGAGATCAGCGGCCAGGCGGCCATGGAGGCGCGGCAGGCCGTCGAGGACCTGCTCGCCCGCATCTGACCTCCCCAGGCCAACTACCAGCCACGCGACGACGCCGTCGAGAGGACCCCATGACCCACCGCAACATCGTCCCCGTCCTGCCCGGATTCTGGTCCGACCCCACGGTGTGCCGCACTCCGGACGGCTTCGCCCTGGCGCACTCGAGCTTCGAGTACTTCCCTGGGGCTCCGGTTCATCGGAGCGGTGACCTAG
>DATITN010000183.1:0-7016 GCA_035467795.1 Arachnia sp. | reverse complement strand
CTGGTGGACGAGGTGCTCGCCCACCAGCCGGGCGAGGTGCGCGAGTTCCTTCTGCTCACAGCCATCCTCGACCGGTTGACGGACGGGCTATGTGACGCGGTCACCGGGCTCGACGGCGGGCGCAGCACACTGATCGAACTCGAGCGGGCGAACCTGTTCGTCGTCGCCCTGGATGACCAGCTGACCTGGTTCCGCTACCACCACCTGTTCGCCGACGTGCTGCGGGCGCGGCTGCTCGCCGAACGGCCCGGGCAGATTCCGCTGCTCCACGGGCGCGCCAGCCGCTGGTACGAAGCCAACCGTTTCACCGACGACGCGATCCGGCACGCGATGGCCGCGCATGACTACGGCCGTGCGGGTCGCCTGATCGAGGTGGCGGTACCCGAGGCCCGCAGGGACCGGCGGGATGCCGCCCTGATCCGTTGGCTAGGTGAGCTGCCCGAAGGGGTGATCAGCCGGAGCCCTGTGCTGACCACCGTGCAGGCGTGGACGTTCCTCGTCGCGGGCGACCTTGAGTCCATGGAGACCCGGCTCGACCATGCCGAGGGCCTGCTGGCTGGCGCCACAACGGGGTCGCCGGCGCCGTGGGCCGAGACCGACGAGTTGCGCACCCTGCCGGCATCCATCGCCATGTACCGGGCGTCACTGGCGCAGGGCAGGGGAGACCTGGGCGGGGTTGTCAGGCATGCCACCCGGGTGCTCGAGGTCGCGGGACCCCAGGACCACTTCTGGCGTGGGGCCGCGTCCGGCTTCCTCGCCCTTGCCGCGTGGTCGAAGGGAGACATCTCGTCAGCCGTGGCGACCTTCACCGCGGCGGTCTCGAGCCTCCACGCCGCGGGCTCCTTCGTGGACGAACTCAACAGCACGGCCCTGCTCGCCGAGATGTGGCAGGTGGCCGGACGACCCAGCAAGGCGAGGGAGCTGTGCCGGCGGGCTCTGGCCGCGTCGGAGGCGCTCGGGCTGGGCGGGGCACGCGCCACGGCCGACCTGCACGTCGCCTTGGCGGAACTCGACCTGGACGCCGGCGACGTCGCCTCCGCCGAGCAGCATCTTGCTGCCGCGGAGCCGCTCGCGGCGCGCGAGCCGTACAGCGAGAGCCGGTCCCGACGGTTCGTCGCCGCCGCACGGCTGGCCGAGATCCGGGGCGAGCACGAGAGAGCGATCGCGTTGCTGGATGAGGCCGACGAACACTTCCGGCCCGGCTACTACCCGACTGTGCGTCCGATCGCGGCCGTGAGGGCGCGGGTCTGGATCGCCGCCGGAGACCTCGACCGGGCCGCCGACTGGGCGGCCGAGTGCGGGGTGTCTGTCACGGATGAGGCCAGCTACCTCAGGGAGTACGAGCACCTCACGCTCGCGCGTCTGCTCCTGGCCGAGCATCCGGACCGGCCAGGAGCCCTCGACGACGTGGCGCGGCTACTGGACCGGCTCGAAGCGGCTGCCGCTGCCTCGGGGCGGGAGGGGAGCCTGGTGGACATCCGTGGGCTGCTCGCGCTCACCCGAGATCCGAAGCGGTCCGTCGAGACCCTCGCTCCTGCCGCGTCGCCGGGAGGCGCGACCGAACTGCTGACCCAACGGGAACTCCAGGTGCTGAGGCTGCTCGACAGCGAGCTGAGCGGTCCCGAGATCGCGAGGCTGCTGTTCGTCTCCCACAACACCCTGCGCACGCACACCAAACACATCTTCACCAAGCTGGACGTCACCACCCGCCGGGCTGCGGTCGCGCGGGCGCGGGAACGGGGCCTCATGTAGGGATGGCCAAGGATCACCCCGTCGATCACATCGATGGATGACGCCGACTCACCCAGTCCGTTCCTAGATTCGATCCATCAGCCGCGGAGCACCCCCGGCCCCGAACGAGGGAGAAGGACATGACCATCACCACAACCCACCTCACGCGAGCGGCCGGCCTCAGCGCCGTCGCCGCAGGCCTGCTGTTCATCGGCGTCCAGATCAACCACCCGCCCCTGGACCTGGCATTGGCCACCACCACTGAGTTCGGCATCCGGCAAGGCATGAAGGTTGCCATGTCCGTCCTGTCCCTGATCGGGATCACCGGCATGTACCTGTCCCAGGTGCCGAGGACCGGGCGCCTCGGGATGGTGGGCTACCTGACCTTCGCAGCCGGCTACCTGGCCATGCTGACCGTCGAAGTGGTGGGACTCGTCGTCTTCCCGGCCATCGCCCACTCCTCACCGGGCTACGTCAGCGACGTCTTCGCCGTCGCCACCGGCGGCACCGCCAGCGGCGACCTCGGGCTCATGCAGCCCCTCACCCTGCTGATGGGCGTCGGCTACATGGCCGGTGGGCTGCTGTTCGGTATCGCCCTCTTCCGCGCGAACGTCCTCGCCCGCTGGGCAACACTCCTGCTCGCCGGGGCCACCGCCCTGACCGCCGCAAGCGCGCTGCTCCCATGGATCGACCAGCGCCTGTTCGCCGTCCCCACCGGCGTCGCGATGGTCGCCCTCGGCTACTCCCTGTGGCGCGGACAACGCATTCAGAGTGCCGCAGCGTCCCAGGCCCGCCCTCTTGCCGAGCCAGCGGTCGCCCGATGACCACGACCACCACCCACGGGGCCTCGGCCCAGTGGGTGCCCTTCGCCCTGGTGGCGCTCAGCCTGGGGCCGGCCATCGCTGGATCGTTGAGGGTGACCGGACTGATGGGCGGCCCCCAGCTGATGCCGGCGGACCCCCGGATCGACGCGGTGCCGCTGCCGGTGATCGTGCACATCGTCAGTGTGATTCCCTACTCGCTGCTCGGTGCGTTCCAGTTCTCGTCGCGGCTGCGGGCGCGTCGCCCGGCCTGGCACCGGGCGACGGGACGGCTGCTGGTGCCGCTGGCGATGGCCGTCGCCTTCAGCGGGCTGTGGATGACGGTGGCCTACCCGTCGAAGCCGGGTTCAGGTGCGCTTCTGTACACGTTCCGCTTGGCGGTGGGGACAGCCATGGCGGCGAGCGTGGTGCTCGGCTTCGCCGCCATCCGGCGGGGCGACGTGATGCGGCACCGCGCCTGGATGATCCGGGCCTACGCGCTCGCGCTCGGCGCCGGCACCCAGGTGCTTACGGGGGCCGTCGGGCCCACGATGGTCGGCACCAGTGTGCTCGCCAACGACCTGACGATGGGCGCGGCCTGGGCTATCAACCTCGCGGTGGCCGAGTATGTGATCCGTTCGCCCAAGAGTCGGGCGAGTCGCAATTCGTCCCGCGTCGCGGCCGCTGAAGGAGCACGCAGATGAGCACCGGGTCGCGGCGGTCCCACCTCTCGTGCACGCTCCGGGTAACCGAACGCATGGACGCCCACTGGGCCGACTGGTTCGACGGGTTCACCCTCACCACGGAATCTGATGGCACAACGACCATTGCGGGTGAGGTGACTGATCAAGCCCAGCTGCATGGCCTGCTGGCGAAGATCCGTGACCTCGGAATCTCGCTCGTCTCGGTGGAGACGAGTCACCCGTCCGACACACCACGTCAAGGTTGATGTATGCCGGAAGGACATCGGTGCGTTCGGCGGCTGACTGGCAGGTCTGGTGTCGTAGTCGGCATCCAGGTTCTGCCGATTAGTTCCTTCGCCGACGCGACGCAGGCCATCCCGCTGGCTGAGGTGCCGCGCAGCGGCCTCGAAGCCTCAGGAGCTTTCGGATGGCCGATGCGACCTCTCATCCGCGGCCCGGGCCGCTGCAGCCCTGGCCGCCGGATCGCGGGTGTCGCCCGCCAGACGGTACAAAGACCACCCACCCTGTGCCGGTGACGTCTGGTCGCCAGCTTCGGACGGTCAGGGCACCTGCAGAACGAGCTTGAGCTGTTCGACCGCCCAGCCGAGGTCGGCGGCCCGAATCGTCAGCGGCGGTGCGATGCGGATGGTCTGGCCGTGGGTGTCCTTCACCAGCACGCCGCGAGCCAGCAGCTTCTGAGCGACCTCGCGGCCGGTCCCGCGTGACGGTTCGACGTCGACGCCAGCCCAGAGGCCGGCCACGCGCACCTCGGTCAGGCCGTGGCCCAGCAGTTCTTCGAGCAGGCCTGTGAGGTAGTGGCCCAGCGTCGTCGCGCGTTCCTGGAACTCGCCCGTGCGGAGCAGTTCAACCACGCGCAACCCGACCGCCGCGGCGACCGGATTGCCGCCGAAGGTGGACCCGTGCTCGCCGGGACGGAACACACCGAGGACGTCGCGGTCGCCGACGACGGCCGACACCGGCAGGATGCCGCCGCCCAGTGCCTTGCCCAGCAGGTAGAGGTCGGGGACAACGCCCTCGCGGTCGCACGCGAACGTCGTCCCGGTGCGGCCGAGGCCGGACTGGATCTCGTCGGCGATGAGGAGCACGTTGTGCTCCGTGCACAGCTCGCGGACGGCCCGCAGGTAGCCCTGCGGCGGGATGATGACGCCGGCCTCACCCTGGATGGGCTCGATGAGCACGGCCGCGGTGTTCTCGTCGATGGCCGCCTCGATCGCGGCGGCGTCCTGGTACGGCACGGTGACAAAGCCGGGCGTGAACGGCCCGAACCCGTCCCTGGTGGCCGGATCGTCGCTGAACCCGACGATGGTGGTGGTGCGGCCGTGGAAGTTGCCCGCTGCCACGATGATCCGCGCGGCGTCGGCAGGCACCCCCTTGACTCGGTACGCCCAGGCGCGCGCGGCCTTGATGCCGGTCTCGACGGCCTCCGCGCCGGTGTTCATCGGCAGGACGAGGTCCTTGCCGCACAGCTCGGCGAGGGCGGCGGCGAAGGCGCCGAGCCGGTCGTTGTGGAACGCCCGGCTGGTGAGCGTGAGCCGGCCGATCTGATCGACGGCCGCCTTGACCAGCTCGGGGTGGCGGTGCCCGAAGTTCAGGGCCGAGTAGGCAGACAGCAGGTCGAGGTAGCGCCTGCCCTCGACATCGGTCACCCAGACGTCCTCCGCGTTCGACACGACCACCGGAAGCGGGTCGTAGTTGCGCGCTACGTGCTCGCCCTCCTCGTAGATGAAGCGCGCCGTCGGGGCGTCGGGATTCGTCTGCGTGCTCATGGTCTGCCTCCTCGCAGTTCCAGGGTGCAGCACTTGATCCCGCCGCCGCCGAGGTGCAGCTCGGACACGTCGACGTGGACCGGGTGGTAGCCGCGCTCACGCAGCTGGGCGTCGAGGCTGGTGACGGGCGGCGAGAGGACGACGTTGCGGCCGTCGCTGACCGCGTTCAGCTCGAGGCTCGCGGGATCGGCGGCGGGGACGCGGATCGCGTCGGGGAACCGCTCGAGGAGTTCGGACTGGCCGCGCTCGTCGAACGCCGACGGCAGGTAGGCGATGTTCGCCTTCTCGACACCGCCCGGGCCCTGCACCGGGTCGAGGACGCAGACTGCGGTGTCGAGGTGGTAGTAGGTCGGGTTGACGAGCCGCAGCGAGATGACCTCGAGCCCGAACACGTCCGCGACCTCGGCGTGGCTGTCCAGCTGCGACCGGAAGCCGTAGCCGGCGAGGATCGTCTCGCCCACCAGCAGGAGGTCGCCTTCGCCCTCCTGAGTGGCGAGCGGTTCCACGACGTCGAATCCGTGGGTTGCGAACCACTCGCGGAATGGTTGTTCCTCAGCCCGACGCTCTCCCACGGCGAACCTGGCGCCCAGGGCCACGCCGTCGATGGTGAGTCCCCCGTTGGCCGTGTAGACCATGTCGTCCAGGCCCGGGATCGGATCGATGAGGTCAACCTCATGCCCCAGTCCCAGGTACGTGTCGTGGAGGTCCTGCCACTGCCGTACAGCCTTGGCCGTGTCGGTGGCCCGCGTCCGGTTCATCCAGGGATTGATCTCGCAACTGACCGTGAAGTAGTCCGGCCGGCACATCAGGTACCGGCGCCGCTGCTGGATCCGGTCTTGAGAAGACATCTCGCTCCCCACCAAGTGCGGACGGCGGACGCTGTCCTTGGGCCCGGCGGCACTTCAACCCGCGGCCGAGCCACGAGGAAGAGGCGACACGAGCACGCCTGAGCCCATTATTCCATCGAACGGGCGCCTCCCAGGAGGTTCACTTCGATCCTCTACGCTCCGCGTGGTCGATCGCCTCGACCAGGCGGGCACGCTCGCGGTCGATCCACTGCTTGCCGCTGTAGGCCTGCACCACCGCTGACCTCGCCCTACCCTGCGTTACCGAATAGCTGGAGGGAGGGACCCTGTCGGGGGTTGCCAACCGCCCTGGGGGCGAGGAGTGTGGAGGCACCCCCACCTGGCGGGCCTGAGGAGGCGTCATGACTCACCACGCGCAGTCCACGCGAGCCAGTTGCCTGGTCACCACCCTGGCCCTCGCCGGTGCCCTCGGGGCGGTGGTGGCTGGGGGACTGGTCTACCAGACCAGGGCGACCGCGCAGGACCGGCTGCGCTTGTCGCCCGCCGGACGGATGGTCGATGCAGGGGGCCATCGGCTCCACCTGCTGACGATGGGCGAGGCGCACGACGGCCCCACCGTCGTACTGGAGGCGGGCGGCATGGCGACTTCACCTATGTGGGCGTTGATCCAGCCCGCCATCGCTGAGTTCGCACGGGTGGTCTCCTATGATCGCGCCGGGCTCGGATGGAGCGAGCCCGGTCCCACGCCGCGCGACGCCCGAACCATCGTCGACGAACTGCACGCCGCACTCCGGAACGCTGGCCTTCCCGGTCCCTACGTCCTGGTGGGAGGCTCGCTCGGCGGTCCGTACGCCACGGTGTTCGCCGATGCCTTCCGCGACGAGACGGCGGCGCTGGTGCTGGTGGACTCCGTCCACCCCGACCAGCTCCAACGGATGCCCCCGCAGGCGCAGCGCGCCATCGCCGCGCTCAAGATCGCCAACCGGATCCTGCCCGCCGTCGCGGCAGTGGGGCTGACTCATCTGGTCGACGTGACGGGGGTGCTCTTGGCGGGACTGCCCTCGAAGCTGCCCGGCGACGCCGCCGCGCAACTACGCGCGTTCGCCCATTGGCCTGGCTTCTGGGCAGCGGTCGATGCCGAGGTGACCGTCTGGGACACGACGATGGACCAGATGCGCCAGGCGATGTACGGCGGAAGGTTGAAGGATC
>DATITN010000182.1:0-3121 GCA_035467795.1 Arachnia sp. | reverse complement strand
GTCCAGTGCCTCCAGCACCCTGGCCTGCGTCTGCGGCAGCTGCAGCCCCACCTCCGGGATCCGGTGGAGTTCGCGGCGCAATTCGATGAGGTCTGGCGTCATGTCACCATTCATAGCAGGCCAGCAAGCGCCCGGACCCGCATCGCCCGCGCGGCCGGTGTTCCTCCAGAAGGCTCGTCGAGCCCCTGAGGGACGCGAACCCCGGCCTGGAGGAACATTGGCCGCACGCTCGGAGCACCACCGCTCCTCCGGAAGTGCAGACGGCCCTCCATCGCCCCGGATCAGGCCAGGAAGAAGCTCCTGGTGCCCTCGAACATCATCTGAACCGCCATGATCACCAGGATCATGCCCATCAGTCGCTCCACAGCCACCAGCGCGCGCGTGCCGACCACCCGTTGCAGGAAGCCGGAGAAGTAGAGGGTCACCGCGGTGACCAGCCAGGCCAGGACCAACCCGCCGAGGAACCAGGGCCAGTTGCCCGCGTCCTGGCTGACCAGCACCACGATCACCGCCAGGAGGGACGGTCCCGCGATGTAGGGCACCGCCAGCGGCACGATGAACGGCTCGTCGTGGGTCATCGGCTCCGCCAGGTTGTATTGAGCCGTGGGGAAGATCATCCGGATCGAGATCAGCAGCAGGATCACGCCACCGGCCGCCTGCAGCGCGGCGCCGTCGATGTGCAGGACGGTCAGCATCCCTTGGCCGAGGAACAGGAACGCCACCATCACGGCCAGGGCGATCAGGCACTCGCGAAGAATCACCCACTGACGCCGCTCGGGCTTGGTGCGCTGAAGAGAGGTCAGGAACAGGGGAGCGTTGCCCAACGGGTCCATCACAAGGAGGAACGTGATGAACGACGAGAGCATCAAGGCCATGGCGGGATCCTATCGCCGGACAGACGAGGGCCCCCACCGTCAGAACGGTGGGGGCCCTCGTCATCGGCCGGTGCTCAGGTCAGGGGACCATGGTGCCGGTCTCGAGGAACCGCACGTGCCAGCCCAGCGCGGTGGCGAGGTCGTGCGGGGTGTGCTGCCCGTTGGCCTTCTTCTCCGCCAGCTTGACGTACTCGCGCAGCGGCTCCTTGAAGTCCGGGTGGGCGCAGTTCTCGATGACCTTCAGCGCGCGCTGGCGGGGGGCCAGGCCGCGCAGGTCCGCGAGGCCCTGCTCGGTGATCAGCACCTGCACGTCGTGCTCGGTGTGGTCCACGTGGTTGACCATCGGGACGATGCAGGAGATGGCCCCGCCCTTCGCCGTCGACGGCGTGACGAAGCTGGAGACCCAGCCGTTTCGGGTGAAGTCACCCGAGCCGCCGATGCCGTTCTGCATCCGCGAGCCCATGACGTGGGTGGAGTTCACGTTCCCATAGATGTCCGCCTCGATCATGCCGTTGCAGGCGATGACGCCCATCCGGCGGATGGCCTCGGGGTGGTTGGACACGTCCTGGGGACGCAGCACGATCTTGTTGCGGTAGTCCGCGGCGTTGTCGTTCATCCGCTCGGCGGCGGTGGGGCTGAGCGAGAACGCGGTGGCCGACGCCACGGTGAGCTTCCCGGAATCCAGCAGGTCAACCATGCCGTCCTGGATCACCTCGGTGTAGGAGGTGAGGTTCTCGAACGGGCCGTGGAGGAGGCCGGCGAGCACCGCGTTGGCGATGTTGCCCACACCCGACTGCAGTGGAAGGAGGTTCTCCGGAAGCCGCCCTGCCTTGACCTCTGCACCGAGGAAGTCGAGGAAGTGGCCGGCGATGGCGCGCGAGTCGTCGTCGAGGCCCTTGAACGGCGTGTTGCGGTCTGCCGAGTTGGTCTCGATGACCGCGATCACCTTGCTCGCGTCCACCTTGAGCACCTTGCCGCCGATGCGGTCACCGGCGTTCTGGATGGGCAGCGGCACGCGGTTGGGGGGAAGGGCGCCGATGGGGTAGTAGATGTCGTGCATGCCGAAGAGCTCTTCGGACTGCCACGAGTTGACCTCGATGATCACGTGGTCCGCGTGGTCAAGGTAGGTGCGGTTCATGCCGACCGACGACGACGGGATGATGTCCCCGTCCTCGGTGATGGCGGTGGCCTCGACGACGGCGAGGTTGAGGTGGCCGAGGAACCCCTGCGACACCTGCGGGCCCATGTGGGAGAGGTGGATGTCCTGGTAATACGAGATGCCGGAGTTGATGGCGCTGCGCATGTCGGGGTCCGACTGGTACGGCGCGCGGTACGAGATGCCACCGGTGCGCGCGAGGGCGCCGTCCAGCTCGGGGGCAGTGGAGGCGCCGGTCCAGACGCCGATCCGGAACGGTTCATCGTGGCCGTGGCGGGCCTCGATGATGGCCGAGAGGGCCTCCGGGAAAGCCTTGGGATAACCGGACCCGGTGAAGCCCGAGAAGCCGACATTCCATCCGTTCTCGACGAGGGCTGCGGCATCGTGGGCCGACATGACCTTCTGCTTGAATGCCTCGTTGCGGATGCGACCTGACATCTGTCCTCCTTGAAGATTTGCGGTGCGCTCTCACCCTACCGGCGAACGCACGCCATTTCCGCCGCGCGGGAGTTGTCCGATCGGCGGGCAAATCAGTGCAACGGTGTGCACTGACGGGGTGGTCAGCCCATCTGGGCTGCCGTGATCCCATCTTTGCAGGATGCAGCGGACCGCCCCTATGGGGGGTGGGGCAAACGTAGATTGGACCCAGGGGCCAGCCGGGCCCGATGAGAGGACAGCGATGAGCAATCCACGCACCCAACTGTGGCTCGTGCGCCATGGCGCCACCGAGTGGTCCCAGGTCGGGCGCCACACGTCCGTGACGGACCTGGGTCTCCTGCCGGAGGGGCGTGTCGACGCCGAACGGATGGGCGAGCGCCTTACCGGCGAGCACTTCGGTCTGGTGCTCAGCTCGCCACGTCGCCGCGCGGTGGAGACGGCCGCGCTCGCCGGCTTCGCCACGCCTGAGATCGATCCGGACCTGGTGGAGTGGTCCTACGGGCCTGGCGAGGGGCTCACGAGCGTGCAGATCGCGGAGCGGGTCCCGGGCTGGCGGATCTGGACCCACGGCGCCCCGGGCATCGAGCGGGAGGGATTCCCGGAGGGGGAGACGAAGGAGCACGTGGTGGAGCGGCTGGGCCGGGCGATCGAC
>DATITN010000181.1:0-8029 GCA_035467795.1 Arachnia sp. | reverse complement strand
GTGCACGTCATCGCACCGGGAGACCCGCGCATCTCCGACGTCATGCTCGCGGCCCGCAAGGGGGCCGTGGCCACCGACTCGAGGTTCCTGCGCGTCCTCGACGCCGACGAGGTGCTGGACCCCACGCAGGGCATCGGGGCGTTCGTCGTGCGCGAGTACGCACCCGGGCGCTCCCTGACGGAGATCCTGGCTGCGGGCCCGCTGAGCGCGATCGAATCCGCCCACATCGTGCGTGACCTGGCCGACGCGCTCGTCGCCGTCCACGCCCAGGGGCTGTTCCACGAGCAGCTGAGCCCGGACAACGTCATCATCACCACCTCGGGGGCGGTCCGGCTGGGCGGCTTCGGCGTCGAGGCGGCGCTGGCGGACCGCGCCGACCACCAGCACGCCTGGTCCGCGCGCGAACGCTCCGACGTCGTCGGCCTGGGGAAGATCCTGTACGCCACCCTGGTGCGGCATTGGCCAGGGGAGGCCGCCTTCGGGATGCCCGCCGCGCCCATCGTCGCCGGGGAGACCGCGCCGGCTCACATGGTCAAGGCGGGGGTCTCGCCTGCCCTGGACCGGATCTGCACCGTCACGCTCACCCAACGGGGCGCGATGAGCGAGCCCCGGATCTCGTCCGCGGGGCAGCTGGTCGAAGCACTGACCATGGTGCTGGGCACCGCGAACGCCGCTGCGGACCTCGAGGACCGCGTCCGCGGGCTGGACCGCGCGGAGCCGTCCCCCTCAGGCGCCCCGCACGACCCGTTCCGGCGCCCGGGCGAGACACGCGTCGGGATCTGGGCCCCGGTCTCCGACACCTCCCCGGAGGAAGGCCCGGACGTCGAGGCGGCCACCCTGGCGCGCTCGGCTGGACTGTCGCGGGAGGGTGACGGTGCCGCCAGGCCCCTGCTCAGCGACGACCTCTTCACCGGCCCGCGGCGCGCACCCGGGGTGGTTCCCCCGCCGTCGGTTGCGCCCACAAGGGTCGTGGGCGAGGACCCCGACCGTCCCCGAACCCGCCGAGGGGTGGTGGCGCTGCTTGCGCTGCTGGTCCTCATCGCGGTGGCGTCGATCATCGCGCTGTGGACGGCGGACCCGGACCAGGCGGCCACCTCGCCGACCGGCCCCGGCGCGTCCAGCCCCGCGGCGCAGTCGCAGTCGCCGTCGCAGAGCGCTGCGGGATCTCCGACGATCGTCGGTGTGCGGGACTTCGACCCCGAGGAGGACGGTGGAAACGGCGAGGAGAACGGGGATCGGGCCGCTAACGTGATCGACGGGGACGCGGGCACCACCTGGGTGACGATGCGGTACCTTCGCCGACCGGACATGGGCGGGCAGAAGCCTGGCGTGGGGTTGATCCTGGACCTCGGCGCACCCACCACGGTGACGAGCGCGACGGTGACGTTGGTGGGCGGGGAGACCGCCGTCGAGCTGAGGGTGCCGTCCGGGTCCGAGCCGTCGATGCGCACGGAGGCTGACTGGACGATCGTCGGCTCCAACCCCGCCGCGACGGGATCGGCCACCATCGCGCTGGACGCGCCCACCGAGACGCAGTACCTGATGGTCTACGTCACGAGCCTGCCGCCGGTGGAGGGCGGGTTCCGCGCCGAGATCGCGGAGGTCACTCTGCAATAGTGCCCTGGGTCCCGAGGACCCGGGCCAGGTCGTAGCTGACCGGCTCCTCCAGCTGGTCGTAGGTACACGACCCGGGATCCCGATCGTCCCTCCACCGCACGAACTGGGCCGTGTGACGGAAGCGCTTGGCCTGTCCTGAGCCCTGCGAGGAACGAGCAGGTGTCGAAGGGCCCTCCATGTGGTCGTAGCGCACCTCCACCACACGCTCCGGGCGCAGCGGGGTGAAGGACAGGTCCTTCGTGGCGTTCCAGCGCGAGTGGGCGGCCGCCGTCGGGGTGCGGGGGAAGGACTGGTCGCGGTTGTCGGCCCCAGTGTCCTCCGGCTCCGCCCACGCCCACGGATGGCCCTCGAACGACGTGACCAGGGGCTGGAGTTCCTCGAACAACTCGCGGCGCCGCGCCATCGGGAGGGCGCCGATCACCCCGACGGAGTTGAGGGTGCCGTCGTCGGTGTAGAGCCCCAGCAGCAGCGAGCCGATGGCGTCGCTCTCGCCCTTGTACAGCCGGTACCCCGCGACCACGCAGTCCGCGGTGCGCTCATGCTTGTACTTGAACATCACGCGCTTGTCCTCGGCATACGGCTCGCCGAGCGGCTTGGCGATCACCCCGTCGAGCCCTGCCCCCTCGAACTGCTCGAACCACTCCCCCGCGACACTCACCTCCCGCGTGGCCTGCGTCAGGAAGATGGGGGGCCGCGCCTCCGCCAGTGCGGTCTCCAGCGCGGCTCGCCGATCCCGGAACGGCTTCTCGGCGAAGTTCTCCATGCCGAGCGCGAGGAGATCGAACGCCACGAAGCTGGCGGGGGTGGCCTCGCTGAGCTTCTTGATCCGCGACGCAGCTGGGTGGATCCGCTGCTGCAACGCGTCGAAGTTGAGCCGGTCGCCTGAGTCGGGGTCGATCATGACGATCTCGCCGTCGATGACGCAGTGGTCCGGGAAGTTCTCGACGACGGCGCGCACCAGCTCTGGGAAGTAGCGGGTCATGGGGCGCGAGTTGCGCGAGCCGATCTCCACCTGGTCTCCGGAGCGCCAGATGAGGGAGCGGAAGCCGTCCCACTTGGGCTCGTACAGGAAGTCGCCCTCGGGCAGCTTCTTCACCGGCTTGGCGAGCATCGGCCCGTACGGCGGGGCGATGGCGGTGCCCCATTCGGCGTCGCGTTCGGCCTTCGGCGCCATGTACTCGTCGTCCGCCCGGTCCGCCTTCCGCTTGCTCGGCGGCACTCTGGGCGGTTCTCCCGGCATCTTGGGGTAGTCGGGCGGGAAGTTCAGCTCGCCCAGACCGCGCTCCAGGTCCGCCTCCCACAGGGCGAGCGCGCCGGAAACGTCGCCCGGCTCCTCGTCGATGTCCGCCCAGGCGCAGCCGCGCCCCTCCAGCAGTGCCGGAACAGTGCGGAGGGTGAACTCGCGAGGGTCAGCGTCGGGGAGTTCGTCCCAGGTCAGCGGCGTGGAGACCGGTCCGCCGGGGAGGGGTCGCGGGGAGTAGGCGGCGGCGATGGTGCGGTCGCGGTTGGCCTGGTTGAAGTCCACGAAGATGCGTTCCCCGCGCTCCTCCTTCCACCACGACGTGGTGACCAGGTCCGGGAGGCGACGTTCCAGCTCGCGCGCGATCCCGATCACCCCGTGCCGCACGTCCTGGAACTCGTGGGTGGGGCGGATCCGGGCGTAGACGTGGATGCCGCGGTTGCCGGACGTCTTGGCGTACGCCTTCAGGCCCGCCTCGGCCATCACCTCACGCAGGGCGACGGCGGCCTCGACGGCGTCGCGGAAGCCGCGGCCGGGCTGGGGGTCGAGGTCGATCCGGAACTCGTCGGGGTTGTCGAGGTCTGCGGTGCGCACCGGCCAGGGGTGGAAGGTGATGGTGCCCATCTGCGCGGCCCAGGCCAGCGCTCCCGGCTCGTCGAAGGTGAGTTGGTCGTGCTTCCGGCGCGACGGGTAGGTGCAGGTCACGCGCCGCAGGAACGACGGCGCCCCTTGCGGCGGACGCTTGGAGAAGAACTCCTCGCCGTCGATCCCCTCGGGGAAGCGCTGCAGCGTCATGGGCCTGTCGCCGTTCAGGTGCAGGAACGGCCCGGCGACGGAAAGCAGGTACTCGGCGAGGTCGCGCTTGGTGACCGCCACACCGTCGGCCATGCCGGCGCCGGGCCACATCACCTTGTCTGGGCTCGTCAGCTTGACCTCGCGTTCACCCTCGGGACCGTCCACCTGCAGGATCACTGAGTCAGCCATGTCGGCAAGGCTAGTCGGCAGAGGCCCCCTCATCGCCTAGTGGTGCATACCTGTCGCGGGTACCGCTGGCCCGTGCGTCTAGGACACGGGAGAGTCCTGCCTGAGGTGACGCGTCACCGCCGAAGGTCGCGGTGGGGGCCGATAACGAGGGCGGGCGTCGAGACGCAAGGCAGGCGCGGGGGAGGCGCCATCGGGAGGTGAAGTCACCGTAGAGCGGTGGATGAGGGGGACCGGTCGCGGTGGGTCGGGCGTTGGGCAAGGCACGCCGCGTTTGGGCGTGCCGAAGGCGCCCATGGGCGAGGCCGGTCCCCCTCAGCCGCCGCAGAGCCGGTCTGCGACGCCCGGGTCAGTCAGGCCGAGTCACCGTCGCAACCATTCGTGACGAGCCTCGAAACCTCAGAAATGCAACCTTGTCAGCTCACGTTTCCTAGGCTTCGAGGCAGCTACGCGGCACCTCAGCCAGCGATAGGCGGACGATGCGACCCTCGCGGGGGCTGACTGTGACGCCATCAGAGGCGGACGGTGCGACCCTCATGGGCGCTGACTGTGGCGGCCTCGGCCAGCTTCAGAGCTTCGACGCCGTCGATCACGTTGGGCGAGATGTCCCCATCGGCCACCACTGCGTCGATGAAGGCGCCCAGCTCGTCGCGGTAGGCCGCCTCGTAGCGGGACAGGAAGAAGTTGAGCACCGGACCCCTGGCGTCGGTCTGCGTGGCGCTGGCGGCGCGCACGGAGGTGGCCGTGAGGTTGTCGGCCGAGAGGGAGCCGTCGGCCCCGAAGGCCTCGAGGCGCTGGTCGTAGCCGTAGGCGCAGGTGCGCGAGTTGACGATTGTCGCCAGCGCTCCGTCTGCGTTGCGCAGGAGGACCATCGCCTGGTCGAAGTCACCGGCGGCCTTGATCTCCTCGTCGGCGTTCGTGCCGAAGGCGCTGACCTCGACGATGTCGCCCAGGAAGAAGCGCACCATGTCGAAGTCGTGGATGGTCATGTCCTTGAAGATGCCGCCCGACCCCGCGACATAGCTGGCCGGCGGGCCCTGGGGGTCGCGGGAGGTGACGGTCAGCTGCTGCAGCGCACCGATCTCGCCGGCGGCCACGCGGGCGTTGACCTCAGCGAAGGACGGGTCGAAGCGGCGGTTGAAGCCCAGCATGACGCGCGAGGCCTCGGCACCCAGTTCGTCCATGCAGCGGTTCGCCTCGTCCATGCCCAGCGCGACCGGCTTCTCGCACATGACCCGCTTGCCACCCTTGACTGAGCCGAGGATCTGCTCGACGTGCATGGCGGTGGGCGAGCCGATGATGACGGCGTCGACGTCGTCGGCGTTGTAGACGTCCTCAACGTCCAGGGTGTAGCGCGCCCCGTACGCCTCCGCCAGGCCCTTGGCGGGCGCCTCGAACGCGTCATAGACCAGCGTGAGCGTCGCCTGCGGGTGGGACGCGATGGCGCGTGCGTGGACCTGGCCGATTCGTCCGGCCCCGATGATCGCGAAGCGAATCATGTGTGCTCCTGTGGGTTAGGCCGCGCACCAGCGTCACGGCGGTATATGTCAGCACATATGGTACTCGACCGCACAGCCTGCCACCATTGAGGGGGTGGTCATACATTCGCATGTTTGGCAGGACATAATGGTTCCCAACGAGTCGCGCGAGGCGGCTTAGCTGCGAAGGAGCTGCACATGAAGATTGCCGGCGCACCCATCAGTTGGGGCGTGTGTGAGGTACCGGGCTGGGGCTACCAGATGTCCCCGGAGCGCGTCCTCACCGAGATGAAGGAGATCGGCCTCACCGCCACCGAGTTCGGCCCCCAGGGCTGGCTTCCAGTCGACGCAGAAGAGCGGGCCGCCGTCGTCTCGAAGTTCGGCCTCAAGCCGGTCGGGGCCTTCTTCCTCGCCGTCATGCACGACCCCGACTTCGACCCCATCCCCATGGTGGAGGCCGAGCTGCGCGCGTTCGAGATCGCCGGCGGTGAGTTCCTGGTCCTGGCGGCCGACTCCGGCCAGGACGGCTACGACGCCCGCCCCGAGCTCGACGAGCAGGGCTGGCAGACGCTGTTCACGAACCTCAGCCGGATCAGCGACGTCTGCAAGGCCAACGGCGTCACCGCCGTCCTCCACCCGCACTGGGGCACCATGGTGCAGAACGTCGACGAGGTGGAGCGCGTGCTGGACAACTCCACCGTCGGCCTGTGCCTGGACACCGGTCACCTTGCCTGCGGCGGCGCCGACGTCGTGGCGCTGGTCGCCAAGTACGCGGACCGCGTCGGCATTGTGCACGCAAAGGACGTGCGCCTGGACATGGCCGCCAAGCTGCTGCCAGGCGACATCACCTGGTCCGAGGGAATCAAGGGCGGCATGTTCGTCCCCATCGGCGACGGTGACATCGACTTCGCCAGCATTGTGCGACTCCTGGACCAGGCCGGCTTCGACGGCTACTGGGTTCTTGAGCAGGACATCATGATCGACGAGGAACCGCCTGCCGTCGGCGGGCCCATCAACAACGCCGCCAAGTCCTTCGAGGCCCTCAAGGCCCTCGCCTAGTCCCTACACACGCAAGGGGGCGGTCACCGTGATGGTGACCGCCCCCTTGCGCACGTGCTGGAGTCAGAGGCTCATATCCACGATGCCGCGACCCGACATGGTGCCCGCCCGCAGCTTGTCGTAGCCCAGGTTGACGTCGTCCAGGCTGAACACCTGGTGGACCACGTCGTCGACGTCGATGAGGCCCCGCGCGGCCATGTCCACCACGGCCGGGAGGTCGACCCGGGTGCGCGCCCCGTACGAGCCGATGATCGACTGGCTGCGGCGCACCGTTCGGTTGATCTGCACCTCCGCAGACTGCACCCCGGCGCCCAGGCCGATGGGCACCATGCGGCCGCCGTCGGCCAGGATGTCGAGTGCGGTGTTCCAGGTGGCCGGTCGGCCGAGCGCCTCGAACGCAACGTCCACGCCGTAGCCGTCGGTGATCGCCATCACGGCCTCGCGGGCGTCTGTGTTCAGGAGGTTGACGATGTGGGTGGCACCCATCGTCCTCGCCGCCGCGAGCTTGTCGTCGTCGACGTCGAGCGCGATGACCTGTCTGGCACCCATCACCTTGGCGAACTTCAGGATCATCGAGCCCACTCCACCGGTGGCGACGACGGCGACCGTCTCCCCGAACCGGAGATCCGCCCCGCGACGCACGGCGCCGTAGGCGGTCATCGCGGCGCAGCCGAGGATGGCCGTGTTCTTGGGTGAAAGGTTGTCCGGAATAGGCGTGACCGACGTGGCCGGGACCACGCAGTACTCGGCGAGGCCGCCCATGGAGTACATCCAGATGGGGTTGCCGTCGTTGTCCGCGAGGCGGGTCTCGCCGTCGTACAGGACGCCCTTGAGCCGGTTGAGCTGGAAGAAGGGGTAGCAGAGGTCGTCGCGGCCGGCGCGGCAGGCCTTGCACTGGCCACATGGCATCAGGAAGGCGCCGGCCACGTTCTGGCCGACGGCGAGCTCACCGGTGAGCATGCCGGGGCCGAGCTCGACGATGGTGCCCGACACCTCGTGACCTAGGACGCAGGGCGTGGGGAACGCGATGGCGCCTCCGAGGACGTGGAGGTCCGAGTGGCAGAGGCCGCAGGCCGCAACCTTCAGCAGCACCTCGTTCGCGCGTGGCCGCGGGGTGGGGATGGTTTCGATCGACAGCGGTTCACCCGGAGCCCGAAGGACTGCGGCGCGCATCGTGGCAGGAATGTCCATGCTGGCTCCTCATTGACTTTGTGTGGACAAACTCAGTATGGACCATGAGGCACCGCGTGTCACTAGCGGGGCGAGATAAACCAGCCACATCTATTTGTTCTTACATGGAATGATTTGTGGAATCGTTTGCACCCAGCGCCGAGGCCACGAAAGCGGAGATCACAGAGATGATCAGGGAGCCGAACACGGCGTTCCAGAACCCGTCGACGTGGAAGCCGAGGCCCAGTTCACCGGCCAGGTATGAGGTCAGGAGCAGCATGCCGGCGTTGATCACGAAGAGGAACAACCCGAACGTGAGGATGATGAAACAGGCGCCCAGGACGAAGGCGAAGGGTCGGACGATCGCGTTGACGAGCCCGAGGATGACGGCAACGCCGAGGAGGGTGAGCGCCTGGTCGACGTTGGAGTCTGCGGTGAGGGTGATGCCGGGGAGAAGCCACACGGCGATGGCGGTCGCGACGGC
>DATITN010000180.1:0-7697 GCA_035467795.1 Arachnia sp. | reverse complement strand
GGCCAACTCCTGACAGGTGACCAGGTCGTATGCGCGGACCATGGCCTTGACCGCCGGGATGGCGGGGATCGAGCAGCTGAGCTCGTCCACCCCGAGCCCGACGAGGAGGGGCACGGCCTGCGGGTCGGAGGCCACACCTCCACACACGCCCAGCCACTTCCCGTGCGCGTGCAGCGCCTCCGCGGCGCCGCCGATCAGGGTGAGGACCGCCGGGTTGCACGGATCCACCTGAGAGGCGAGCTTCGGGTGGCCACGGTCCATGGCGAGGGTGTAGCTGGTGAGGTCGTTGGTGCCCACGCTGAAGAAGTCGCAGCCCTCCTCGGCGGCGAACTGCTTCGCCATGACGGCCACAGACGGCACCTCCATCATGATCCCGACCACCACGTCAGCATCCGGCGCGTGAGCGGCGCGCTCCTCGTCGAAGATGGCCTTGGTCCGCCGCCAGTCCTCGATGGTGGCGATCATCGGGAACATCACGTGCAGCTTCGCGCCGGCGCCTGCCGCGTCCAGGATGGCCCGGATCTGGGTCCTGAGCACCTCGGGCTGCTCCAGACCGACGCGCACCCCGCGGATGCCGAGGAACGGGTTCTCCTCGGCCGGGATCGGAAGGTAGGCCAGAGGCTTGTCGCCGCCCACATCCAGCGTCCGGATGACCAGGGGCTGGCCCGGGGTGAGGGCCCGCGAGCACTGGGCGTAGATCTCGGCCTGCTCGTGCTCGGTGGGCGCGGAGGCGCGTCCCATGAACACGAACTCGCTGCGCAGCAGGCCAACCCCCTCGGCGCCCTTGGTCATGGCGCGTTCGGCGTCCTCCACGCCGCCGATGTTGGCCACCACCGCGACGCGATGCCCGTCGGTGGTGACGGCGGGCTCATCCTTGGCTGCCTCCTCTGCGGCCTTGCGCACGGCGAGCCGCTCCTGCCGCCCACGGATCTCCTCCACCTGGTCCTCGGTGACATTCATCCGCAGGGAGCCCGCGGTGCCGTCGAGGACCACCAGGGTGCCGTCGGCGATCTCGAGCGCCCTGCCCTCGATGCCGGCGACGGCCGGGATGTCGAGGGAGCGGGCGATGATGGCCACGTGACTGGAGGCGCCACCGGCGGAGGTGGCGAAGCCGACGACGCGGCTGCGGTCCAGCTGGGCGGTGTCCGACGGGGTGAGGTCCTCGGCGATGAGGATGGTGTTCTCCGGCAGCTCGGCGCGCTCGGATCGCTGGCCGGTGAGCTCCTCCAGGACCCGCTGGCCCACGTCGCGGACGTCGTTGGCGCGGCCGGCGAGCACCTCGTTGCTCAGGCCGGCCAGCTGATCGGCGAAGGTGCCGATCGCGGCCCGCCACGCGAACGGTGCGGACTTGCCCTTGTCGATGGCGCTTGCCGCCAGGTCCAGGAGGTCTGGGTCCGCCAGGATCTCCTGGTGGGCGGCGAAGATGGCTGCCCTGTCCTCCGACGCCTCGTCGGCGAGCCGCTTCTCGAGGGCGGACAGGTCCAGCAGGGCCCGGTCGATGGCCGAGTTGAGCTTGCGCCGCTCCAGGTGGTGATGCTCGGCCACCTCGTCGACGTCGATGTCCTTGCGCCGCATCTGAAGCACGCGGCCGATACCGAGGCCCGGCGAGGCCGCGACACCCAGCATCAGGTCCCACTCCCCGGACTTCGGGCCGACGGGCTGCGGCTCCGGCTCCACGTCGGGCTCCGGCTCGGCGACGGCCCTCCGCGCAGGAGCCTCTTCCTCGGCGGCGGTGAGCGGCGGGCAGTCCTCGCCCAGGCCATCACGAATGGCCTGCGCCAACGCCGCGACCGCGTCCTCGGCGTCCGGCCCGTGGGCGGTGAACGTCACTTTCTCGGCGCGTGCCACGGCCAGGCCCATCACGGAGACGATGGACTTGGCGTTGGCCGAGTCGTCGCCGCGGCGGAGCCGGATGTCCGAGCGGTACCGCTTCGCAAGGGCGGACAGGGTCGCGGCCGGGCGGGCGTGGATGCCGGTGGGGTTGGGCACCAGGATGCCGTCGGAGGCCGCGGTCCGCGATGGGCCGGCGGCGACCGAGTCATCGTCGGAGGCAACCGCCAGGACGACGGTGGCGGCCACGTCGACGCCGGCCGTGACCAGGCCGGTGGCCGCTTCGATGCTCGCCACGGCGTCGGAGTTGGTGATCACCATCTGGGTGAGGAGGCTCTTGGCCTTGCGGCCCACCTCGTCGAGGTCGAACTCGATCAGCGGATCCCCGACGGCGACGCGCTGGCCGGCCTTGACCTTGGGGGAGAACCCCTCGCCGACGAGGCGCACCGTGTCCAGCCCGATGTGCATGAGGATCTCGAGTCCCTCATCGCTGCGCACGGTCACGGCGTGCGCGGAGGGTTGGACGTCCATCACCTCGCCCGCCACCGGGGAGACCAGGACGTGACCGAGCGGGTCGATGGAAATCCCGTCGCCCACCATCTTGCGCGCGAACACCGGGTCCGGCACCTGGTCCAGCGGCACGAGCACTCCGGTCAGCGGCGCCAGCAGCGTCACAACTGTCGTGTTCTGAATGCTCACGGGGACCCCCTTCAGCGGCGCCGCCGACCCGGGGATCGGGCCTCGTCAGCGGGACCGTTTGATTGCTTGGGAGCGTATCCGTTGGAGGGCTCAAATGGAGGGCAAATTCTCCGATCTGCGGGGTCCGGACGGGGTTTCTGCCCATCCCCCTGCCCGACGCCAGACCGGCGGTACTACGCTGGTCGAACAAGGGCACCACGGTCGTTGCCCGGCTTACCAGGAGGTGCAGTCATGGACACCATGGAGGAGACCACCGAACCGAGAAGCGTGCGGGTGACACGCGTGGTCGCCCACCCGTTGGACAGCGTGTGGAATGTCCTCATGAAACCCCACGGAGCCGAGGCGCTGCTCGGCGAAGGAGGACAACTGGGTAGTAAGGGCGAGGATTGGCGCGCCGCAGACGGCACGTACGGCGTAACGCGCAGCTTCCATCCCAGAGAACAGATCAGATTCTCCTGGCACGCGAGCGACGGCGCCCCGCGCACGCTGGTAGATCTGCACATGCGTCCCGCCGGGGACCGGACCGAGCTTGAGCTCGTCCATGAGCACCTGCCCCAGGACGTGGACGCGGATGAGTTGGAGCGGCGCTGGCAATCGGCCCTCGAGAGGATCGACAGCGCGGCTTCGTGACACGGCAGCTGGCCCGGGAGCGATCCCGGGCCAGCGTCGTTTCTGCCTGTTGGAGGGCGCTCGCCCGCACACCAGGCCACCCTGAAATGTAATAACTAACCCCGCCCGATTGTCATTACTACCGGGCGTAGGATGTTCGCGACGGCATGGGCGCCGTGACCTGTTTCAAGGACATGAGCCCCCACATGGAAGCTCAAACAACCTCAAGGAAGACATCGTGACGAATCCCTCGCTCGTTACCCAACCAGTCACAGGGAGGCCGCGCGGATTCATGCGCGCGGCCCTCTACGGCGCGCTCGGGCTCCTGACTCTGACCCTGGCCGCGTGCTCGGGCGGCACGGGTGAGCCCGCCGAGACCGGCACCCACACCTCTGAGTTCGACCTGCCACTTCCCGACCTGCACGCGGTCACCTTCTTCGGCGGGACCATCAGCGGCTGGTGGCTGCTCATGGTCGGCATGCTGATCTGTGTGGCCGGATTCGTGTTCGGGATCCTCAGCTACATCAAGCTGAAGAACCTGCCGGTGCACTCGTCCATGCGGGACGTGTCGGAGCTTATCTACGCCACCTGCAAGGCCTACCTCCTGCAGCAGGGCAAGTTCCTGATTCTGCTGTTCGCGTTCATCGGTGCCGTGATCTTCGTCTACTTCGGGTTCCTCAACACCACCGGCGGCTGGGCCCGGGTGTTCATCGTGCTGGGATTCGCGATCATCGGCATGCTGGGCTCCTACGCCATCGCCTGGTACGGCATCCGGCTGAACACCTTCGCCAACTCCCGTACCTCGTTCGCCGCCCTGGAGGGCAAGCCGTTCAAGGTTTACGACATCCCGATGCGCTCAGGCATGAGCGTGGGCATGGTGCTGATCTCGACCGAGCTGATCATGATGCTGGCCATCCTGATGTTCGTGCCCGGCGACATCGCCACCGCCTGCTTCCTCGGCTTCGCGATCGGCGAGTCACTCGGCGCCTCGGCGCTGCGCATCGCCGGCGGCATCTTCACCAAGATCGCCGACATCGGCTCGGACCTGATGAAGATCGTGTTCAAGATCGGCGAGGACGACCCGCGCAACCCCGGCACCATCGCCGACTGCGTGGGCGACAACGCCGGAGACTCGGTCGGCCCCTCCGCGGACGGCTTCGAGACCTACGGCGTCACCGGCGTCGCGCTGATCACCTTCATCCTGCTCGGCGTCCAGGCAGACCTGCAGGCCCACTTCCTGATCTGGATCTTCTTCATCCGCGCGATCATGCTGGTGGCCTCGGCACTGTCCTACTTCGGCAACGCCATGTGGGCCAAGTCGAAGTTCGGCGACGCCGACGAGATGGAATTCGAGACCCCCCTCACCTCGCTGGTGTGGCTCACCTCGATCGTGTCCATCGTCCTGACCTTCATCATGTCCGCCATCCTGATCCCCGAGGTCGGCGGCGACACCACCCTGTGGTGGAAGCTGTCCCTGATCATCTCCTTCGGCACCCTGGCCGGCGCGGTCATCCCTGAACTGGTCAAGGTCTTCACCGGCGTCCGCGCCAAGCACGTCCAGGAGGTCGTGAAGTCGGCCAAGGAAGGCGGCGCCTCCCTCGACATCCTCTCCGGCCTGGTCGCAGGCAACTTCTCGGCCTATTGGCTGGGCATCGCGATCGTGTCCCTGATGGCCGGCGCCTATGGCGTCTCCACGCTGATCGAACCCGGTGCGATGGTCGACGGCGTGGTCACCGGCGGCGTCATGCTGGTCCCCGGCGTGTTCGCGCTGGGCCTGGTGGCCTTCGGGTTCCTGGGCATGGGCCCGGTCACCATCGCTGTGGACTCCTACGGCCCGGTCACCGACAACGCGCAGAGCGTCTACGAGCTGTCCCAGATCGAATCGCTGCCCGGCATCCGTGAGGAGCTCGAGCGCGACTACGGCATCACACCCAACTTCGAACGGGCCAAGTACCTGCTCGAAGCCAACGACGGCGCCGGCAACACCTTCAAGGCCACCGCCAAGCCGGTGCTGATCGGCACCGCAGCGGTGGGCGCCACCACGATGATCTTCTCCATCATCATGGGCCTGACCTCAGGCCTGACCACCAACGTCGAGAACCTGTCGCTGCTGCACGTCCCGTTCCTGCTGGGCCTGATCACCGGCGGCGCGATCATCTACTGGTTCACCGGCGCCTCCATGCAGGCCGTCACCACCGGAGCGTTCCGCGCAGTCGAGTTCATCAAGGCCAACATCGACCTTGAGGGCACCACCAAGGCCTCCGTCGAGACCTCCCGCAAGGTGGTGGAGATCTGCACCCAGTACGCCCAGAAGGGCATGTTCAACATCTTCCTGGGGATCTTCTTCGCCACCCTGGCGTTCGCCTTCGTCGAGCCGTACTTCTTCATCGGCTACCTGATCTCCATCGCGATCTTCGGGCTGTACCAGGCCATCTTCATGGCCAACGCCGGTGGCGCCTGGGACAACGCGAAGAAGATCGTCGAGGTGGACCTGCAGGCCAAGGGCACCGAACTCCACGATGCCAGCATCGTCGGCGACACCGTCGGCGACCCGTTCAAGGACACCTCCTCGGTGGCCCTCAACCCTGTCATCAAGTTCACCACCCTGTTCGGCATGCTGGCGATCGAGCTCTCGATCATCATCGGCAACCCCGCCATCAACGCCGTCCTCGCCGTCACCTTCGGCGTGGCGAGCATCTACATGGTGTACCGCTCCTTCTACAACATGCGGATCGACGCACCCATGCTCACCTCCGCAGACTTCGCCTACCTCAAGGAGGACGCGAAGACGGAGAAGGTCACCGTCGCCTGAACACAGCACTGACCGCGAGGGCCGGAGGCAGATTCTGCCTCTGGCCCTCGTGCTGTGCCGATGGAAGACTGGACATGAGTCCAACGAGAGGGCAGTAGATGAACAGCGTCGTCCACTTCGAGATCCACGCCGAAGACGTCCCGCGGGCCGTCGACTTCTATGTGGCCGCCTTCGGCTGGAAGACGGAGGACTGGACCGCCTTCACCGGTACGCCCTACATCGGCGTCACCACCCACGACGAGGGTGAGCCCGGCATCCACGGCGCCATCATGCAGCGCGAGGGCGCAAACCCCCTGCCCGGAAGCGCTGTGGCGGGCGCGGTGATCACCATCGAGGTGGACGACTTCGACGCCGCCGCGGACCGGATCGAGGCGGCGGGCGGCACGGTCGCGATGCCGAAGTACCCGCTGACGGGCATGGCCTGGCAGGGCTATTACCTGGATACCGAGGGCAACGTGTTCGGCATCCACCAGCCCGACGAGAACGCGGGCGCCCAGGTCTGAGTCACAGCAACTGAAAGGCCCTGCCGGACTGGCAGGGCCTTTCACAGTGGATCGGGTCAGTTGAGCGCGACCAGGTCGCACACGAAGATCAGCGTCTCCCCCGGGGCGATGACGCCGCCGGCGCCGCGGTCACCGTAGGCCAGATGGGACGGGATCACGAGCTGGCGACGCCCGCCCACCTTCATGCCCTGGATGCCCTGATCCCAGCCCTGAATGACCCGGCCGGCGCCCAGCGGGAACGACAGCGGCGCGCCGCGGTTCCAGGAGGAGTCGAACTCCTCGCCGGAGCTGAACGCCACGCCGACGTAGTGCACGTGGGCTGTGTCGCCGGCCTTGGCCTCGGCGCCGTCGCCCTCCACGATCTCAGTGATCTGCAGGTCCGCGGGGATCTCGCCGCCGGGAAAGTCGATTTCAGGCTTCTCATTCATGTTCGTCATGCGGCGAGCCTAACGCCCGACCCGGACAAGCCCAACCTTCCCGCGCGCGGGCGCCGTCGCGCACGACACGCCGCCTTAGACCCTGCCGGGCCCACCAACGGGCCCGACGGGCAACTCGGACGGCGTTTCGTGCACGACCAACGCCGCCGTCCTCGGTCCAGTCGCGCGCCCCAATCCGCCGGTGCGCGGGCACCGTCGTGCACGACACGCCGCGTCAGACCCTGCCGGGGCCCACCAACGGGCCCGACGGGTAACTCGGACGGCGTTTCGTGCCCGTCGGACCCGTGACGGCGACCCGCCGATGTGCGACAGTGACCGCGTACGACCCACGAAAGGACTGACGATGAGCGATCAGTACCCGCAGTACCAACCCCCGGCCGGCGGAGGTTCCGGTCAACCCCAGGGCCAGCCGGATGACGCCAGACGGTCCGACGCGCCCTACGGCCAGCCCGGCCCCTCCGGCTACGGCGCCCAGCCCAGCGATCCGGCTGGCTACGGCGCCCAACCTCCCGGCCCCCCCGGCTACGGCCCGCAGGCCCCCGCGCCCGGGTCATGGACACCGGACCCGGGCTACCAGTACCAGACCCCTCAGCCCGGGCCGCCCCATGCCGTGCCTCAGCCCGGGCCGCCCCATGCCGTGCCTCCGCCAGGACCGCAGCCCTGGCCGGCCCCCGGCACCGCGACCAACGTCGGCGCCTCCGCGAAAGGTTTCCTCGCGGCCCTGTTCGACTTCAACTTCGACACTTTCATCACGCCGAAGATCATCAAGGCCGTCTACATCGTCGTGACCGTGATCATCGGGTTGAC
>DATITN010000179.1:0-5240 GCA_035467795.1 Arachnia sp. | reverse complement strand
GTCCATGAAGCCGGGCTCGGTGCTGGTGGACGTGTCGATCGACCAGGGCGGCTGCTTCGAGAGTTCTCGCCCCACCACGCACGAGAACCCCACCTTCCAGGTGCAGGGATCGACGTTCTACTGCGTCTCCAACATCCCCGGCGTGGTGCCGAACACCTCCACCTGGGCGTTGACGAACGCGACGCTGGCCTACGTCGAAGCGATCGCGGACCGCGGGTGGCGCGACGCAATGCTGGCGGACGAGTCACTGGCCCGCGGCCTGTCCACCCATGCGGGGACGCTGGTGTCGCGGCCGGTGGCGGAGGCGTTCGGGCGCGAGTGGACGGATGTCGCGGCGGTGCTCACCGCCTCCGCTGGCTGAACGGCTCTGCAACTTCCTATCCAGAGCGCGGCTTCTGTGTATATGCACAGAAGCCGCGCTCTGGATAGCAGGTTGCAGACCGGACCCTCGGCCTAGGCCAGGAAGGGGGCGACGGCGGTCTTCGGCCGGCCGATGATCGCCCGCTCGCGCACCCCGTCGCGCCTGATCAGCACAGGGCGCTGCGCCAGCGCAGGGTTCGCGGCCAGCACGCGGGCCACCTGGTCCACGCTGGCCACGTCGTCGTCGCTGAGGCCCAGCTCGTCGAAGGCCTTGTCGCGGCGCACCAGCTCGGTGGGGTCCGCGTCGAGGATCTCCAGCACGGCCAGCCAGCCGTCCTCGTCGAGGGGCTCCTTGAGGTAGTTGCGAACCTCGAGGCTCAGCCCCGAGGCCTCGGCGGCCTCCAGCCCCGCGCGGGAGGTGGAGCAGCGCGTGTTGTGCAGGATGGTCAGGTCCTTCATGGGATCCCCCTTCGACGTTGAGAGCTGCGGCGAAAACCCCGCCCCTCCACGTTACCGATCTGCATCGGCCACCTGAGTCGGTTGAATGGATCGAGCGCCGCGGCCAGCACGGGGTCGGCTCTGCCTACCCCCGCGAGAACGGCCACCTGGGGCGCGACTGACACAGTGTCGAGCGCGACTGTGCGGCTGACACCACCGTCCCGGCCCGGCGGGAGCCTGTTCATGGGCGGGTCACGCAGGGTGTCGCCCACGATCACGCCAGCCCCACCTACGAGCTCCAGCCCAACAGCTCAGTCCCGGCCTTGGGGGGTGGGTGGAGACGTGCCGGGGTCACTCGCTGCGAGCCCGGCCGCAGATAGAGAATCCTCCACCCTTGAGAAAGGCCGGGTGGATCACGGAGAACACGTCGCGAAGCACGGAGGCCGCCACGTCAGCAGCCTGCATCGCCTCACTCACGGGGAGTACCAACCGATACGCGGAGCTGCGCCTGTCGAAGCGGCGCAGCCCACACTTCCGCAACGCGGACATGTCGGCCCGGGTCAAGCGGTAGGCGCATGCCAGGACGTCGTTGCCCTCCACCACGACGCCGACCTCGCCCACCCAGGCGAAGGCCAGAACGGAGGGGGTGCCTCCCATCCAGTACTCGCCGTCGTCGACACTCGCCTGCAGGAACTCCCCGGGCCTCAACTCTCCCAGCGCAGCTGCGTACTCCTGCTGGAACGTGCGCCACGACGCCTCCACCGTGGCGTCCAGATCGATCACGTCGTCCATGAGGACCTCCTACCGTCCGCGTGCCGACCTGAGTGTCGACTCCTGACGTCGACGTTAGGTCGCAGGTACGACAGTTTCGCCCCGGTAAACTGCGTCAGGACGGGACCCCCCTCACGCACGGCCACACGGCGGAAGGCGGCTTGTGAACAGCGCTATCAGAAGCAGGGACGGCAGCATCCATGTGACCGACGAGCGGTTCAACACCCTCTCGCACCTGGTGGCCTTCTGCTTCTCGGTCATGGGGACGGTCCTGCTCGTTTCCCAGGCCGTCGCTCAGGGAGACCCTTGGAAGATTGTCGGGTTCAGCGTCTACGGGATGGCCCTCATGACGCTCTTCGCCGCGAGCACGCTCCACCATGGGCTCGATCGTGGCCCCCGGGTGAATGAAGCGCTGCGGACGCTCGACTACGCGTCGGTCTTCCTCGTGATCGCCGGCACGGTCACCCCCCTAGTTCTCGTGCTCTTCCGCAGCGTGTACGGATGGGCGGTGTTCGGCGCAGTATGGGCCATCGCGATCCTGGGGATCGTGCTGCGCTCCGTGTGGCGTCGAATCCCGAAGTACATCACCAACACGCTCTACATCACGCTCGGCTGGATGACCATCGTGCTGATGGGTGCGGACGTCTCGCTCTCGCCGCAGGCACTCATCCTCCTGGCGGCGGGTGGCCTCGTGTACAGCGCGGGATTCGTGATCTACGTGATCGAGCGGCCGAACCCGTGGCCCGGCCGGTTCGGCTTTCACGAGATCTGGCACGTGCTCGTGGCCTTGGCGGCGTTCCTGCACTACCTCTTGATGTATTTCTACGTGCTACCTGCGTGATCCTGAAACCTTGTCGCTGACACTCCACCAGGTCCAAGCAGCAGAGGAGTCATGAGTTCGGACATGAGTTCCTCCCGATGGTGATCCCATCGAGTTCGCTAGTCGGCACTGACAGAACCGCCGTCGGCGAGTCCGGAGAAAATGGGGGCACCTGACTCGTCGTCGGCCTCAACCGCTGGATGAGCCCGCCGCGGTTCGCCACCGATACCTGTTGGGTAGGACTGATCGGGTCCACGCGACCAGTCCTACCCAACAGGTATCCGATCGACGGGGCGGCTCGGTCCCCCGGGAGCGGATCGGCGCGCTGGGTGCGGATCGACGGGGCGGCAACGGCGCAGTGACGCCCAACCCGACGGTCACCGAGCTGGCGTCCCGCCTGGGCTGACCCGCACCAGGGGCCGTCCCGGCGAACCGCTCCCGAACCCACCCACGCCACAAGGAGATCAGTGCGCGGAGACGCGAGTCGAGGCCCCCATCCGCCGGCTGAGGAGCGAGGAGCGAAGCGACGAGCCTCGAGGCCTAAGAAACGTTCCTTGTCAGCCTACGTTTCATAGGCTTCGAGGCCGCTGCGCGGCACCTCAGCCAGCGGGAATGGGCCTGCGCGGCACCTTAGGTGCCGGCCGGGCATCGACTCACGGGTCCACGCACCGGCAGCCAGGGGTCGGGATGCCGCGGCGGAACAGGAACGGGTCCATGCACCGGCAGCCAGGGTCGGGGCAGTCAGTCCGGAACGTTGTCCTTGAGCTCGGCCAACCACGCCGTCGCCGACACGTCCGACGGCATCCGCCAATCCCCCCGCGGCGACAACGCCCCACCGGAGAGCACCTTCGGGCCGTTGGGCATCGCGGAGCGCTTGAACTGGTTGGCGAAGAACCGGCGTAGGAACACCGCCAGCCACTTCTTGACGGTGGGCAGGTCGTAGGCCGTGCGGTCCTCCTCCGGGTACCCCGAGGGCCAGTGGCCCGCGTCGAGATCCCGCCACGCATGGTGGGCCAGGAACGCGATCTTGCTGGGCCGGTAGCCGCGGCGCAGCACGCCGAACAGGGTGAAGTCGTGCAGAGCGTAGGGGCCGATCGAGTCCTCCGTGGACTGCGGCTTCTGCCCCTCCCCCACCGGGATCAGCTCGGGCGAGATCTCCGTGTTCAGGATCGACGACAGGGTCTCGTTGACCCCGCTCTCCTCGAACTGTCCGGTGCTGATCACCCACCGGATGAGGTGCTGCATGAGCGTCTTCGGGACCCCGGCGTTGACGCCGTAGTGGCTCATCTGATCACCCACACCGTAGGTGCACCAGCCGAGCGCCAACTCGGACAGGTCCCCGGTGCCCAGCACGATCCCGCCGCGCTGATTCGCCGCGCGGAACAAAAAGTCCGTGCGGATGCCGGCCTGCACGTTCTCGAAGGTGACGTCGTAGACCGGCTCACCGTCGCCCGCGGGGTGGCCGAGGTCCTTGAGCAGCTGGGTGGCCATGGCCGTGATGTCCACCGTCTCGAACGTGACGCCGAGCGCCTCAGCGAGCAGGGTGGCGTTGTTCTTCGTGTGCGACGACGTGGCGAAGCCGGGCAGCGTGAACGCCAGGATGTGGGTGCGGGGCAGCGACAACCGGTCGCAGGCCTTCGCCGCGACAATCAAGGCGTGCGTGGAGTCCAGCCCGCCGCTGACCCCGATGACGATCTTTGGCGACTTGGCCGCGTCCCCGCCGCCGATGGCCTTCATCCGCCGCTCCAGCCCGGAGACCTGGATGTTGTACGCCTCGTAGCAGTCGTGGTGCAGCCTGGCGGGGTCGTCGGGCACGAACGGGAACCGGTCCAGCGGCCGGCGGAGCCCGAGATCCCCCACTGGCGGGCGGACCGCGAACTCGATGCTCCGGTACTCCCCCACCCCGACCGCCCGCCGGTTGTCCTCAAACGACCCCTGCCGGATCCGCTCCTGGCGCAGGCGGTCCAGGTCCACGTCGACGACGGTGCGCTGGGCCGCGTGCGGGAAGCGCTCGGTCTGGCCCAGCAGATCGCCCATCTCGTAGATCATCGTCATGCCGTCCCACGACAGGTCCGTGGTGGACTCGCCGAAACTGGCCGCCGCGTAGGCGTAGGCGGAGTTGTTGCGGGCGCTGGCCGAGCGGGCCATCAGGTGCCGGTCCTCCGCGCGGCCCACCGTGATGGGCGAAGCGGACAGGTTGAGCTGCACCGTCGCGCCCGACATCGCCGCCAGGGACGACGGCGGCACCGGCACCCACATGTCCTCGCACACCTCGACGTGGACGGTGAGGCCGGGCACGTCCCGGGCCTCGAAGAGGAGGTCCGTGCCGAAGGGGACCTCACCGAACTCGGCGGGCCACCCCGGCCGGTGGAGGGTGCCGAAGTTCAGGTCCGCGCCGTCGGCGAACCAACGCTTCTCGTAGAACTCGCGGTAGTTGGGCAGGTAGGCCTTCGGCACCACGCCCAGCACATGCCCGCGGTGGATCACCACCCCGCAGTTGTACAGCCGGTTGCCCGCGCGCAGCGGCGCCCCCACCACGATCAGCGGCAGCAGGTCCGACGTCGCCTCCGCCAGCTCGACGACGGCGCGGTCAACGGCGTCCAGCAGCACGTCCTGCAGCAGGAGGTCGTCGATGGCGTAGCCGGACAGCGACAGCTCGGGGAACACAGCCACCGCGACACCGTCGTCGTGGCACCCCTTCACCTCGACTGCGATGGCGTGTGCGTTGGCGGCCGGGTCCGCGATGATCACCGGCAGCGTGCAGGCCGCGACCCGCGCGAACCCGTGACGGTAGACCGAGGAGAACTCCATGCGGGCCAGTCTTGCACGCGCCACGGGCGCCGCGTCCCGG
>DATITN010000178.1:0-1688 GCA_035467795.1 Arachnia sp. | reverse complement strand
ACCGCGGGCACCGCCGCCACTCATGCATCGAAAGGCTTCGACCTCATGGCTTCTGCACCTCCCGTCCCAGCCAGCTCTGCCCCGGCCGTTCCGGCACGCCGGACGCTCTCCCCGTCGGCTGGATCCGCGATCACCCGCTCCGCCCTCGCGGAACTGGTGGAGGCGACGCTGGCCGTGCTCTCTGACGACGAATGCGTCGCCCTGCTCCACCAGGTCAACCCCGCTATGCCCCACCACGGCCTGGCCGAGTTCCACACCGGCGCGGAGGCGCTGCACGGCGTGGCGTGGACCGGCACCGCCACCGTCTTCCCGCAGCCCGTGGGCATGGCCGCCACCTGGGATGCGGACCTGCTGCGCGAACTCGGGGAGGCCACCTCCACCGAGGTGCGCGCCAAGCACGCCGCGGACCCCGTCGGGATGTCGCTCAACGTCTGGGCGCCCGTGGTCAACCCGCTGCGCCACCCCTTGTGGGGCCGAAACGAGGAGGGCTACTCCGAGGACCCGCACGTCACCGCCGAGTGCGCCATCGCCTACTCCTCCGGGCTCCGCGGGGACCACGACGTGTTCTGGAAGACAGTCCCCACCCTCAAGCACCTGCTGGCCTACAACAACGAGCTGGACCGCTGCACGTCGTCGTCGAACCTCCCGCCCCGGGTGCTGCACGAGTACGACCTGCCGCCGTTCGTCGAGCCCATCGAGGCGGGCGTGGTGGGTGGGGTGATGGCCGCCTACAACCTCGTCAACGGGCGCCCGGCCCACACGTCGCAGGAGCTGTTCGAGGCCGTGCGGGCCGCCAACCCGGACCTGCTGGCCGTCTCGGACGCCTACGCACCCACCAACCTCACCGGCGCCGAGCGGGCGTTCGCCACCGACGCCGAGGCGCACGCCGCCGCGATCCTCGCCGGCCTGGACTCCTTCACGGACCGCGACGCGGACTCCTCGCACACCCTCGGGGCCATCCGGGAGGCCCTCGGTGCGCGGCTGCTCGGGATGGACGACGTGCGCCGGGCCGCCCGCCGCGTGCTGCTGGCGCGGGCGCTCACCGGTGAGCTGACGCCCGAGGCGGACCCGTACGCGCACATCACAGCCGACGAGATCGACACCCCTGCCCACCGCTCCCTCGCGCGCCGGGCGTCGGCCGCCCAGGTCACGGTGCTGGCCAACGACGGCGTGCTCCCGCTCGCTGCCGGCGCCCGGGTGGCCGTGGTCGGCCCCATGGCGACGGTGGTCAAGCACGACTGGTACTCCGGCACCCCGCCCTACATGGTCACCCTGGCCGACGCCGCGGCCGAGAGCCACGCCGTCGTCGCGCACGACGGTGCGGACCGGGTGGTGCTGCGGTCCCGGACCACTGGGCTTGCAGTGTCGCGGGCGGGCGACGCGGCGCTGGTTGCCGACGATGTCGCGGAGGCCACCGTGGCCGTCACCGACTGGGGGCACGACCTCCTCACCCTCGCCGACGACGACACCGGGCTGCTCTGGCGCGGCTCCGACGAGGGCATCGTGCACGCCGATTCCACCCGCCCCGGCGGCTGGACCACCCACGAGGTGTTCGTCCGCCACATCCACGACGACGGCTCCTGGTCGCTGCAGCACCGCGGCTCCCGCCGCTGGCTCCGCGTGGAGAGCTGGGGCGGCCTGGTGACCTCCAGCACCCCGGACCTCGCCTCCGCCGAGCGGTTCGACGT
>DATITN010000177.1:0-13149 GCA_035467795.1 Arachnia sp. | reverse complement strand
GGGGATCCATCTCCAGCCCTCCATTCTCGTCGGACGCCAGCAATGCGGCTGTGTGCCGACACCCGCCCGGAGCTGGATCACACCAGCCGCCCGAGCCTGATCAGTTCAGCGAAGTCCTCGTTGCGGGCCGCCAGTTCTGACATGGTGCCTCGATCGACAATCTTCCCCTGTGAGAAGAACAGGATCATGTCCGCATTCTTCACAGTGGACAGGCGATGGGCGACGACGATGATGGTCATGGACCCATGCAGCGATTCGATGGTTCGAGTGAGCTTCGACTCGGTCACGTTGTCCAAGGCGGAAGTGGCCTCGTCCAGGATCAACAGTTGAAGGTCGCGATACAGCGCTCTCGCGATCCCGATCCGCTGTTGCTGACCCCCCGACAGGCGTGCTCCCTGGTAACCGATGGGCGTGTCGAGACCCTCAGGCATCTCGGAAATCACGTCATCGAGCTGAGCCATCCGCACTGCAGCTCGCACGCGATCCTCGTCGATCTCCTCATCTGGGATGGCGTAAGCGATGTTACGGCGAATCGATTCCGCCCACAGAAACACGTGTTGAGGCACCACACCTATCTGGCGGCGCCACGACATCGGATGGTCGTGGATCGACAATCCACCCACAGTGATGCGGCCGCTCGTGGGCTGAAACATTGCAGTCAGGAGGTCGACGAACGTGGTCTTTCCCGCGCCGCTCGATCCGACGAGCGCCACAATGCTGCCTCGGGGGATGACGCCGGAGACCCGGTCGAGCACTGGCTCCTCTCCATCCTGGAAGCGGAACGTCAGGTCCGTGAAGGCGATGTCCTCGTTGGGAAAGCGGATGGGCAGCTCGTCGTAGTCGTCGCGGAAGGACTCGGCCCGCAGTTCGTCGATCTGCCTCGCCAAAGCGTCGAGGTTCGAGACGTTCGCCCGGATCGCGCCGACGGTGGCGATGAGCCGGTTGAGGCTGGGGACCATCCGGATCGACGCTACGGCGAAGACGCCGAGGATGCTGAATGCGGTACCCGGTGCCGAGGTGGCGAACAGGATCACTGAGAGCAGGGCGATGCCCACCACCATCATCACCTCCAGAAGGTGGCGTGGGAGTTCGTTGAGGAGAGAGGCCCTTCGCCCGAGCTCGTTCTGTTCGACCTTCGTCTCGATGAACCGGCGGGACAGAGTCGCGCCCGCCTCCGAGAGCCTCGCCTGCTTGAATCCGTCGATCGCCGGGGTCAGGTAGGACCATCCGCGGAGACCTGCCAGGCGCATCTTGTCTCCCAGCTGGATGAGGCGGTTCTTCAGAACAGCCTGGATGGCGATGGCAGTCAGACCGAAGAATGTCAGTGCGAGCAGAGTGGCGATCGGAGACAGGACGAAGAGGGCGATCATGATCGCGATCACCAGCGTTCCGTCGACGATGATCTGGATGAGCCCGAGCGTCACGGCCCCAAATGCTGAGGGGATGTAGCCATTGAGGCTGGTGAATATGTCCCCGGTGGCCCTCTTTCGGTGCGCTTCGAAGGGTGAGGTCATGAACAGATCCATGAGGACGCCGGTGGCATCGGTCTGAGCCCGGTTGATCACACCGACACTCCACCATCTGAAGGCGAGGGTGAGGAGGCTCTTTGTGATCATGAGTGCCGCGACGATGATCAGGGTCGCCAGGAGGAGGGTGTCGGGCGAACTGACCCGGAGCACATCAGACAGGATTGTGAGTATTGCACTGTCAGCGACGGGTGTGCCAGACACCAGCTGCATCACCGGAAGCATGAGGACGACAGCCACCATGTCGATGAGGGCGATGGCCACCGACCCTGAGGCGATCTGAATCAACCTAGGGCGGACGCGCCACGGAACGATTGTGAAGACGGTGCGCAGATCCTGCCACATCGTGGTGAACTCACGCATCGATAGTTCAACCCCCTCAACGTCTGCCTGTCAGGGAGTCTAGGCGAGCCGCGGGTGGTCCTCTTCATTCGACGTGGTTGGCCACTGCGCGGACAGCCCGAGGCGCTACCCGGCTGATCCGGTCTGCCTGTCGTTCCAGCTGCGGCAACGTGTGGGCAGAGGGACAACGGATCCCTCCCGCGATGCGACTTCGTGCTCCCACATGAGCAGGCGCTGCTGAGGCCTTGGAGTGTGCCAGTCGTGGACCGATCCTACGGTGATTGCGCCGCGTTGCGTCCTCCAACGTTCGGCAAGTAGGCCGGGAGGCAATGGTCGTGCAGGCTCTGACGAAAGGCTCCCCACATGTGCTCGTAGGTGTAGTTGTCGAGCACGCGACGGTGCGCCGCGTCAGCCAGTTGCAGCCGCCGTGGCTCATCTCTCAGCAGGTCGCGGAGGCTCGTCGCCCATGCGGCGGCGTCTCGTGGGGGGACCGTGACGGCGCTGGAGTCATCGAAGTACTCACACAGGGGCACGGTGCCGGTCATCGCGATAGCCGCTCCTGCGGCGCCGGCATCCAGTGCCACCGACTGCCCCGTGGGGTAGGCGAGTTCTCGGGTTGGAACCGCAACGACTCTGGCGCGGCGGAGCATGGACCGGTACTGGTCGTACGGCACCACCCCGTCGACCGTGACGTTGCCTGGGATGCTCAGGCCCGCCAGGTTCGCAGGCTGGCACAGCAGGTGGACGCGCGCATCGAGGTCGCGGACGCCCTCCAGAAAGGTCGCGTAGTCGCGCCCACGATCGAAGCCCGCAGCCACGATGTCGAGGTCCCGCTCCACGGCGGGGCCCTCGAAGAGCCCGGGGGCGCAACCGAACACGATCGCATCGACCTGATCTTCGCGGAATCCCGAGTCGACGAGGATATCGATCTGATTCCGGCTGAGGGCGAGGAGTAGATCGGCACCCTTGAAGCGGTCAACGAGCCGCCTCCGGGTCAGCGCGTCCGCGTTGCGCAGCCACTCGGCCAGCCAGCACTCGATCATCACCAGCGGTGGCCTTGCGTAGGGCGGGATTCCGCGGCCCTTCAGTACCGCCGCCAGCTCAGTGATGGGCTCCAGGAGCCCGAGGACGAGATCTGCGGACAGGACGGAAGGCGCGGAGCGAATCGGCACGTCCATCAGCACCCCGGATCGGTGTTCCATGACGTCGCGCAACTTCCGAAGAACCCGGTTGCGCCGGGGAGACACGCCCACGACGTCGTATCCGAATCGGGGCAGGATGTCGATGCCGTACGGACCGTGACGAGGGTCCGCCTGGCTCAGGACCACCGTCGTGACCGCGTCAGGGCGCGTGGGCGAATCGGTCACGGTCCTCACGGTGCGCATTCGACCTCCACTCGGGCCAAGGGGTCGCGTCCTGCAGTCTGCCATGTCTAGCATGACATCAGGCTGCGCCGGTGTCGGCGCTTAGGGCGGAGGGTTCTTGTGGGTGGAGTCGTCGTAGTGGTACCGGCACTCGACGTGGAGGCCACGCTGTCTCGTCAGCTGGCCGCCCTGGATGCGCAGACGGATCTGGACTTCCGTGTGGTCATCAGTGACAACGGGTCGACCGATGGAACCCGCCGGATCGCGGCGGCCTGGCCTCCACGGTTCGCGCGCCTTGATGTCGTCGACTCCTCCGCGCGCCGCGGGGTCGCCAGCGCCCGTAACATCGCGATCCGGGCGACGCAGGAGGAGCTGATTCTCATCTGCGACGCCGACGACAGAGTGCACCCGGGCTGGGTGGCGGCGATGCGCGCGGCCCTCGCGGTCTCACCTGCCGCGACCGGCCCGCTTGTGATCATCAGCCCCGATGAGCCAAAGCGACGGGATGTCTGGAATGCGGACTCCGTGCCGGTGTCGATGAACTACCGCCCCTACATGCCCGGCTGCAACATGGGCATGCGCCGAGAGGTGTTCAACGCCGCGGGTGGCTTCGATGCCTCGCTGGACCGAGGCCAGGAGGACGTGGACTTCGGGTGGCGGATCACGGGGCTCGGAAACACGATTACCCACAGTCGGGACGCCAGCCTCGACTACTATCAGCGCAGCGGGCTGCGTAACTTCCTGCGCCAGCAGTACCGCTACGGGCGGGCTCACGTGGCCCTCTACGACAAGCACCGCGACGAACCGATCGTCACCGCGAGTTGGAAGACGTCGCTCAGGTGGTTCATTGAGTGGGTGAAACTCGTGCCCCGTACTCTCCGCGAGGGTCAGTTCCGCGGAGCCGCCGGAGCCGCAGTCTTTCAGGCAGCCCGCTGTCTTGAGTCGCTCCGACGGCGGACGCGTTCGCCGTTGTGAGCCTGGCAGGCTAGAAATAGAGGGAGCCGATGGTGGTGTGGAACCTGTCGACTCCGTAGCGCCCCCACGCCCACTCCTGCGCTGATCGAGCCGCGGCGACCGCGTCGGCGTTGTGCTGAAGTACCCGCACGAGCGCGTCAGCGAATTCGCCCGGCCCATCCGCCAGGCCGGCGAACAGCCCCGCACTGCCGATCCCCTCGGCTCCGACCGACGTGGTGACGACGGGTACCCCTTGGAGTAGCGCGTCGATCGTCTTGAACTTCACGCCGGCCCCTTGGCGAAGTGGCACAACGACGGCGCCGGCCTGGCTGTACTCGTCATCAAGGTCAGGCACGAAGCCCAGAACGTCCACGCTGGGGTGCCGGGCTGTGATCCTGTCGTGCACAGCTGGAGGCATGGCCCCTCCCGCCACTCGGAGACGTGAGTGCGGGACCTGGCGGAGCACCGTCGGCCACACCTCGTCGAGGAACCAGAAGAGCCCATCGAGGTTCACCTGCCGCGCCATGAAGCCGACGAAGAGGATGTGGCCGTCGTCGTTGGGCAGGTGGGTGGGTGGCCGGCCATCCGCGAGCGGGGGATCGATGACCACGACGTTGCCCCTCCCCGAGGGGTCCAGGAGATCCTTGTCCTTCTGGCTGAAGACCAGGCACAGATCAGCGCGCGACACCGCCCTCCGCTCCCACCGGCGCGCGAGGAGCGCACTCACCCGCCACCTGGCGCGTCGCAGACTGTCGGTCGCCGCTTCGGCGGAGCGATCGCACTTCTGGCTGAGCACGTCGTGGAAGGTGAAGTGCATCCGGGCCCGGGGGTTGAGGACGCGGGTGAGGGTCGAGAGCTTGGTGTAGTTGGCCCACTGGAAGTCTAGGAGCCGAGCCTCACGGATGCGTCGTCGGACATGGGGGTTCAGGAGGACATCGAGGGCCGGCGCCAGGGGCATCGGCTGGGGATCCAGGCGGCCCAGCTTCGACTCGACCCAGTCGGCCACAGCGTAGGAGCGCCGCCGGAGCGGAGAGGACGCCTCCGAGTCACCGAGGAGTTCGATCTCCTTCACCACACCCGGCTGCCGGAGCGAGTGCCGCAGACTGGGGCGGTCCATGGCCATCCAGGTGGGACGCGTGTGCGCCTGGAGCGCTTCTTGAAGCCTGCGGATGTACTGGCCGCCTGCGTGCTCGATGCCGGGGTATGGGATGGCCGGGGACAGGACGACGATGGGGCCGGTCCCCGAGTCGTCGCGTGCGCCCGGTCGCGCGACGGAGGCAGACCCTCGTTTGCGCGATGCCGTCGTGCTCAGCGCGAGCTGACACGCTCGAAGCGCCGCGTCCCCCCAGGCCCGCCAGTTCAGCAGCGCGTCCGCGCGCTCACGGGCCGCCAACCCCACCGACTCTCGCAGCGAAGGGTCCACAAGGCGGGTGAGCTGGTCGGCCGCGGAGTTCACGGCCCCGGGAGCCACGAGGAACCCTGTGACCCCGTCGTCAACGATGGTCGACACGCCGCCGGTATCGGCGGCCACCGTCGGAAGCCCGAAGCCGGCGGCGTCGGTCAGCGTGACGCCTGCGGCGTTGGTGGCCAGCTCCAGCAACACATGATGGGAGGCGTACAGATCACGCATCTGATCCGGCGAGACCCTCCCCAGCCGACGGATCCCCTCCGGAAGCGAGGGCGCGTCACCCACCACGGTGAGGTCGACCTCTAACCCGCGGCGCCGCAGCTCCTCCCATGTGGCCAACACGTCCGGGCCGCCCTTGCGGTCCCAGTCGCTCGCCACCATGAGGACCCTGAGAGGCCCGGTCGTCGGGCGGGGCATCTCATCGCCCCTCGGCTGGACAGCCGGCCCGAACGGGGCCACTGTGACGTCCTCCCTGCGGAACGCGTCATCGCGGAGGAGAGCGTCGAGCGCCCATCGGGTCGCGGCCAGCGTATGACCGGTCCGCCGGGCGGATCGGCGGGCCTGCACGGCCGCCTGGGCCTCGGAGAGCGGGTTGAGGTTGCTGAACAGCGGGTAGAAGTCCTTGATCGCGCGGAACGTCGTGTCCGAGACCTGCACCACCGGGATGTCGGTGTCCAGGAACGCGATGTCCTGCGAGGCCGCGACGGCGAGGATCACGTCGACGGGGTTCTCTTTCAACCGGCGCCCCAGCGCCCGGCCGCGCTTCACGCTGGTGGCTACTGCGTGCCCGACGAGGTAGCGCTGGCCAAAGCGGCCGTCGAGGACACGGGCCAACCCGCGGTCCACGATGGAGTCGGGTACCTGCTTCGTCACGAACGGGACCACATCCGCGCGTTCCTTCAGTGCGGCGACCATGGGCCGGACCATGCCCGACCAGGCGCGCGGGTCGTCTATGTTCCACGGGGTGACGACGCCGATACGCACTGCCCCAGGTTAGTGGACTCTGCCACGCTAGAGGCATGGACGTCACCGTCGTCATTCCGTGCTTCAACGAGAGCCCAGAGAACCTCCGCCGCGCAGTGGCGTCAGCCGTCGCGCCGTCAGCGGAGGTGATCGTCGTGGACGATGGATCCACCAGGGGTGAGACTCTCACCGCACTGGACTCCCTCAACGTCCAGGTCATCCACACACCTAATGGCGGGCCGGCTCGGGCGCGGAATGTCGGCATCGGCGAAGGTTCCGGCACATACGTGCTGTGCCTGGACTCTGATGACTATCTGGGAGAGGGTTTCATCGGGTCACTCACCGCGCACCTGAGAGGCCACCCGGAGACGACCATCGCCTTCTCCGAGTGGCAGCGATTCGGGGCGGATACGGACCTCGTTGTGCCGGAGTCTGAGATCGAGTGGAGCCAGATGCTGCGACAGTGCCCCATCAACAACTCAAGCATGTTCCGTCGATCGGATTGGCGTCAGCTCGGCGGGTACGACGAGAGTCTCAGGGTCGGCTACGAAGACTGGGAGTGGTGGTGCAGGTTGCTGCTCAATACCGGTGGACGCGCACGCATCGTCGACGGTGCGAGGTACTACTACCAGTGTCAACAGAGCTCACGTCAGATCGACAACTCGCGGGGCGTAGAAGCCCTACGAGCCACTCGTCACGCCATGATGTCGAACAACCCGGATCATGCTTCCGCTATCGCCTTGGCCGTCATCGAGGCGGACCTGGCCGCGGCGTATCTGTGGGGAACTCTCCAGTCGCCGATCGCAGACGCCGCCACATCCCAGGCTCGTTACTGGGCCGGCCGATACGGGAGGGTGGAAGCTCTGCTCAACCGCTTCATGCGCGTTGGGCGGCTCTGGGATCGGTTCGTCACCAAGCCACCGCAGACGAGCTGAGCCCCGGTAACGAACGGTAATGATCAGCCGATCGCCGGAAGGAACCGCTGGATCGGGACCCGGCAGAATGCCAGGAGTGTCAAGATCGCGCCGCGCGGGCTCGGGTGGACCCGGAGATGGTCGATCATGGCTCGGTAGATCGCCTTGTCCCGCGAGCCCAGCTTGTAGGCCTCCATCGCGTAGCTGTAGGCGCGCCCGGTGATGAGGCGGTCCAGCCGCGTCGACTCTCCGAGGTGCTTGGCGAGGATCCGCACGTTGGTGACGAGGTACTGGACCCGGCGCGACGCATTGAGTTCGTCAGAGAGTGATGCGGCGCCGGTGGCGGACACCCCTCGTCGATACAGCACCAGCGGCTCGTCTGAGTAGCCCACCCGGTGGTGCCGGGCCAGGCGGCACCAGACGTCGTAGTCCTCGTAAGCAAGGGTCTCGTCGTAGCCTCCGATGGCACGCAATGCGCTGGTCCGGATCATGGCCGAAGGCGCAGCGATGAAATTGCCGCCCAGGAGTTCCTCGTACATTGCCGCTCGGTCCGCGCGGTAGCGGTTGACAGTTGCGGCGTTGTAGAAGTGCTCCCCGGTGGGCTCACCGGAATCGTCGATCACAGGCATGTCCCCGTAGATGAAGGCAACGTCCTCTGGCTGCTCGTCGAACATCTCGAGCTGACGCTCCAGCCGGGTAGGAGCCAGAGCGTCGTCCGTGGACAGGAACGCGACGTAGGGGGTCTGGACCAGCTCGAGGGCGGCATTGAAGGTGGCGCAGATGCCGCGGTTTCGAGCATTGAACACCGTCCTTGCAGAGAGGCCGAGCCGCCCGAGCTCGCTGAGGATGCGACCGCGCGAGCCATCCGTGGAGGCATCGTCGGTGACAATCAGGTCGAACGACTGCAGGCTCTGCCGGGCGATCGATTCGAAGCACTGCTGGATGTAGGGCTCGTGGTTGTAGCAGGCGGCGACCAGCGTCACGCGAGCGGCGTCGTTGGCCACGGCGTCAGTGCCCGTCTTGAGCGGGGGTGTCCCTGCCGACTGTCACCCTCAGGAACTCCTCGTAGTCCCGGATGTAGTCGGCGCTGTCGTAGGGAAGGCTGGCGAACACGCCCAGCACTGCGTCAGCCGAGTAGGCGTACTGCGATCCCCAGGTGAGGGCGGGCATGTACAGGCCGATGGCCGGGTTGTCCAAGCGGTAGGTGGCTCGCCGGACTCCGTCGTCGACGAGGCAGGTGACCGAGCCGGCCAGGCAGACCAGGAGCTGTTCGCACGTGTGGTGTGCGTGCTGGCCGCGTACGTCAGCGCTGGGGACGGCAAACACAGTGAAGAAGCGTCGCGGGGTGAAGGGGAGATCCGCGAACTCCAGCGCCGCCAATGAGCCGCGAAGGTCCTGCGCCACGGTGACCGGGATGAGCGCGCCCGGACCGTCCCCTACCTCAGGTGCCACCGAGGTAGGTGTTCTGCGCTCACGGTGGGCGTCGTCGACGTAGCCGATGATCCGGGCAGGGTTGCCGGCCACGATGGCGTACGGGGGGACGTCGCGGGTCACGACGGCACCAGCACCCACCATGGCGTATCTGCCGATCGTGCGGCCTGGGAGGATTACTGCGCCCCCACCGATCGAGGCGCCCTCCTGGACTGTCGTCACGGCGAAGGACTCGGGGTACTGCTTGCTGCGCGGGAAGTGGTCATTGGTGAACGTCACATTCGGTCCGACGAATACGTCGTTCTCGAGGCGGATACCGTCCCAGACCTGGACCCCGGACTTCACGGTCACCCGGTCGCCGATGATGACGTCGTTCTCGATGAAGACATGGTCGTTGACGTTGACGTCCGCGCCCAGGCGGGCTCCGGGAAGGACATGCGCGAAGGCCCAGATCCTCGTGCCATGGCCGATCTGCTGGGACTCACAGATGCCGCTCTCGTGGACGAAGTAGCTCACAGTGCGGGCTCCTTGTAGGACGCGAGAGCGCGACACACCTGGTCGATCTCCTGGGTGGACAATTCGGGGAAGCACGGGAGGGAGAGGATCCGTCCCCTGAATGACTCGGTCACCGGCAGCGGTCCGGAGGCGAACCGCGCCCAGGCCGGTTGCTCGTGGTCCGGGACCGGGAAATGAACGTGGGTCTGCACCCCCGCCTCCGCGAGGTGACGCTGGAGCGCTGCGGCGTCGGGGGCCAGGACGACCGCGAGGTGGGCGACGTGGGACTCGTCGTTGGCGGGCAACACCTCAAGCACCGGAGAAGCAGCGGAGCGGTAGGTCGCCACGATCTCCCGTCGCCGTCTTTTGCCGTCGTCCAGTAGGCCTAGCCGGAAGTCGAGGATGGCTGCCTGAAGCTCATCGAGACGCGAGTTGCGCCCACCTTCATCCACGACGCTGTACTTGGCGCCCCGCCATCCGTACTGACGCAGGCTCCGCAGGCGGTCACGAAAGTGGGCGTGCCTGGTGGCGATCGCGCCGCCGTCGCCTAGCGCACCCAGATTCTTGGTGGGGTAGAAGCTGAAGGTGGCAATGTCGGCGAGGGTCCCACCCATCCCGTCGGCGTTCCTCGCGCCAAGAGACTGGGCACAGTCCTCGATCACAGGGATTCCGTGTGGAGCGCAGAGCGCATGGACCGCCGGGACGTCGCCGAGGCGGCCGTACAGATGGGTCACCACCACCGCCGCGACGCCGTCGTCGAGAAGCGGGGCCAAGGAGTCCGGGGACATCGTGTGGGTCTCCGGGTCAACGTCGCAGTAGCGAACCAGCAACCCCGCGGAGACGGCGGCGCAGGAGGTGTAGCCACCCGCGTTGGCGACGGTGATAACGACGTTGCGCTTCGGTGTGGCCACGCAGCGGAGCCCCAGCTCCAACGCGTCGGTTCCGCTGCCAAGCCCGAGCACGAACTCGATCCCGAGGTAGTCGGCAAGAGAGCGCTCGAACCTCGCGTGATGTGGACCTTGAACGAACCACCCGCCGGCCCTCACCACGTCGAAGATTTCAGCCAACTGGGCCGACTGGGCGTTCGCTGCGCGTTGGAGGTCATTGAAGGGCACTTGAGTGGTCATTACCCTCCTCCCAGGCGGCTGCCACAATCCTAACCTCAGGCGGCCGACCCGCCCGACCGTCCTAGGCGCAGGCCACGCTTCCGCTGCGAGTGGAACAGGGGCGGCCGCTGGTCAAGAATGGGCCCATGTCGACGCTTGCAGTCATCCCCGCCCGCGGCGGGTCCAAAGGAATCCCCCGGAAGAACCTGATCGCGGTCGCCGGCAAGCCGCTGATCGTCTGGAGTATCGAG
This sequence comes from Arachnia sp., assembly GCA_035467795.1. Classification (GTDB taxonomy): domain Bacteria; phylum Actinomycetota; class Actinomycetes; order Propionibacteriales; family Propionibacteriaceae; genus Arachnia. Next base: position 2,395 of record DATITN010000177.1, on the reverse strand, counting down.
CAGGCCCTCGCCGCTCCCGGCATGAGGGTGGCCGTGTCCACAGAGGATGCCGAGATAGCGGAGGTCGCGGAACGTGCCGGCGCATGGGTGATCGAGCGCCCAGCGGACCTGGCTCAGGACGAGACACCTACTGAGCCTGTGGTCGAGCACGCGATCCAGGCCTGTACAGACGTGTTCGGACGGCCGGATCGCGTTCTGCTGCTTCAGGCCACGTCCCCGGTCCGGCTGCCAGGCTCGATCGAGCGCGCGTTGGCACAGTTCGACGCCGGCGGCGTCGACTCGCTCGTGGGTGTGGTGCCGAATCCTCCCTTCCTCTGGTCGCTCGAAAGAGGGGCGGCCGTCGCACACTGGGACTGGGAGCACAGGCGTCGGCGTCAGGACATGGCACCGGAGCAGTTGCGGTACCGCGAGACAGGTTCGCTCTACCTCACGCGCACGGAGATCTATGAGCAGACGCACAACAGGATGGGTGGGCGCATCGGGCTGGTCATCATGGACGAGCTTGAGGGTGTGGACATCGACGGCCGCCACGACATCGCGCTAGCGGAGGCATTGCTGAGCCGGCGCCCTTGAAGAGTTTGCGACGGTTTCGTCACGGAGGTGGGGTGAGGGCAGTCAGGCGCTCGCCATGCGACGATGAGAGCGTGCGAGATGAGCGTTTCAGCGTCGTGATCCCGACCCTGCAGCGGTCGCGCGAATTGTGGACTCTGGTGGAGCAGTGCGCGGCCCATCCTCTGGTCGGGGAGGTGCTGGTCATCAACAATGCACCCGAACCCCTGTCCTGGGAATCGCCGAAGGTCCGGGTCCTCCAACAGTCCCGGAACATCTTCGTCAACCCAGCTTGGAACCTCGGCGCGCGAGAAGCGCGGTACCCGTTCCTCGCCTTCGTGAACGATGATGTGAGGTTCGGAGACGAGGTCTTTGATGAATGTGCCCGGGTGTTGCGCCGAGGCCTGTTCGCAATGGTTGGTCCGGACCATCCCTGCTTCGAACCGACCGAGTACAGCAAACCGATCAGTCACCGTGTGGCGCCGGAGTTCAACCTGGTGTTTGGCACATTCATGTGTCTGCGACGGGAGGACTACGTGCCGATCCCGGACAAGCTCAGAATCTGGGGTGGGGACGACTTCTTGTTCTGGGGGCAGCATCGGCCCAACGCTGTCCTTGTGCGGACGCGGTTCCGTACCGAGATGAGCACAACCTCATCAGACCCGGAGTTCATGGCTTGGCGGGAACGGGAACGCCAGGCGACGCTGGCTCTGCTCGTGGACATCCAGGGGGCGCGATGGTGGCATCGGTGGGGCCCGGTCTACAGCCGGATGCACCGCCGGGGACTAGCGCTGAGGGGGGCACTCGAGGCGCTCAGGATACGGCGCGCACGAGGGTGATGCCCCCAAGTGCGGGCTCAGTATGGTACAGGGCCCTCGTGGCCGTCCCGGGCCTTGAAGGGCGTGGACCGGTCCGGATGCGACACGTGGGTCCAGCCCATCGTCGTGACACCCTCGCCACAGCTGGGAGTAGATAGCTGCGTCGTCGAATCCTGCCGCCTTGTGGCGAGCGGCGAACACCACCCGCGACACCCGCGCCCACAGCGTCGCGCCGAGGCACATCGGGCACGGCTCGCAGGAGTCGTAGAGGACGCAGCCGGTGAGGTCATGGGTGCCCAGGCCAGCGGCCGCGGCGCGATGGCCTGAACCTCGGCGTCGGCCTCGGGCCGGGTGCCAGTGGCTTCGACGCAGCTGCGCGCCCGCCTGGCTCAGCCAGCGGGAGTCTGGGGAAGGTGGGCTTGTCAGCTGCGGTGTCTCAGGCTACGAGGCCGCCCGAGGCGCCTTTCGAGGGCCAGGGCGGCACCTCAGCCCGCGGGGGCGCCGGGCCGTGAGGAGCATGGGGACGGGCACCGGGGTCGCTCCCCAGCCTTAGGGGATCAGCCGGCGAGCAGGGCCTCCTCGGCTTCCTTCGTCCACACACCGTCTTTCAACAGCGCCGCGACGTGCGGGAGCTTCTCCGGCATGTCCACCAGGCGGGTGAGCGGCAGATCGTGCAGCGACGGGTAGACCATGATCTTGCCGCCAGAGGTGCGGTTCATCACCGACTCGATCGCGTCGCGGAAACCGGCCATCCCGGTGACCGCGTCGAGGGAGATGTGGGTGTCGATGATCCCCTCCTCGATCTTCCGCAGCACCATACGCATGTCCGAAACGTCCGAGCCGCTGGTGCCGAGCATGAAGATCCGGCGCTCGATGATGCCCTGCAGGTCGAACGAGCCGAGCGTGCCGGCCGGAATCCCAGCGAACGCGTTGATGATCGCGCCCTCGGCGGCCAGGTCCACAGCCTGGGCCACCAGCGCCGGGACCGGCACCATGCAGCTGAGGTGCGTGTAGCCGGGCTCCAGTTT